>USCI01000155.1 GCA_900553255.1 uncultured Oscillospiraceae bacterium | reverse complement strand
GACACGCTGAGCAGCGCCGCAGCCTTCTGGCTGCGGCGCTGCTTTTCCGGCTCAGGACCGGAAATCCGTTTTCAGTTTTTCTTCATTTCCGCCTACTGGTTGCGTTCCTTGAGTGCGCGGTCGGCTTCCCGCTTCATATCGCGGCGGGCGGCATCCTCGCGCTTGTCGTACAGCTTTTTGCCGCGGCACAGGCCGACCTGCACCTTTACAAGCGAGCCCTTGAAATATACCGACAGTGGGATCAGCGTAAAGCCTTGCTGCTTGGTCAGGCCGAACAGCCGCATGATTTCCCGCTTGTGCAGCAGCAGCCGGCGCACCCGCAGCGGATCCCGGTTGAAAATATTCCCGTGGTCATAGGGACTGATATGCATACCGCACAGCAGCATTTCCCCGTGGTCGATGCTGCACCACGCATCCCGCAGGTTGACGCCGCCGGCACGCAGGGACTTGACCTCGGTGCCGGTCAGCTCAATGCCGGCCTCCATCGACTCCTCAATAAAATAGTCGTGAAACGCTTTCTTGTTGGTGGAGATGGTTTTCGTGTTTCCTTCCGCCATCGCCGTCACCTCCCGCTTACATCTGTACAGACGGTCAGATTTCGATTGCCTGCGGCCTGCCCTCGTACCAGGCCATCATGTTGAGCACCAGCCAGTTCCAGTTCTGGAAGCCCGGATTGATGATCGGCTCGCCCAGATCCGGATCGTAGTATTCATGGAAGCAGCCATTGAGCTCAAGATCGCGGCCGAACAGCTCCACCGTCTTTTCCACAAGCAGTGCGGCCTCTTCCTCATAGCCGTACCGCACCAGCCCGCGGAACACCATATAGTTGCTGATGCCCCACACCGGTCCGAGCCAGTTGGAGGGGTTGCCGCTCGCATCCAGCGAATACATGGCCTCCAGTTTGGACATCGTACGCACACCGTACGCCGCCCAGAAGGTTTTAGGATTAGTGATGTGTTCGCGCACCATCCGTTCGGCCTGCTCCGGGGTGGCGATACCCGCCCACATGGACAAAAAGCTCGACCACACGCCGAAACGCATAATCAGGCAGTCCCAGTGACGCGGCCGGCCGGAATGCAGCTTCTGCGTCGGATCAATCGGCAGGAGGTTAAAATCCACCGAATAGAAGCAGCCGTCCCGCTCATCCCAGCAGTACTTCTGAATCGCCGCACGCAGCTCGTCCGCGCGGTTGTGCCAGCACACCGCCTGCGCACCGTCGCCCAGCTTTTCATAAAGATAAGCGACCGCCAGCATTTCCCGGTACATCAGCGCGTTGAGATAGATGGAACCGCTGCTGTTCTTCGGGCGGTAAAAGGTGGACGGGTCGTTGTCCACACCGATGGCAAAATCGTCCTTCCAGAAAAACAGCCCGCAGGCATGGCGGAACTCGCGGAAATACCGCTCCACAAACCGCACAATCGTTTCCATATGCGGCCGGATGAACTCGGCGCTGCCGGTGCAGCGGGTGACAAAGGCCGCATGCTGCGCCAGGTTGGGCTTATGCATGTTGGTATCCAGCCCGCCGGTCATGTCGGCGTCCTCGAACGTATGGATAAAAATCGGGATATACCCTTCCGGCGTGCAGCTTTCCAGGAAGTTGAGGATGCAGCCCTCTTCCCCCGCGGCAATCTGGCTGTCATCCATCTCCGGGCAGTCCAGCAGCACCTGCCGCAGCGCCACATCCATCAGCCAGGAATCCCAGTCCCACAGCGTGTTGCAGTAGCTGGCGCTGCCCGGCGTCAGGAACGGGTGCTTGAGCGGCCCTTCGGCCGGATGCAGCATCTCCTGGCTCTTCCGGTAAATATAGTCGCGCAGCAGGGCCGGATAACGGCCCGACAGTTCGCGTTTCATAGTATCACAATCCTTTATTCCGTATCTTCCATCCAGTTAAAGGGGAAAAACTCGATCTCGATGTGGGTATCATAGGTCACAATTGCTCTTCCCTGCTCTTCCGGCAGGATGCGGTGGTAAAACGCCGCCCGGTACAGCAGTGCACGGCAGTCCAGCGT
>USCI01000154.1 GCA_900553255.1 uncultured Oscillospiraceae bacterium | reverse complement strand
CCTTCTGCGGCACACAGGATTTTTATTCGTTCTCGTCCTTGTCCTCGTACAGGCCGCGTATTCCCAAAAACCTGCCCAGCAGGAATAAGATCAGCCCGATCACAGGAAACGATAAGATCAGGCCGGATATACCCGCCGATAATATAGGCCCCGCCCAAAACCACCTTTTTCACAGACTCCCCCTCTTTCTGCTTTTGCATCGCTTCAAAGCCGCCGCTTTATCCCGTCAAAAATTCGCGCCGTTCCAGCCCCAGTGCTCGGTTTCCTCGTAGCGAACATAGATGCGCGCCGGGTCGATCCCCAGCTCCGCGGCAAAAATATCGGTGACCACAGCGGTCATTTTCTCGCAGGCGCCTCGTTCGAGCGAGCCAAACACCTTCACCTCGATAAAGGCCGCCGGCCCTGCCTCGCCGCGGAAATACAGCCGGCAGTTGTCCTCAAAATCGAGCATCAAAAAGCTCTCGGTTTTACCCGGGAAGCAGGTGATCGCCTGCCCGAGCCGGGTTTTAAGCACCTGTTCCTTCTCCTTCGTCAGCGGCACGCTGACCTTCGATGAAATAAACGGCATACGGTTTGTCTCCTTTCGCTTTATCCAAATTCAGTCCCGGCTTTTTCCGTCCCACTGGCAGCGCGCCAGATCGACCCGGCCGTCCGGCAGCAGCACAGCACCGTCCCGCCGCAGCAGCTCCCGGTGACGCTCCTTGCCGCCAAACGCAAAAGCGTCCGAACATCCTCCCATGCGGTCGACCACCCGGAAGCAGGGAATACCGTCAGGGTCGGGATTGACATGCAGCGCGTACCCCACCACACGCGCCCAGCGGGGATTACCGGCAAGCAGCGCCACCTGACCGTAGGTGGCCACCTTGCCTGCCGGGATGCGGCGCACCACATCGTAAATACGGGTATAGGCGTTAGCCGCGCCGTCATGATTTTCCGGATTCATGCTCAGGCTCCCTTCCTTTTATGGACCGACGCCCTGTTGTCCTCAGTATACCCCAATCGCCGCCGGAAGGCAAGCCATGATAGGCGGCCTTTTGCCCCTTTACGAAATCCCCATAAGGGATTACAATTAAGATTATCTTCATGCGGAAAGGGCGCTGATAACATGACCAGGGTAAAAATTGAGCCGGGAATCTGCGGATTTGCCGCAAAGGTCACGGCCGAGTCGGAAGACCAGATGGAGGTAACGCTCCGGTTGGAGGGCGGCTGCGAAGCTGTGCAGAAGATGATGCAGGAACTCGGCAGCACCTTCGATGCCTACGAGCTGTGCATGACCCGTCCCGGCAGCGGGCCGCTATATGAGTATGCGCTTGCGCATTTTCCGGTGCATGCGGCCTGCCCGGTGATCGCCGGCATCACCAAATGCGCGGAAGCGGAATGCCGGCTCGCGTTGAAAAAAGATGCTTCCATCGTCTTCCTGGATTCCTGAATCCGTATACTTTCCCACCGCCGCCGCATACTAAAACGGCCGGCGGATCCGGCGGAAGGTCCGAAAAGGAGGTCATTTTTATGGAAAACCGCAAAGGGCTTGAAGCGCTGCTGCGCCAAAGCGAGAGGGCGGCGCAGTTCTATTGCTCGCTGCCGGAGGAGCTGCAGCAGGCCGTGCAGCAACACGCCGCCCAAATCGATTCCCTGAAACGCCTCCACCGCTGTGCGGAAGACCTGACCAGAGGTTCTTTCTGACCCTCCCTTCGCACAGGGTAAGGCGGCGGATCGCCGCCTTACCCTGCTTCACAGCCGGAGGCTTGCATTTCCCGTCCGGCATGCTATAATGGAAATAAATACAAATAAAGGCGGCGAGACGATGAAAATACAGGAGTCTGCGGAAAATTATCTGGAAGCGATCCTCATGCTCCGGCAGGAGAAAGGTGCCGTACGCTCCATCGACATCGCCGGCAAGCTGGAATTTTCCAAGCCCAGCGTCAGCATCGCGATGAAAAACCTGCGGGAAAACGGATACATTGAAATGGACGGCGACGGGCTGATCACCCTGACGCCGGCTGGACAGGAGATCGCCGAACGGGTGTATGAGCGGCATGTCCTGCTGACCAACTGGCTGGTACGGCTCGGGGTGGACCGGGAACACGCTGTTGAAGATGCCTGCCGGATCGAGCATGTCATCAGCGCCGAGAGCTTCGAGGCCATCAAGCGCCACGCCGCACAGAAGAGCAACTAATACGCAAAGCGGTATCGTTTTACACGATACCGCTTCAGCGTGTCGAAAAACTGGTTGGCAGAGAGCAAGTTGCCCAAATGCGGCGTAAG
>USCI01000153.1 GCA_900553255.1 uncultured Oscillospiraceae bacterium | reverse complement strand
ATGGATGCCCAGCTCTTCCCCAAGCTCACGGGCCGCCGCCTGGCGGCTGTCCTCTCCCGCGACGGCGGAGCCGCTGGTCACCGTCCACTCGCCGGGCATCAGCCGCAGAAACGGCGCGCGCTTCTGGATCAGCAGCCGGCCGGTGCTGTCCATCACCCAGACATGCACCACCCGGTGGTACCGGCCGGGGCGGATCGGCTCCCCGCGCACCATGCGCTCTCCGGTCGGGCGTCCGGTTTCATCCAGCAAATCCCACCGTTCCATGTATCAAGCCTCCTATCGCAACCCGCAGGGATACGGGATAACTTTTTGTTGTATATCCTGATTTCATATCTTTATATGATAAGATATTTTCTGCCAAAAGTCTATACGATCCCGCAAATTTCTTTTTTCTTTCATAATTTATTTTCTTCAGCCGTACATCGAATAAGAGGCCTCCCTGATCCAGACCGCTCACCGGCTGCGGCAAAACTCTGCAAACCGCTCACAGAGTATTTCCCGCTCTTTATTCTCATACCCAAAATGGCCGGAACGCTCAAGCCGGTACACAGCTATATGCGGATTTCCCGTCAGATATTTTGTGCTGGAGGGCGCCACCAGCTCATCCCTGTCGGACTGAACGCATACACAGGGCACCGGAATCCGCCCGCAGCGTTTCCGGCTTTGCCGGATCAAACGGAACAGCGCAAGATAATTCGGAACCCAGCGCAGGTATTTGAACAGGCGGGCGTCCGTGCGTATGCCGTACGCCTGCTGCATTGCCCGGGCCATGTCGTCTGTGGGGGAAACACGGTTGAAGATCACCTTGAACGCATTGCTTACCGCCCTCGGCCTGACCCGAACCTTCAGCGGCACGTTGAGCAAAAACAGGCCGCTGATGCGCCCGGGACGCTGCAATACGGCCTCCATCGCCAGCAGCGTACCCATAGAATGTGCGGCAATCACAATTTTTTCGTACCGCAGACTCAGTTCGGCAATCCAGTCCGCGGTCTGTTGCTTCCACCGTGCCATATTCGCCGCGGCAAAATCCTCCACGCTCCCGCCGTGCCCGGCCAGCACCATGTTGTAAATCGACCAGACTTTCGGAACATAAGGATAGAGCATGGAAAAATGCGCCGGTGTGCCCACAATGCCGTGAATCATCAGCAGCGCGGTGTCCGCACCGGCGATTTCGCGGATGTATGGAGTGCCGTTCATGCTGCCCCTCCTTTTCTCCCGTTTATTTTACCAGAACCGCTTGCATGCGGCAAGACGTAAGGAACAGGCGGTTGACACGCTGCAGGATACAGGCTACAATAATCCGGTAAGAAGACCGGAGGGATGCGCGATGGAAACCATACGGCTCGATGAACTGGCAATGCGGCAGTTGGGCGTTTCCCGGCAGGAGGCGGACGGCCTGATCATGGCCGGCCGGATTTTTATCGGGGAAATCCCCGCGGATAAGGCCGGCACGCCGGTGCCGGCGGATACGGTGCTCACGCTGCGGGAAAAGGCGAAAAAATACGCCAGCCGTTCCGGTTATAAGCTCGAACGGGCGCTCGCTGATTTTAAGCTGGATGTTACCGGCCTGCAAGTCTGCGATATCGGCGCGAGCAACGGCGGCTTTACCGACTGCCTGCTGCAGCACGGGGCGGCGAAGGTCTGTGCGGTGGACGTCGCTTACGGCATCCTCGCCTGGGAACTGCGCAGCGACGAGCGGGTGAAGGTGCTCGAACGCACAAACGCACGGCATCTCACCTCGGACGAAATCGGCGGTATGGTGGATATGGTAACCACCGATGTGTCGTTTATTTCCCTGACAAAAATTTTT
This sequence comes from uncultured Oscillospiraceae bacterium, assembly GCA_900553255.1. Classification (GTDB taxonomy): domain Bacteria; phylum Bacillota; class Clostridia; order Oscillospirales; family Acutalibacteraceae; genus UMGS1591. The sequence continues at coordinate 533 of USCI01000153.1, read as the reverse complement.
CCTGCCGTCGACCGCATCCTTAAGCCGGACGGCCGGTTTGTCTGCCTGATCAAGCCGCAGTTTGAGGCGCCGCAGCGCGCGCTTGGCAAGAACGGCATCATCAAGGATCCTGCCGTCCTTCCGCCGCTGCTGCACGGCCTTGTGGACGCGGCGGCGGAGAACCATCTGTACCTGCGTGGGATAATCGTCTCGCCTATCCACGGTACCAACGGCAACGTGGAATACCTGATGTACTGTGAACGCACCCCGCTTTTGACAGCGGAGGAGCAGGCCGCCGTTGTGGAAAACGTCCTGCGGCAGCAACCCGATCTGTAAAACGGCAAAAGCCCCGCGGCACCGAAAAAAGGTTGAACTGCTCCATATTGTACGGACAGGAGAAAAAGCCCCTGATAGGAAAATATTGAGTTTTAGGAGGAGTGGCGGAGCGTGAGCGGCGCCATTCCTGTTTTGTACTGGATGCGGTCGTGGTTGTAAAAGAGGATATACCGGTCGATCATCTCGTATGCTTCGGCGAAAGTGGCCGGTTTGTGGCG
>USCI01000152.1 GCA_900553255.1 uncultured Oscillospiraceae bacterium | reverse complement strand
ATATCCTGTGCGACAACCTGTACAGGCGGATCGAAAACGCCGGCAACCTCGGCGCAGCCGGCATCAAAGCCGTTGTCCCCACCACGGGGAACATCCCGCCGTTTACCGCGGTCAACCTTTCCAAAGGCGCCTATTCTCCCTCACAGGTTCTGTACGGCGATTTTCAGATACTTACACCCGGCGCAGCGCCTGCTGCTCCGACCATCGCCACCGCACATGCGGATTTTGTCGGCAAGTATGCCTTTGCGGACAGTTCGTTCACGGAGGAAGAAAAAGCAATGATACCTCAGCTGCCGGAATGGTATGTGATCCCGCAGGAGGTCGTTCGAATCTGCCAGCATATCCAGAAAACGACGGGAACCACGCAGCCCATGCGCAATTTCCTGCTGCGCGGCCCCGCCGGAACCGGAAAAACCGAGTCCGCCAAGGCGATTGCTGCGGGCCTGCAGATTCCCTATACCCACATCACCTGTTCGGCCAATACCGAGATTTTTGATTTTCTCGGACAGATATTGCCGGATATAGACGGGATGCCTTCGCAGAAAAGCCATGCCCACTTTCAGCTGCCGACCCTGGAAGACATCCAGATGGATCCCGCCTCCGCTTACTACAGCTTAACCGGGGAATACCGGGATTCCGTTACCGAATCGGAAGTATACGACAAGCTGCTGGAAGCGATGGAGGCGAAAGCCAGGGAACACGACGGCCGGCAAGAGGATACGTCCAAGCAGAAATTCCGGTATGTGGACACCCCTCTGGTGAAGGCTATCCGGTATGGGTATTTGTGTGAGATACAGGAACCGACCGTAATCGCCAATCCCGGCGTGCTGGTAGGCCTGAATTCCCTGCTCGACCGCTGCAGCACGATCGAACTGCCGACCGGGGAACGGATCCACCGGCACCCCAACACGGTGCTGGTGGTGACGACCAATCACGACTACGCCGGCTGCAAGGATATCAACCAGTCGGTCATCAGCCGGATGAACCTGGTGATGGACATCGAACAGCCGGAGATCGCAACCATGGTGGAGCGCGTCTGCGGTATTACCGGCTGCAAGGACATCACAGCCGTCCATCGGATGGCCGAGGCGGTGGATGAAATCGCCCTGCGCTGCAAGGAAACCATGATCACCGACGGCAGCTGCGGCATGCGGGAACTGATCGCCTGGGTGCAGTCCTATATGATCTGTGAAAACGAGCTGGAAGCGGCCAGATATACGGTGCTGTCCTCGGTATCCGGCGATCCGGAAAACCGGGCGGAAATCTTCAACACCTGCCTGGCGCCCAAATTCGATGCCATATAACTTAATGGAAAGGACTGAAAATTTACGAATGCGGACATCGCATCTGGCGCTCCGTCGGCGGATCGAAAACGAAAAGCTGAAGCTCACCGATGAGGAGTTGTTTGCCGGCGGCGCCTTTTCTGGCTATCTGTCGGATATGGCGGAAGCGGCGACAAGTCGGTACAAAAGGCATACAGCCGTATATTGCTTCTGGGATGAAAGCCCGGAAGCACAGGCTGCCTATACGGATAACCGGAAAATCTGCATCAATGCCGCCAATCCCATCACGCAGAGTTTCCCCACCCGGAAGCTTCGGGCTGACAGTCTGGTGGGCATGGCCGGCCATGAAATCGGCCATATCCTTTTTACGGATTTTCAAATGCGGGATTTATATGCCTCTTCATTAGCGGCTGGCCGCATGTATCCCGCAGAGCCCTCCGGCCTGACAACCAAAGAACAGATCTATCTGTCCGAGCTGAAGCAGGTGTATGACGAAGAAGACGACATGGCGGTTCCGGCGCTGATCAAAGCGGCGTTGTATGTCAACAACATCCTGGAGGATATGTACATCGAGGCGCGCATGACCGATGCCTTTCCCGGCGTTTATCGAACCGGTATCCTTTTGAACAGCGTTCGGCAGGTGGAATTAGTCCCCAGTATCAAGGCGCAGCAGGAGGCCGGCTTTCACGAATATGCAATTGTTGTCAACCTGCTGCTCCAGTATTGCCGTTCGGGAGACGTAAATAACCTGGGCGGGTATACCGGCCCTTATCTGGACGCGCTGTACGACTGCATCCCGGTGATCGACGGCTCGATCTATGAGGATGATGCCAGGGAGCGGTTTTCCGCCACGAATATCCTGATCATCAAGCTGTGGCCGTATGTCCGGCAGATGATCGAAAAGTTCAAGGATGACATCCGCAGCGGCAGGGATATGGAAGAAGTGCTGGAGGAACTGGAAAAACAGATGTCCAGCAGCTCTGCTCCGTCCGGGAAAACCAAGCCGGTGCACTGCAAAAAGCTTCATCACGATCCTCGCAAAACGGCGGAGGAACAAGACGCGATTCAACGGGTTGTCGATTATGAAACCGGCCGCCTTGCGCTGGAGAAAACCGATTCCTTTGAAGAGGGCGACGGCGGAAGCGTGGCGCTCGACCGGGACTATGCCGGCACAGGTTATG
>USCI01000151.1 GCA_900553255.1 uncultured Oscillospiraceae bacterium | reverse complement strand
TTTTTTCGCCACCACCATCCTTTTTGGGACTTGACTTCTAATAGTTAATCTTTCGAAGATAATAAATTGTTTATAACATAGATAGTACGGGAAAGGTGGATTTTGCTACAAACGTGTGGCTTTTTGTATATGTAAGAATAAATATATCCTTATATTTGCCCACCGACTCCATTATGAGGTGGTTTGGCCGCGGGCTGAAAACAGCATTTAATCACGCAGGTGTCCGCGGCCACTTCCTTTTTCAGGCGTGAAAAAGTAAGCAAAACACGCTTTGACTATCCATCCGGCGGACTTGATGAATGGATTCCCCGCTTTCCGCCGGGTGCGACAGGTTGCCGCTAAACGCGGCATGCTGCAGACCCGTTCACGCCCGCAGTCCTGTGGCTTTCGTCCGCCTGATTTTGTCGGATGCCCGGCGTCGAGGACATAGACAAGGAAAGCGCTTTTTCGCCCCTTTTGTGCGCGTACAAAAGGGCTGGCTGCCTGGCATCGGGCAAAAGGGAGCTGCCGACTGACCGGCAGACAAACAACCATAAATTTGTGGTAAAAACAAAAAGAGGAGCAGCCTTCCCGCCGCTCCTCATCAGTCCCCGCCCTGCGCCAGTTCACCGTCACACAGTCCGATGTGCACCGGTGACAGCGGATCCCGCAGCAGCACGTCGGCGGTCGGCGGGATATACCAGCGGCCGGTGTGCACCGCGGCGGCGTGAAAGGACAGCGCCGCCACATTCCCGCTTTGGATGAAGCAGCCGCGGTGCAGCCGCGCCGCTTCTCTTGCAAGCGCGCTCACCTCCGGCTGTTCCCATGCATGTGCTGCGCTGAAGGTAAGCATCACCTGCTCCGGCGTTGCGGTGAGGGAGGCGCGTGCCGCCCCGGCCTGTACTGCACAGCGGAACAGCGCAACCGCCGCCATCGCCGTAATCCGCGGCTCGATGCCGGCGGCAACCGGCGGCAGCGCCTGAGGCAGATGCAGCGACACCGTGACGCCGGCGCCGTCGAGCAGCCGGCGGCAGGCGGTCAGCAGCTCCCGCAGCATACCGTACAGGTCGCCGAACAGCAGCGGGCGCGGCAGCGCGGCGTTTTGCAGCACCGAGCGGATTTCCAGCCGGTGCAGCAGCCGCAGCGCCGCCCGGTAGGCGGCGCGTTGGGCGTCCGATTGCTGTCCGGCCGGCGGCAGGGAAAGGAAAAAACGGGCGAGCGCCTCGCGGCAGCGGCCCTCCTGTATGGAAAACGGCGCTTTGGCCGAAAAATCGTTTTCGGGTGAAATGATACGGCTGTTCATAGTGCTCCTTGCAGTCGGCGTCGAGCGCCCGGTTTGGCGTTATTATACCCCTTTTTTGTGGAATAATCGGTGCTTTTAGTAATCTTGACAAAAGTCGTAAACAAGTCGTTAATTCGTTGACAAACTTCTTGAAAAAGCCGGTGAAACGGGGTAGAATAAGGTACGGACTCAAAAAATTATCTTTGGAGGTAATGGAATTATGGCAGTGAAAGTGGCAATCAATGGTTTTGGCCGTATCGGCCGTTTGGCTTTCCGGCAGATGTTCGGGGCCGAGGGCTATGAGGTTGTGGCGATCAACGACCTGACCAGCCCGGAAATGCTGGCTCACCTGCTGAAGTACGATACCGCTCAGGGCCGCTATGAGGGCCACACCGTGGAAGCCGGCGAGGATTCCATCACGGTGGACGGCAAGAAGATCACCATTTATAAGAACCCGAAGCCCGAAGAGCTCCCGTGGGGCGAGCTGGGCGTCGATGTGGTGCTGGAGTGCACCGGTTTCTTCACCAGCAAGGAAAAGTCGATGGCGCACATCCGTGCCGGCGCCAAGAAGGTTGTTATCTCCGCTCCCGCGGGCAACGACCTGAAGACCATTGTTTACAGCGTCAATGAGAAGACCCTGGACAAGAACGACCAGGTCATCTCCGCCGCGTCCTGCACCACCAACTGCTTGGCGCCGATGGCGAAAGCGCTCAACGACTATGCGCCGATCCAGAGCGGCATCATGACCACCGTTCATGCGTATACCGGCGACCAGATGATCCTGGACGGCCCGCACCGCAAGGGCGACCTGCGCCGTGCCCGTGCCGGCGCCGCGAACATCGTGCCGAACAGCACAGGCGCTGCCAAGGCGATCGGCCTGGTTATCCCGGAACTCAACGGCAAGCTGATCGGCTCTGCGCAGCGCGTGCCGGTTACCACCGGCTCCACCACCATCCTGGTGGCGGTTGTCAAGGGCGATAACGTGACCAAGGAAGGCATCAACGCCGCCATGAAGGCTGCGGCCTCCGAGTCCTTCGGCTACAACGAGGATCCGATCGTGTCCAGCGACGTGATCGGCATCCGCTATGGCTCGCTGTTCGATGCGACCCAGACCATGGTCACCGAGATGGGCGACGGCCTGTATCAGGTGCAGGTTGTGTCCTGGTACGACAACGAGAACTCCTACACCAGCCAGATGGTCCGCACCATCAAGTATTTCGCCGAGCTGGCCTGAGTTTTTCCGTAAAGCGTAGAATAAATCCCCGCAGACCGGTGAACCGCGCCAGAAAAAACGGACAATAGACAAATCCCCCCTGATGTAGGAA
>USCI01000150.1 GCA_900553255.1 uncultured Oscillospiraceae bacterium | reverse complement strand
GTCGTGGGAAACCCTATCAAGGGGTTTCCCGATGCGGCGTCTTACGCCGCATTTGTGCATCTTGCTATCTGCCAACCGGTTTTTCGACACGCTGTGCGGGCCACGGATGTGGCCCGCTTTTTGCGTTGCACGGGTGCGAAAAGCCGCGCTTGCTTTTGCCTGCTGGAAAGATGACTGCACCGGTGACGACATACGGCAGATTCGACAGAATGTGTCAAGGATTGCATCGACAAATTTCATTACCGGAGGTGGAATCCCCCTTGTCAGAAATACGCGCAATGTGCTATAATGAAGAATAAATTATCCGTTCAGTACCGACGGCGCAGGTCTGGATGCCCGCCGGAATATAAAGGAGGAGAAAACGTGGTCAATACGAACGCGGGGGAAAAATTCCTCAAAGAAGGGCTGACCTTTGACGATGTGCTGCTGATCCCGGCCAAATCGGATGTGCTTCCCAAGGAGATCTCGGTGGAGACCCGGCTGACCAAGTACATCACCCTGAACACTCCGCTGATGACGGCGGCAATGGACACGGTGACCGAAGCGCCTATGGCGATCGCCATTGCCCGCGAGGGCGGCATCGGCGTCATCCATAAAAACATGTCCATCGCCGACCAGGCTGACCACGTCGACCGGGTTAAGCGCTCGGAAAACGGCGTCATCGTCAACCCGTTTTTCCTCTCTCCGGAGCATCTGGTGTCGGATGCCAACGAGCTGATGGGCAAATACAAGATTTCCGGCGTGCCGATCTGCCGCGACGGCAAGCTGGTGGGTATTCTCACCAACCGCGACATGCGGTTTCTGTCCGACTTCTCTCAGAAGATTGAAGAGGTCATGACCAAGGACAACCTGGTCACCGCGCCGGTGGGTACCAATATGGAGCAGGCGCAGGAAATCCTCCGCCGCCACCGTATCGAGAAGCTGCCGATTGTGGACGAGCAGGGGTATCTTAAGGGCCTGATCACCATCAAGGACATTGAAAAAGCGGTCAAATATCCGAATTCTGCCCGGGACAAGGACGGCCGGCTGCTTTGCGCGGCGGCGATCGGTGCCACGGCGGATGTGCTTGAGCGTGCTTCTGCGCTGGTGGATGCGCAGGTGGATGCGCTGGTGCTGGATTCCGCCCACGGTCACAGCCAGAACATACTCAACGCGGTTTCCCGCGTAAAGGCGGCGTTCCCGAACGTGTCGCTGATCGCCGGCAACATCGCGACCGCCTCGGCGGCGGAAGCGCTGATTGCGGCGGGCGCGGATGCGATTAAGGTCGGTATCGGCCCGGGCTCCATCTGCACCACACGTGTGGTCGCCGGCATCGGTGTGCCGCAGATCACGGCGGTGTACGATGCCGCCTGTGTCGCGTCGAAATACGGCATTCCGGTGATCGCGGACGGCGGCGTGAAATATTCCGGCGACCTGGTCAAGGCGATTGCTGCGGGCGCGGATGTGGTGATGGTCGGCTCGCTGGTGGCCGGCTGTGAGGAATCCCCCGGCGATACCGAGATTTACCAGGGGCGGCAGTTCAAGGTGTACCGCGGCATGGGCAGCCTCGGCGCGATGGCGCACGGCAGCAAGGACCGCTATTTCCAGGAGGACAACAAGAAGCTGGTTCCCGAAGGGGTCGAGGGCCGCGTGCCGTACAAGGGGGCGCTGTCCGAGACGGTGTACCAGCTGATGGGCGGCCTGCGTGCCGGCATGGGCTACTGCGGCTGCCGCGACATTCCGACGCTGCAGAAGAACGGTCAGTTTGTCCGGATTACCGGCGCCGGCCTGAAGGAGAGTCATCCGCACGACATCCACATCACCAAGGAAGCCCCGAACTATTCCATCAGCCTGTAAAATGGATAAAAGCGCCCGGCTGCTGCGGCAGCCGGGCGCTTTATAAACCGTGTGGGAGGGAGACTTATGCAGAGGGTAATGGTCGTTGATTACGATACGGCGTGGCCGGAATGCTACGAGAAGGAGGCGGAGGCGCTGGCGGCGGTGTTCGGGCCGGAGCTTGTGGCGCTTCACCACATCGGCAGCACCTCGGTGCTGGGGTTGGCGGCTAAGCCGATTATTGATATTCTGGCCGAGGTGAGGGATATCCGGCGGGTGGACGCGCTGGACAGCGGGTTTGTACGGCTCGGCTATGAGCCGATGGGGGAATTCGGTATTCCGGGCAGGCGGTATTTCCGCAAGGACAGCCTTGTGGACGGCGAGCGGCAGCGCACCCATCAGATGCATGTCTTTGCGCACAGCGACCGGGAGAACGTGGTACGGCATCTCGCGGTGCCGGCCTATCTGCGCAGGCATCCGCAGGAAGCTGCCGCTTATGCGGAGTTGAAAAGGGCGTTGGCGGCGCGGTATCCGGAGAATATCGGGGCGTACTGTGACGGCAAGGATGCGTTTGTCAAAGCGCTCGAGCGCAGGGCGGTTGAGGAATACCGGCGGGGCGCTGCCCCGCACCCCGCGGCCTTTTAAAAAAGGCCGGCGAAAACTATGAACAAAAGCCCCGGCCCTCCGTGAACCGCGCCAGAAAAAAACGGACAATAGACAAATCCCCCCTGATGTAGGAAAATGGAACTACAACAAGGGGGAATTTATATGCGGAGAAGATATCAAAAAGTGCAGGAGCTTCTGCCAGAAA
>USCI01000149.1 GCA_900553255.1 uncultured Oscillospiraceae bacterium | reverse complement strand
CCCTATCAAGGGGTTTCCCGATGCGGCGTCTTACGCCGCATTTGGGCAACTTGCTCTCTGCCAACCAGTTTTTCGACACGCTGAGCCGCTGCGAAGGTTTCTTCGCGGCGGCTTTTTGTGTCGCCCTCCAGCAGAGTGCGTGTTAGGCGATGAGACCTGCGGTCAGCGGTTCGTAACAAGCCGCCGGCTGTTTTTGGCTGTGTGGCTCGAACGTGAGCGGGATGTTTTTCGTCAACGCTTCCCGGACCTGCGGTCGGCGGACCTGCGGTCGGCGGACCTGCGGTCGGCGGACCTGCGGGTTTGGCGCGTTGCCCGCGGGAACCGGGCTGCCCGCGCTGATTTTACCGGCGGATTAAAAAATTTTGAAAAAAGGGGTTGACAACCGCCTGGGCTTGCGTTATACTTTGTTTGTAATCAATACAAAAAAGTAATTATTACAAAGAAGGGGAGGCATATGGATACTCGTACACTCGCGGCGGCGCTGTCGGCGGCCGGGCTCCGGCCCACACAGCAGCGGATTGCCGTATACGCCTACCTTCTCGCGCATCCGACCCATCCGACGGCGGATACCATTTATCAGGCGATGGCCGCCGAGTACCCGACCTTTTCCCGCACCACCATTTATAACTCCCTGCGCGCGCTGGCCGGCGCCGGCCTGATCCGGACGCTGACGATCGAGGCGGAGGAGCAGCGCTTTGACGGCACGGCCGCCGATCACGGGCATTTCCGCTGTTCCGCCTGCGGGGAAATTTTTGATTTCCCGCTCGAGGAGGAAAAGCTCGCCGCGCTCTGCCCGGAAGGCTACGAGGTGCAGGTGCGGGATGTGTATCTCCAGGGGAGGTGCCCGGCCTGCGGCGCCCCGCATTCTTGTCCGCAATAACCTTTACATATTATTTTAATGTATCAGGAGGAGAAAAACATGAAAAAGTATGTCTGCGCGATCTGTGGTTATGTCCATACCGGCGATGAGCCGCCGGCAGTCTGCCCGGTGTGCGGCGCCGGCGCCGATAAGTTTAAGGAGATGGCGGCTGCTCCCGCTGCCGCGCCTTCCGCTCCGGCGGCTGCCCCGAAGGCTTCCGGCCGTGAGTGGGCGGACGAGCACCGTGTCGGCATTGCGGCCGGCCTGGATGCGGAGGTTGTCGAGATGCTCCGCGCCAACTTCACCGGCGAGTGCAGCGAGGTGGGTATGTACCTGGCGATGGCCCGCGTCGCGCACCGCGAGGGCTATCCGGAAATCGGTCTGTACTGGGAGAAGGCCGCGTATGAAGAGGCGGAGCATGCCGCGAAGTTTGCGGAGCTGCTCGGCGAGGTCGTGACCGATTCCACCGAGAAGAACCTGCAGATGCGCGTCGATGCCGAGTGCGGCGCGACCGAAGGCAAGATGCAGCTCGCCCGCCGCGCGAAGGAGCTGGGCTATGACGCGGTGCACGACACCGTCCACGAGATGGCGAAGGACGAAGCACGTCACGGCAAGGCGTTTGAGGGCCTGCTGAACCGGTATTTCGGGAAATAAGAAATAACCCCAAAAAAACAGACACCCGCTGAAAGGCGGGTGTCTGTTTTGGGCAAAAGAAAAGGTATGAGGGAAGCAGAAATTTCCTCATACCTTTTTATGGTTTATCCTGCAAACGGTAATCCACCAGCATTTCGATCATTTTATAATCCGGCTCGGTTAATTGTGAGATTTTGCTCGCCAAATGATCAAAATCGTTATCTGTACGTTTGCCGGTCAATATATAATCGGTGCTTGTTTTGAGTATATCACACAGCTTTAAGAGATTGTCGATTTTTATCGCCTTGTTGCCTCGCTCGATGTTGGAAATCATTTGGATCGATACATTCATACGCTCGGCGATTTGCTCCTGCGTTAATTTCAATTCTTTTCGCCGCTCAACAATGCGGCCGCCGATTTTCTTCAAATCCGCTGTTTCCCTATACTCACCACCTGTCCTGTGGTTTCGGTTATCAGGAAGAAAAGGGGAAAAGCCCGCGCAGTCGGATGAACGCCTTGCCGAAAAATTCACGGTACGCTTCCTCCGACACCCAGTCGATCAAAACCTCGTATGTACAGACGTAGTACAAAAGCATGAATCCCAGCCACAGAAGATTTCCCACGGTCAGGACCGCGGCGGCGGCACCGCTTTTCAGCGGCGTCAGCCGGTGGATCAGCACAATACACAGGGTCAAAAGCACAAAGACCGCAAGGAAGTACAGCGCCATGTACGGCCGTGCCGCTTTGCCGTACGTCCGCCAATAGGTATCGCCCAGCCGGTTCATGACGGCCGACAGGAGATACTCGCTGCAAATAAACAGCGCCGCCATCCATCCCAGGGATTCCACAAGCAGACCGGCAGCCGTGTAGATCGCTTTTTTCATTTCGACGCCTCCTGACCCTGCTTTTCCTCCTGCGCGTATTCCGGGTTCAGCATACCACTTTTTCTGCCTGTTGTCAATCCACGGGATTTTTTGTAGGGAAACACGCCTACGACAAATACATGGACAGTATCGAGCTGTCCGGGTATATCGATTACACGAAGCGGCAGCAGCCGATGCCATAGGCGCAGCCCCGCATAAACGGGAGAGAGGGAACCGAAAAACTGGCCGGCGGACAGCAGGCTGCCCAAATGCGGCGTAAAACGCCGCATCGGGAAACCCCTGGATAGGGTTTCCCGCGACGCGACAGCCCACCGGGCTGTCGCGTCTCC
>USCI01000148.1 GCA_900553255.1 uncultured Oscillospiraceae bacterium | reverse complement strand
CAAAAGAAAAAGGCGCTTCGCCTGAGCAAAACGCCTCCTTCTTTGACAAGCTGAGATGAAACCTTCCGGGGGAAGGTTTCATCGCAGGGCACCCTCGCCGGGGGTGCCCTGATGCCCTTACAGGGCATTTATTCTATGGTCAGCCCGTCAAAGAAAAAGTTGAAATCTACTCCAAATATCATACTGAGGGCAATCAATTCACTGACACGGATGTTCATACGATCGGTTTCAATTTTAGCATAGGTGCTGCGGGTGATTTCCATCCCCATCAACTGTAGCTTAGCCACGACCTGTTCCTGCGTCATACCTTTGTTTTTGCGTGCCTTTTGGATATTCATTCCAAGGGATCTGTCCGGGCGGAGTTTAACCATTTAACCACACTCCGTTCTCTATTATGAACATTTGTCTTGATGGTACTCGGAAATCCTGCTATAATTGTTCGTAATAAAGAACATTTTTAGAAAGGGTGGCTGTAATGGCGGAATATTGTGTGGATTGCTGGAATAAGCTGCATGGCAGGAAGGATCCCGAACGTAAGTTCCTTATGTCGGAGGAGCCGGAATTTTGCGAAGGATGTGCGGAATGGAAAAATGTTGTTATTATGGAACGCAAGAGCTATTATTTGTATAAACTTCGTTTTGTGCTATTTCCTATTCGGCTCATTGTGACAATAATTCTTCTTCCGTGGAGAATCATTCAGCAGGTATATTGGTATTTTCAATTAAAAAAAGGAAAGCGATAAATAAGGAACCTCCCGCAAACTGTGTTTACGGAAGGTTCCTTATTCTACCATTTTTTGTTAGCGGTTAGGAGTCCTCCCGCTTCCGGTAAATCAGCTCGGTGATGCCGTTATATCCCTGCGTACCGGTCAGGGTCAGCGGGATTTCCGGGCGGCCGTCGCTGAACAGGCGGATGCCGCTGCCCAGCAGAATCGGCAGCACCGCGATATGGAAGCGGTCAATCCGGTTTTCCCGCAGCAGCTGATTGACCAGATCCGCCCCGCCGCAGATCCAGATATCCCGGCCGGGCTGCGTTTTGAGCCGGTCAATCAGTACGCCGGGAGCCTCGTCCGTAAAGGTGATGCCGGCAGGGCACGGCTGCGGCCGGTGGGTGAGCACGTAGCTGTGCAGCCCCGCGTATATCCATTCTCCCGGCGACAGCTCGGTGACCACCTGATGATAGGTTGTCCGGCCCATCACCACCGTGTCTATTGTGCGCAGGAATTCCGGGTAGCTGCCGGGAGACTCGTCTGCGGGATCCTGCCCGCGCATCCAGCCTACCCCGCCGTTCCGGTCGGCGATGTAGCCGTCCAGGCTCATCCCGATGTACAGCACCGCTTCACGCATAAAAAATCCCTCCGTTTCTCTCCTTAATTATAGCTTGTCCATGCGCGGCCATAAAGAAAATAGGAAAATTCTTTTTTTCTCTTGACTTTGACGCTGCGTTATGGTGTATGCTGGAGATACCGCGGGAGGGAGTGAGCGCATGAAAACGGTCAATGAGGTGAGCCGGCAAACCGGCGTGAGTATACGCACGCTGCATTATTACGATGCCATCGGCCTGCTGCGGCCGACGCAGGTCACCGAAGCGGGGTACCGGCTGTATGACGATACGGCTTTGGAGCGGCTGCAGAACATCCTGCTGTTCCGCGAGCTGCAATTCCCGCTCCGGGAGATCCGGGCGATTCTCGACAGCCCGGATTTTGACCGGAAAAAGGCGCTCGATCAGCAGATCGCGCTTCTGCAGATGAAAAAGGAGCATATCGAGAACCTGATCGACCTCGCCCGCGGAATCCGTATGATGGGAGTGAACAACTTGGATTTTTCCGCATTTGACACCCGGCAGATCGATGAATATGCCCGGCAGGCAAAGGCCGCCTGGGGCAAGACCGAAGCGTACCGGGAATTTGAGGAGAAAAACCGCGGCCGTACCGCGGCGGAGCAGAGGGTGCTCGGCGAAGGGTTTATGGCGCTGTTTGTACAGTTCGGGCAGCTGCGCGGAATGCCGCCGGCGGAGGCGGCGGTGCAGGCACAGGTCGAAAAGCTGCGGGCCTATATCACCGAAAACTTTTACACCTGCACCCCCGAAATCCTGCGGGGGCTCGCCGAGCTGTATGCGGGCGGCGGCAGCATGACCGAAAATATCGATAAGGCGGCCGGGGACGGTACGGCGGCGTTTGTCGCCGAAGCGATCCGGGCCTATACCGCCTGAAGGAGGCGCGCTGTGGAAATCCGGGAGGTGCAGGGGGAGCGGAAACGCTATCTGCCCCTGCTGCTGCTCGCCGACGAGCAGGAGGACATGATTGACCGCTATCTTCCGCGTGGCTGGATGTTCGTCCTCGATGACGATGGGGTGAAGGGCGAATGTGTGGTTACCAAAGAGGCGGACGGGGTGTATGAACTGAAAAATCTCGCGGTCAATCCCGCCTTTCAGGGCAGGGGATACGGCCGTGCGCTCATCGAATTTGTATTTGAACGGTTTCCGGACTGCCGCACACTGCTCGTTGGCACCGGGGACAGTCCGCTGACCCTGCCATTTTATGAAAAATGCGGCTTCCGGGAATCCCACCGGATCCGGAATTTTTTCACCGACAACTACGATCACCCGATCATCGAGGCGGGCGTGCCGCTGCGGGATATGGTGGTTTTGAAGCGGGAGCGGTAAGCGCAGGCCCGCCGCAGCAGGAATTTCCTGCTGCGGCGGGTTTTTGTAGAGTAAAACCACTGGCTAGGCCAGTGGTTCAGGAGAGCCTAAGGCGA
>USCI01000147.1 GCA_900553255.1 uncultured Oscillospiraceae bacterium | reverse complement strand
TATTTGGCCCTTCCAGGGCCTGTGCATACCACCAGTTCACTGGTGGTTTTGATTTATTCCCAACCCGTCAAAGCGGTGATTTCCGGTATCAATGCGTCAGCAAAACGCCGGTGCGCCGCTTCATTCGGGTGCCCTACCGCACCAAGTTCCTGCCCGCTGGCCGGCTGCATGAGCGCAAAACGGACATCCGCCCCGCTCTCCTGGCGGAACGTTTCCACGGCGTCAGAGAGACTCTGCGAAAGATTCTGCCGCATCATCCCGTACGTCCACAGGATTTTGGCCTTCGGATAAGCCGCGTGCACCTGCTGCAATAAGGCGACAGCCGCCTCTTTAAGCTGCGCGGACGAGGCGCCGCCGGTAACATCGTTTGTTCCGGCGTTGATCACAACCAGATCCGGCTGCCATTGCTGCGTGTCCCACACATCCTTTGTGACCGGAGAGGCATAGGTAAACACCTCAGAGAGCGTCCCGGCTTTGGAACCGCCGTTGTTCACGTAAACCCCGCGGCCGGATATCGCCACGAAATGCCCCTCCGCGTCAAAATGCTCTGTCAGCAGCGCCGCATAGGTCTTCAGGCCATCCTGTTCTGCGGATACATAGCAGCCGCTGGTTCCCGTATTCCCAAAGCCGGCAGTAATGGAGTCGCCGATGAACTCGATCTTCCGTACCGGTGCCGGCTCTGCCTCCAGAAAGGCCGCACCTTTCGCATTGTCCCCGGAACGGACGGTTGCTTCCCGGATCAGCAGCGATGCGTTGTGTGCCTCGGTCAGACGTACAAGACGCACCGTATGCTCACCGTAATCCAGCGATTCCGGCGTCTGATAGGTCTTGATCGCGCCGACGGTAAACGTCTGATCTTCGGCACCATCGATAAATGCGCGCACATACGCGGTATAATCGCTTTCGCTTTCTGCGCTGGACAGACTGACCGAAAGCGATTGTCCCAGAAAGCGGATTTCCACATAAGCGTTTGTCCAGTCCAGACAGACGACGCCGTCCTGCAGCACATAGCGGCCGGAGATGCGGCCTACCTCATGGACAGGAGACGTCACTTCCGGGACGAGCGGCACTTCGGATACCGCAGACGAAACGCCGGCTGAATCAGCCCCACTCCCGGTACTACTGCCGCCGGTACACCCGGCCAGGAAGACGCCAAAACAGCACATTAGGCTCAGCAGCGCAAGGCTCTTACTGTTTTTCTTCATATCACCTTATCCCAACTGCATAATGCTTTGGTCCAGCAGCGCCAGCTGCTCCTGCAGCCGTGCCGCATTTTCGCGGGCGCCCGCCACCACGTTTTCCGGTGCCTTGTCGGTAAACGCTTTGTTGGCCAGCCGGGCCAGCACGCCGTCGAGCTGTTTTTGAACACCGGCTTTTTCCTTTTCCAGCCGGGCCTTCTCCGCCGCGATATCAATCAGCTCCGCCATCGGCATTTTGATGGTCGCATCCGCCGTTACCACGCTGACCGCACCGTCGATGTCAAATTTTTCTCCCACCAGCACTTCCGAAGCGGACGCGAGCCGTTCCATAAAGACGGCACCGTTGCGAAAGGTGTCTGCGAAGCCGGACTCCACATATACCTGCGCCTTGCGGGACGGCGGCACATTCATTTCGGCACGGCGGTTGCGGATCGCCCGGATCGCCTCCATCAGCCGCTCCATTTCCTTTTCTTCGGCTGCAAAATCCAGACTGCCGTCATACACCGGCCACGCCGATACGATCAGCGCTTCACCTTCGTGCGGCAGGGACTGCCAGATCTCCTCGGTGATGAAGGGCATAAACGGATGCAGCAGCTTGAGAATACCGGTCATGACGTACACAAGCACCCGACGGGCATCCCCCGCCCTTTCGCCCTGCAGGTGCACCTTGCACAGCTCGATATACCAGTCGCAGAAGCTGTCCCAGATGAAATCGTACAGTTTCTGCACAGCAAGTCCGAGCTCGAATTTTTCCAGATTATCGGTGACCTCTTTCACCAGGCGGTTAAACCGGGAAAGGATCCATTTGTCCTCCATGCCCAGCGTTTCCGGCAGGGTAAGCTCCACCTCGCCGTCGCCGAGATTCATACGGATGAAGCGCGCGGCATTCCACAGCTTATTGGCAAAATTGCGGGACGACTGCACCTTTTCTTCCAGGAAACGCATATCGTTTCCCGGGCTGTTGCCGGTAGCCAGGGAGAAGCGCAGCGCATCCGCGCCGTACTGGTCGATCACTTCAATCGGATCGACGCCGTTGCCCAGGGACTTGGACATTTTGCGCCCCTGCGCATCGCGCACCAGACCGTGCATGAAGACGTTTTTAAACGGAACCTCTCCCATATGGGCAATTCCGGAGAACATCATGCGCGCCACCCAGAAGAAGATGATGTCATAGCCGGTGACCAGCGTATCGGTCGGATAGAAATAGGCAAGTTCCGGCGTTTTGTCCGGCCACCCCAGAGTCGAGAACGGCCACAGCGCCGAGGAAAACCAGGTGTCCAGCGTATCCTCATCCAGCGTGCCGAACCCTTCGTCGAGGAAAAGGGAGTCCACCCGCACCGTCTTGCTGGCCATTTGCGAAAGCCCGAGGGCGAGGGCAAGGCTCACGATGAAACTTTCGCCGCCGGAAAGGTTCTTGGTGGAGCGGATTTCTCCGGCCTGATAGCCGTCGATGACGTCGAGCTCCAACGGCTGCTCCTTGTTGCGGAGAAGCAGATACCGGTCGGTCATGCGCCGTAGCTGGCGGTTGGCGTGCTCGATCATGATTTCAAACGTCAACACCTGCACGAAATTGCGGTATTTTTTCCCGTCGGCGGAGCCGATGAGATCGTGCAGATCGTTCCAGCGGCGGCACTCGCGGCGCTGCGCCTCCACCGCCGCCGTGCGCTCCTGATGCGCCAGCTTGACCATGTGGTTGTCGTGGAGCTTCTGCCTCAGGCCGCCAATGGCTTCTTGCTGGGTCTTCAGCGTGTCCCGAAGCGTTGCCAGCGTCTCGTCGAGTTCTTCCCGCGTGCGATCCGTCACCTGTTTTTCGCGCTCGGCAGCCAGTTGCGCGATACGGTCGGCCAGGCGCGCTTCCAGCTCGGCCCGTTCCGTGAGCAGCTCCTGTTCCCTTTGAGCCAGCGTGTTCCGCACCGTTTCAGTGAGGCAGGCGTCCCGGTATTCCGCTTCGTCGGCGAAGCCGGTTTGTGAGAGGCGAAGCCGGAAATCCTCTTCCAGCGGCCCAATTTGTGCCTGACGTTCCGCGATCGAGCGATCGAGCGTTTCCCGTT
>USCI01000146.1 GCA_900553255.1 uncultured Oscillospiraceae bacterium | reverse complement strand
GAAAAGGCGGCAGATTCCAAAGGCAGAGCCTTTGGTCGCGTCCCGCCGGACGCGAAATCCTTTCACTGTGTAAGCGCAGGAGGGTAGCCGAAACCTTCCGGGGGAAGGTTTCGGCGTAGGGCACCCTCGCCGGGGGTGCCCTGATGTTCCGTAGGAACACGAAATTCCTATGCCTGCCTTGTGGTGGGATAATCAAAACGCCCGGACGGTATATGCCGTCCGGGCGTTTCGGTTATTTTGTAGAATTTTTACTGCGTTTCTGATATTCCGGCCGCTTCTGAAAGGAGGTAATCAGCAGCCGAACCAGTTCGCGGTCATCTTCATCCAGCCGGAAAAGCACGTCAAGCGGAATTGTCCCGCCGCGGGCATGTAAGCCGTTTTCGAACGTACACATATCGGTACGTATCGCTGTACGGCCGATCAAGTAGTCCACGCTAACGCCAAAACAGTCGGCCAGCTTTATCAGAGTGGGAAAGTCGGGATAATGGATACCCTTCTCGTACTTGGAGATCATCGACTGGTCAACGCAGGCGAAGGCGGCAACATCGCTTTGCTTCATGCCCTGCTCGGCACGAAGTTTTGCCAAACGTTCGCCAAATTCCATAGCGTTTACCACCCTCTCCCCGCAACGGACTTAATGAAACAACTTTATGATACCAGTTTTTGCGGTTTAAAAGGAGATTATATGCGATGGACACCAAATAATACAAAATAATATATTGAAATATGCGTTTAACGAATATATAATTAAACCGAATGTTTACGCAGACAGGAGTGAATCAAATGAGTTTGCTGCAAGACTTATATGAAGGAAAAGTAAATCCCCGCGAAAATATCGTCATGGATAAGGAATCTATCAATTTGTTGGATGGTAAAGTTGTGGAAGAGATTCGCTATTGGAAAAGTGTTTTAACCAGGGAACAGTATCAGCGCTTTCGTGTGTTGCAGAAATTGTATGCTCAAATCCGTGAGGAGGAGGCATTTGAAAATTTTCGCTGCGGCATGGCGATGGGGCTGTTGCTGATGCGAGATGCGGTCGATGCCGGGAAATTTTTAACAGATGATTACAACGATCTGTTGTACAGGCAAGACTGGTAACCGGGTTGCCCGCAAAATGGGTTCTTGGGATTTCCTTCCATAGGTCTCCCCCTTTCCCTTTTTGCCGCACGCCATCGGAGGTGTACCGTCCCCATGAAACCCCGCTTCCTTTACCGAAACAGGCCCGGACGATTTTTTCAATCGTCCGGGCCCTCGTTTTTTATGTTATGGCTTATCCTAACTCCGCGAGCAAGCGGCGCAGATAGGCGAGACCGGCGCGCAGGGCGTAATCGACCTCCTCCGCCCCCTCGAATTCCAGCGAGACGGTGCCGTCGTAGCCCGCCGCACGCAGCGCGGCAAGACAGCTCTTTACCGGCACCACGCCGTGGCCGAGCACGGTGCCCCGCAGACGTGCGCCGCCGCGGGTGAGGAAAAATCCCTCGCCGGGATCCGGCTGCTCGGCGGCCTTGCGCAGGAAATCCTTCGCGTGCACGTGGAACGCATACGGCGCGGTGCGCCCGACCGCCGCGGCGGGATCCTCGTCCACGCACAGGAAGTTGCCCATGTCCACCAGCAGTCCGAAATTGTCGTGCGCCACCGTGTTCACCAGCTGTTCCACCCGGTCGGAATCCTGGCAGAAGGTGCCGTGGTTTTCCACCGCGGTTTTTACTCCCTTTTCCGCCGCGTAAGCGGTGACCGCACGGCAGCCCTCGGCCAGCCGCGGCAGGACGCTGGCGAAGCCGCGGTATCCGCGGGCGTCGGGGAAGACGAAGGCCGCGTCGTGCCGGAGAATTTTTGCCCCGAGGATGGCGGCGACGTCCACCTTCCGGTGCAGCCGTTCGACCTCGGCCGCCAGATCGCCGCCGCAGCCGCCGAGCAGGTCGGCGCCCACCGCATAGGCGGAAATTTCGATGCCGCAGCGCGCCGCTTCGTCCCGCAGCCGGGCAGCGTAATCCGCTTCGCTGCTGCCGTCGTGCGGCTGCAGGTCGGTGAACTCGATCGCGTCGAAGCCGAGCTGCGCCGCCCGGCGGATGACCGACAGCTGGGTTTCGCCTCCCGCCCCGATCAGGCGCTGGAAGCTGTAGGAGGAAACACCGATTTTCATACAAATTACCGCCTTTCTTTAGCCAAGGATGACCTCACGCCCGGTGCGCACCGATTCATACACCGCGTATAACCTCGGCGCAGTGACCGGTGCCGGAATAAGCGGCCGGACGCTGCCGGCGATTGCCCCCGGTCGGCACATACAGGGTTATCCTCTGCCTTGTCCTCTTGGTTTCCTTTGCTTTAATCATACGGCGATCCGGCCGTAAGTAAAGAAACAAAGTTGCCTGCCGCTATAACAATATTGCTTTTTTTGCATTTTGGCGGTATGCTGGAGGATGGCGGGACAGAAAGGGGGGACAGCGGTGCCGTATGAATATCACGAATATGAGGACAAGCGGCTGCGGGTGATTTTCCACCTGGATGAGCTGCAGCGCGCGGGCGGTCCGTTCCATATGCACTGGCACGAGAATATCGAGCTGCTGTATTTTGTGGAAGGGACGGCTACGGTGCAGGCGGATAACACGATCGTCCCGGTAACCGCGGGGGAGATCGCGGTGATCGGCAGCAACCAGCTGCATACGCTGGAGGCGGAAAGCGCATACTGCCGGTACTACTGCCTGATTATCGACAAGCGGCTGTGCGAGGAGCTGGAAATCCCGGTGGACGGCCTGCGGTTTCCGCCGAAGACCGCCGACGCGCAGGCGGTGGGCTGCTTTGAGCGGATCATCCGGGAGATGGAGGAAAAATCACCCTATTACCGGCCGATGGTCAGGGCGTGCTGTGCCGGGCTGCTGGTGCAGCTGGCCCGCAGCTGTCCGGCCGCGCCGCCGGAAGCCGGCGGCCGGGATAAGAAAATGGCGCTGGTCAAGCAGGCGATGCAGTATATGTACGCGCACTTTGACCAGGATATCGCCATCGGCGATATCTGCCGCGCGGTTGGGTTCAGCAAATGCTATTTCTGTCATGCCTTTAAGGAGGTCACCGGCCAGACAGCGGGACGGTATCTGAATTATATCCGCTGCAGCAATGCGCGGGCGCTGCTGTCGAGCGGGCGGCATAACGTGATGGAAAGCGCGCTGCTCAGCGGTTTTCATAACCCGTCGTATTTCACCAAGACGTATAAGGCGCTTATGGGCTGCCTGCCGTCGGCGGACACCGGCAGGAGATAAGGAAAAGCGGAGACCCGGCCGGGTCTCCGCTCAGCGTGTCGAAAAACTGGTTGGCAGACAGCAAGTTGCCCAAATGCGGCG
>USCI01000145.1 GCA_900553255.1 uncultured Oscillospiraceae bacterium | reverse complement strand
CGGGATACGGCCTTCGGCCGTACCCGGCAAGTTTCGGCAAAGCCGAAACGTTGCACCCTCGAAAGGCCGCTTTTTACGCTGACATGGGTGGCTGCGGCTTTCCGGCGTCGGCCGGCCTTGCTCGGGTAGATAGGCCCCGGACAGAATGTCCCATAAACATCGCGCGGCGATAGGACGCGAAAGTTCGAGACCGGCCAGCCGGGGGATTTTGGCTTACCCCAAGCCGCGGCGTCGAAATTGCCGACGGTCAATTTCGCTTGCCGCGAGAACACGAGTAGGAAATAGCGCCTTTTGCACACTTTTGGGCGCAACCAAAAGCGTGTGGCCTGCCGGCGATCAGGCAGGATGGTGCTGCCGACTCATCGGCAGACATGCCTGTGCGCGCGTATGCGGCGCTTTCGGTCCGCGAAAGGAGATACCCGATGAAACCGATCCAATTTACCGAAGCCGACATCCATGCCGGCAGCCTGATCTTAGTCAATGCGGCGCATCCGCTTGCGGATGCCGCACCGGTGCGCTGCGTGCCGGTGTCTCCGGAAGGCGGCGGGGTAACCCTGGCCCCCTCGGCGGCGGCGGTGCTGCGGCATATATTTGCGCAGATCCGCTGCGGCACCCGTATCCTGCCGGTCAGCGGCGCCCGTACCCGCGCCGAGCAGGAGCAGCTGTACGCCGATTCGCTGCGGGACAACGGCGAGGAATTCACCCGGAAATACGTGGCGCTGCCGGGGTGCAGTGAGCACGAGACGGGGCTGGCGATCGACCTCGGGATCAACGAGGGCGAGGTGGATTTCATCCGCCCGGCGTTTCCCTATGACGGCATCGCGGGGGCGTTCCGGGCGGCCGCGCCGCGCTGCGGCTTCATCGAGCGGTACCCCCGCGGCAAGGAGGCGGTCACCGGTATCGCGCATGAACCGTGGCATTTCCGCTATGTGGGCTGCCCGCACGCGGGGATCATGGCGGCGCACGGCTTCACGCTGGAGGAATATATCGCCTTCCTCTGGCAGCACCCGGTTTCAAGCCGGCCGCTGCATCTCGAGCAGGACGGCCGGTCGTTCACCCTCGGTTTCATCCCCGCCGAAGAGAGCGGGACGCTCGCGCTGCCGGACGACCGGGTGTACGACCTGTCGGGCAATAACGTCGACGGGATGATCCTGACGATATGGGAGGAATTGACGTGACGGGGGAGAAGGGGTATACCGGCATCGACGGCTTCCGGCTGGCGGCGGCGGTGCTGGTGGTGGCGATCCATACGTCGCCGCTGCTGGTTTTGGGGGAAACGGCGGATTTCGTGCTCACCGGCGTCATCGCGCGCGTTGCGGTGCCGTTTTTCTTCATGACCTCCGGCTTTTTCCTGTTTTCCGGATATGGCGGCGGGCGGGAAAAGCTGAAAGGGCTGGAGATCCGGACCGCGAAAATCTACGGGCTCGCGATGCTGTTTTATGTACCGCTGAATGTGTATACCGGCTATTTTGCGGCCGAACCGTTGCTGCCGGTACTGCTGCGGGACGTGCTGGTGGACGGTACGGTGTATCATCTGTGGTACCTGCCGGCGGCGATGGCCGGCGCGGCGGTCGCGTGGGGACTTTTGCGGCGCGGCGGCTTCCGGCTGGCGTTTCCGGCCACCCTCGCGCTGTATGCGGTGGGCCTGCTCGGCGACAGCTATTACGGCCTCGCGCAGGGCCTGCCGCCGCTTGCATGGCTGTATGACCGGCTGTTCGAGGTGTGCGACTACACCCGCAACGGGTTGTTTTTCGCGCCGCTGTTTTTTGTGATGGGCGGCTGGTTTGCGCGCCGCCGGCCGGAGCGCGGCACCGGCGTACCCCATTTCTGCGCGTTCCTGCTCGCGCTGGCCGCGATGGTCGCGGAGGGGCTGCTGTTGCGCTCGCTGGGCCTGCCGCGGCACGACAGCATGTATGTGCTGCTGCCGGTGTGTCTGTTTTTCCTGTTCAGCTGGCTGTCCGGCCTGCGCGGGCGGCGGCTGCCGCTCGTGCGCACGGCGGCGCTGCTGGTGTACATCCTGCACCCGATGGTGCTCGTGGCGGTGCGCCTTGCCGCGAAGCTCACCGGGCTTACCGCGCTGCTGGTGGATAATACTTTTGTGCAGTTCCTGACGGTCACGGCGCTGTCGGCGGGAGCGGCGTTTGTTCTCGCGGCGGCGCAGCGGGCCTGGCGGCTGCACCGCCCGCCGCGGCAGGGGATACGGCCGGAGGACCGCGCGTGGATCGAGGTGGATCTCGCCGCACTCGGCCATAATGCCCGCGCGCTGCAAAGGCGGATGCCGGAGGGCTGTGAGCTGATGGCGGTGGTCAAGGCGGAGGCGTACGGCCACGGAGCGGCGGTGACGGCGGCATATTTGCAGGACGCGGGGGTGCGGGCGTTCGCGGTCGCCACGCTCGAGGAGGGCATCGCGCTGCGCCGGGCGGGGGTGCGCGGGGAAATCCTGATCCTCGGCGTCACCCCGGCGGCGCGCGCATGGCTGATCCGCCGCTGGCGCCTGGTGCAGACGGTGGCGGATCTGCCCCATGCGCAGGCGCTTGACGCCGCCGGCGTGCGTATCCGGGTGCATCTGAAGATCGACACCGGCATGCACCGCCTGGGCTTTGCCGCCGGGGATACGGCGCCGGTGCTGGCCGCCTGCCGGCTGAAAAACCTGCAGGTCTGCGGGGCATATACCCACCTGTGTGCAGCGGACAGCCCGCTGCAGGAGGACATCGATTTCACGCTGCGGCAGGCGCGGGCGTTTTATGCGCTGGCCGACCGGCTGGAAAAGGAAGGGGTTTCCCTGCCGAAACTGCATCTGCAAAGCAGCTATGGGCTGCTCAACTATCCGGAACTGCGGGGGGATTACGTGCGGGCGGGCATCGCGCTGTACGGCTGCCTCAGCCGCCCGGAGGATACGACCGTGGTGCGCCCCGACCTGCGTGCGGTGCTGTCGCTGCGGGCGCGGGTGGCGCTGGTGCGCACGGTACGCGCCGGGGAAAGCGTGGGTTATGGCCGGGCGTTTACCGCGCCGCGGGATATGCGGCTGGCGGTGGTGTCGGCCGGGTATGCGGACGGGGTGCCCTCCGCGCTGGCGCAGGGCGGCCGGGTACTCCTGCATGGCCGGTACGCGCCGCTGGCCGGGCGGGTGTGCATGGATATGCTGACGGTGGATGTGAGCGCAATACCGGATGTGCAGGCGGGGGATGTCGTAACCCTGATCGGGGAAGGGCTGCCGGCGGCGCAGGCGGCCGGAGCTGCGGGCGAGATTACCAATGAGCTGCTTTCCCGCATGGGCGGCAGGCTCGCGGTGAAATACCGGGAGTGAGAGGAAAAGGATTTTTGGACATTTTTGGATACAATTTGTCGAACAGCGCAAAAATATACAAATAGTTTTCGCCCGCCTTTTTGAAAAGGCGGCAGATTCCAAAGGCAGAGCCTTTGGTCGCGTCCCGCCGGACGCGA
>USCI01000144.1 GCA_900553255.1 uncultured Oscillospiraceae bacterium | reverse complement strand
GATCAAAAAGCGCTTTTGCCGCCTTTTGGGGCTTTGGCCAAAAGGCGGTGGCCGCACGCACCCGTGCGAGGGGCGCTCAACCCCGTTTTGCGGCCAAACCTCGCCGCAAGCTTGTGGATGGCTTGGCTGCCGAACAGGAGACGCCGACCGGCGTTTCCTGTGGGAGTTTCGCGCGATGCGCGAAACATCCCCTCCCGTAACAGCGCAGCCTGCACAATATGCACCAAATCGGTATATAAAATATGCTGTAAACGGGCGCGGAACTCTTGTGCAATGTGCAGAAAAGTTTTCCAGCGGTTGATTTGCACAACAAGATATGGTATAGTGTAATCACTTCGCGATCAATATATTGATATAAAAAGAGAGGGTATGGAATTATGTATCAGGTCACCAAGCGCGACGGAAAGGTAGCGGAATTCGACATCCAGAAAATCTGCGCGGCGATCACCAAGGCGTTTGAAGCGCAGGAAAAGCAGTATCACCCGAGCACCATCGAGCTGCTCGCGCTGAAGGTGACCGCGGACTTTGAGCCGAAGGTGAAGGACGGCCTTATTGCGGTGGAGGATATCCAGGACAGCGTGGAGAGCGTGCTCAGCCAGGCGGGGTATGCGGACGTCGCGAAGGCGTACATCCTCTACCGCAAGCAGCGGGAGAAGGTCCGCAACATGAAATCGACCATGCTCGACTACAAGAGCCTGGTGGACAGCTATCTGAAGGTGACCGACTGGCGGGTGAAGGAGAATTCCACCGTGACCTATTCGGTGGGCGGGCTGATCCTGAGCAACAGCGGGGCGATCACGGCGAACTACTGGCTGTCGGAGGTATACGACCAGGAGATCGCGGACGCGCACCGCAACGCGGAGATCCATCTGCACGACCTGTCGATGCTCACCGGCTACTGCGCGGGCTGGTCGCTCAAGCAGCTGATCCAGGAGGGACTGGGCGGCATCCCGGGCAAGATCACGTCGGCGCCGGCGAGCCACCTGGCGACGCTGTGCAACCAGATGGTCAACTTCCTGGGCATCATGCAGAACGAGTGGGCGGGCGCACAGGCGTTTTCGTCGTTCGACACCTATCTTGCGCCGTTTGTCAAGGTGGACAATCTCACCTATGACCAGACCAAAAAGTGCATCGAATCCTTTATCTACGGGGTGAACACCCCGAGCCGCTGGGGCACCCAGGCGCCGTTCTCCAACATCACCCTCGACTGGGTGGTGCCGAATGACCTCGCCGAGCTCAACGCCATCGTCGGCGGCAAGGAAATGGATTTCAAATATAAGGACTGCCAGAAAGAGATGGATATGGTCAACAAGGCGTTCATCGAGATCATGATCGAGGGCGACGCCAACGGCCGCGGGTTCCAGTACCCGATCCCGACCTATTCCATCACCAAGGATTTCGACTGGTCGGACACCGGGAACAACCGGCTGCTGTTTGAGATGACCTCGAAATACGGCACGCCGTACTTCTCGAACTACATCAACTCCGACATGGAGCCGAGCGACATCCGCAGCATGTGCTGCCGGCTGCGCCTGGATCTGCGGGAGCTGCGCAAAAAGTCGGGCGGCTACTTCGGCAGCGGCGAGAGCACCGGCTCGGTGGGCGTGGTGACCATCAACCTGCCGCGCATCGCGTACCTCGCGGATTCGCCGGAGGATTTCTACCGCCGTCTTGACCGGCTGATGGACATTTCGGCGCGTTCGCTGAAGGTCAAGCGCACGGTCATCACCAAGCTGCTCGAGGAAGGGCTGTACCCGTACACCAAGCGGTACCTCGGCAGCTTCGACAACCATTTCTCGACCATCGGCCTGATCGGCATGAACGAGGTGGGGCTCAACGCCAAGTGGCTGCGCGCCGACCTGACCCATCCGGAGACCCAGCAGTTTGCCAAGGACGTGCTCAACCATATGCGCGAGCGGCTGAGCGATTACCAGGAGCAGTACGGCGACCTGTATAACCTCGAGGCGACCCCGGCGGAATCGACCACCTACCGCTTTGCCAAGCACGACGTGGAGCAGTTCCCGGACATCATCACCGCCAACGAGAACGGCACCCCGTACTACACCAACAGTTCGCATCTGCCGGTGGGCTATACCGAGGACATTTTCGAGGCGCTGGACGTGCAGGACGAGCTGCAGACGCTGTATACCTCCGGCACGGTGTTCCATGCGTTCCTCGGCGAAAAGCTGCCCGACTGGAAGGCGGCGGCGTCGCTGGTGCGCAAGATTGCGGAGAACTACACGCTGCCGTACTACACCCTGTCGCCGACCTATTCGATTTGTAAGGATCACGGCTATCTCGCCGGCGAGCAGTACACCTGCCCGCACTGCGGCGGCAAGACCGAGGTGTACAGCCGGATCACCGGGTACTACCGGCCGGTACAGAACTGGAACGACGGCAAGACGCAGGAGTTTAAGGACCGCAAGGTGTATAACATCGGCACCTCCCGGCTGAAGAGATCCCATGCCGCGGCGGTGATCCGCGGCGCGGACGGGCCTGCCGCGGGCGAAAAAAAGGTGATGCTGTTTACCACCAAAACCTGCCCGAACTGCCGGCTGGCGGGGGATATGCTCGAGCGGGCGGGCGTTTCGTTCGAGCGGACCGATGCGGAGGAAAATGCGGAACTGTGCAGCCGCTTCGGGGTGCGTCAGGCGCCGACGCTGGTGGTCACCGACGGGGAAGGGTTTGAAAAGATCGTGAACCTGTCGAATATCAAGAAGTACGCCGAGCAGGCGCGCCACGCGTAATAAGAGACATTTGCGGCGGGGGCCGGGGGAATCCGGCTCCCGCCGTGGTTTTGTGAGGGCGCCGGATGCGCCGGCCGCCGCTTAAGTCAGCGTAAAAACCGGCCTTGCGCACTCCTGCTGTATGAGGAGAAACGGATTTTCGCCCAACCGAATCGGTGCCGTCGAAAAACGCCGCCGGCGTTTTTCGCTTGGCGCCGGGAAAAAGGGCGTTTGGGCGGATGGACCGCAGGGACATACGCCTGGCCTTCTGGCGCCCTGGTCAAAGGACGTGGCCGCAGGCATCCGTGCACGGGATGCACAATCTCCTTTGCGGCCAAACTTCGTCGCAAGCTGCGGGCACAGGTATGTCTGCCGATGAGTCGGCAGCATCTTTTTGCCCGATGTCCGGCAGACACCTACTTTTTCAAGCGCGAAAAAGTAGGCAAAAAGCGCTTTTTCCGCTTGCCATCTCGCGGCAAGCGAAATTACCCGTCGGCAATTTCGACGCCGCGGCTCAAATTGAGCAATAACACCCCGGCTGGCCGGCCTCGGACTTTAGCGTCCTATTGCTGCGCGATGTTTATGGGACATTCTGTCTGGGGCCTATTTACCGAGCAAGGCCGGCCGACGCCGGGAATGTTATCGGTCAACTGGCAGCGCCAGCTCAAAGCAGGCGGCCGGAAAGCGCAGGACTGCGGGCGTGAACGGGCCTGCAACTTA
>USCI01000143.1 GCA_900553255.1 uncultured Oscillospiraceae bacterium | reverse complement strand
ATATCCTGTGCGACAACCTGTACAGGCGGATCGAAAACGCCGGCAACCTCGGCGCGGCCGGCATCAAAGCTGCCGTCCCCACCACGGGGAATATTCCGCCGTTTACTGCGGTCAATCTTTCTAAAGGCGCCTACTCGCCCACCCAGGTTCTGTATGGTGACTTCCAAATCCTGACCCCCGGCGCTCCGGCGTCCGCTCCTGCTGTGGTCACGGAGCACACGGATTTCGTTGGCGAATATGCTTTTGCAGACAGCGCGTTCACAGCAGAGGAAAAGGCGATGATCCCTCAGCTTCCCGAATGGTATGTGATCCCGCAGGAGGTTGTCCGCATCTGCCAGCACATTCAAAAGACAACAGGAACCACACAGCCTATGCGTAACTTTCTGCTGCGCGGCCCCGCCGGGACCGGGAAAACTGAATCCGCCAAGGCGATCGCCGCGGGCCTGCAGCTCCCCTATACCCACATCACCTGCTCGGCCAACACGGAAATTTTCGATTTTCTCGGGCAGATTTTGCCGGATATAGAAGGGAGGCCTTCGCAGAAAAGCCATCCTCATTGCCAGCTGCCGACTCTGGAAGACATCCAGATGGATCCCGCTTCCGCCTACTACAGCTTAACCGGGGAATACCGGGATTCTGTTACCGAATCGGAAGTATACGACAAGCTGTTGGAAGCGATGGCGGAGAAAGTCAGGGAAAACAATGGCCGGCAGGAGGATTCAGCCCGGCAGAAATTCCGGTATGTGGACACCCCGCTGGTGAAGGCCATGCGATACGGGTATTTGTGCGAGATACAGGAACCGACCGTCATTGCCAATCCCGGCGTGCTAGTGGGCCTGAACTCCCTGCTCGACCGCTGCAGCACGATTGAACTGCCGACCGGGGAACGGATCCACCGTCATCCCAACACGGTGCTGGTGGTGACGACCAACCACGATTACGCCGGCTGCAAGGATATCAACCAGTCGGTCATCAGCCGGATGAACCTGGTGATGGACATCGAACAGCCGGAGATCGCAACCATGGTGGAGCGCGTCTGCGGTATTACCGGCTGCAAGGACATCACAGCCGTCCATCGGATGGCCGAGGCGGTGGATGAAATCGCCCTGCGCTGCAAGGAAACCATGATTACCGACGGCAGCTGCGGTATGCGGGAACTGATTGCGTGGGTGCAGTCCTACATGATCTGCGAAAACGAGCTGGAAGCGGCCAGATATACGGTGTTGTCCTCGGTGTCCGGCGATCCGGAAAACCGGGCGGAAATCTTCAACACCTGTCTGGCGCCCAAGTTCGACGCGGTATAAGCAAAGCGGAAGGAGTGAAGTCAAACGAATGCGGACATCGCATCTGACGCTCCGCCGGCGGATCGACAGCGAAAAGCTGAAGATCACCGATGAAGAGCTGTTTGCCGGCGGCGCCTTTTCCGGCTATCTGTCGGATATGGCGGAAGCGGCGACAAAGCGGTACAAACGGCATACAGCTGTACGGTGCTTCTGGGATGAGAATCCCGATGCACACGCTGCCTATACGGATAACCGGAAGATCTGTATCAATGCCGCCAATCCCATCACGCAGAGTTTCCCCACGCGGAAGCTTCGGGCTGACAGCCTGGTGGGCATGGCCGGCCATGAAATCGGCCATATCCTTTTTACGGATTTTCAAATGCGGGATTTATATGCCTCCTCCTTAAAGGCTGGACGTATGTATCCCGCAGAACCCTCCGGGTTGACAACCAAAGAACAAAACTATCTGTCCGAGCTGAAGCAGGTGTATGATGATGACGAAGTAGCAGTCATGGCGCTGATGAAAGCGGCGCTGTATGTCAATAACATCCTGGAGGATGTGTATATCGAAGCACGTATGACCGACGCGTTTCCCGGTGTCTATCGAACCGGTATCCTTCTGAACAGTCTTCGGCAGGTGGAATTAGTTCCCAGCATTAAGGCGCAGCAGGAGGCCGGCTATCATGAGTATGCGATCATCGTCAACCTGTTGCTCCAGTATTGCCGTTCGGGAGATATAAATAACCTGGGCGGGTATACCGGTCCTTATCTGGAAGCGCTGTACGACTGCATCCCGGTGATCGACGGCTCGCTCTATGAGGACGACGCCCGTGAGCGGTTTTCTGCCACGAATACTCTGGTTATCAAGCTGTGGCCGTACATTCGGCAGCTCATCGAGAAGTTCAAGGAGGAAATCAGAAACGGCAGGGAGATGGAAGCGATGCTGGAGGAACTGGAAAAACAGATACCCAGCAGCTCTTCGCCATCCGGAAAAACCAAACCGGTACGATGCAAAAAGTTTCACCATGATCCTAAAAAGAGCGCAGAGGAACAGGACGCGATTCAGCAGGTTGTGGAACACGAAACCGGCCGCCTAGCGTTGGAGAAAACCGATTCCCTTGAAGAGGGAGACGGCGGAAACATGACGCTCGACCGGGACTATGCCGGCACAGGTTATGCCTCCAGTGCCTCGGATATTGTGCGGATACTCAGTCAGGCAGCGGAGGATAAGGCTTATCGGCTGCAGGACGAAGAACTCACCGTTGAACTGCAGGCAGAGTCTGATAAAATCCGCTACGGCAACGCGCACAAAGGTGTCGATGTTATCATCCGCCGTATGAGCGTTGTTCCACAGGAATTGATTGCGCAATACCAACAGGTAGCCTCCCCTCTCCTGCTGCTCTCCAAAAGGCTGCAAAAAGAAGTCCTGGCAGTCCTGAAAGAGAAGCGCGAAGGCGGCAAGCAGACGGGACTTCTGATGGGACGTCACCTCGATGCGCGTGCGGTTATCCGCGACGATGGGCGGATGTTTTCCAAGAACCGGCTGCCGCAGGAAAAAGCGGATATTGCCGTCGCCTTGCTGGTGGATGAATCGGGAAGCATGGCAAGCATCGACCGGATATCGACGGCGCGCGCGGCGGCTCTGGTTGTACACGATTTTTGCCGCTCACTCGGTTTACCCGTCATTGTTTACGGCCACAGTACCGGCTATGACGATGTGGAGCTGTATGCCTATGCGGAATTCGACACGCTCGACGGTAAGGACAAATACCGCATCATGGATATGTCCGCCCGCTGGGGAAACCGGGACGGCGCGGCATTGCGTTACGTTGCAGAGCGTCTCAACCGGCGTGGCGAGGAAACCCGGATCCTGATTTTGATTTCGGACGGCCAGCCCGCAGATACCGACTATTACGGGACAGAGGCCGAGGCGGATCTGCGCGGGATCAAAAGGGAATACACCAACAAAGGCATTTTGATGTTTGCGGCGGCGATAGGTGACGACAAGCCCAATATCCAACGGATCTATAAAGACGGGTTTCTCGATATTACGGATCTTCATAAGCTGCCGGCCAACCTGACCCGTTTAATTTCTCAATATATAAAATAAGGAAAGGATGTCTCATTATGTCATTGACAGCTACTGTAGGAAAAGAACGCGACCTGATCGAAGAGGGGATCTTCGATGGTGTCTGCAGTAAAATTATCGATCTGGGAACCCAGTACAGCGAAACCTTTAAGAACTCGGCCCACAAAATTC
>USCI01000142.1 GCA_900553255.1 uncultured Oscillospiraceae bacterium | reverse complement strand
CATTGCAGGAGCGGATGATATTGTCGATAACGGTATCACACATGCCAAGATCCGCCTGGGCCCGCTCTGTTTCAAAGGCAATGAGAGAGTCATAATAGGTGTCAATGGATGACAAAAGAGACAAGTAATCATCTACATCCTGTTTCCTGTAAAAAGTATATTCAGATAAAAGGATAGGGAGTTGGGACTGGATGCCAAGGGTGGTGGATAAAGGCTGGTCATACAGCTCTAATCCATCAGAGGACAGAAGAGTATTAATGTAGGAAGAAAGAATGGTATAGGTAAGCAGCTGGTCTTTGGATAAAAGACGGGTATCCATAGCTTCAAGGTCTGCTTTGATCTGTTTTGCCTCTTCAAGGTCCTTTCGTGTATCTTCAGCGGAAGCAGTTCCAAGAGTGCGGTCATAATCGGTAATGCCGTAACTTTCCGGGTCTGCAAGTGTATAGTGAAGGGTAAGAAGGGACTGGGGGGCTTCCTGTTTAAACAGGTTTTCCGTGTACTGGTCAAAGGCTTCCCGGGCTGCAGCCAGGGCTGCTTCGTCTGGCTGGCTGGCGGAGTCGTCAGAAGAGTTTTCAGTTGCTTCTTCTGCAATGGTTTCCTGAGAGGTATTTTTGTCTGCTTTCGGTGCAGAA
This sequence comes from uncultured Oscillospiraceae bacterium, assembly GCA_900553255.1. GTDB lineage: Bacteria > Bacillota > Clostridia > Oscillospirales > Acutalibacteraceae > UMGS1591. The sequence goes on along the minus strand of USCI01000142.1, from coordinate 2,919 downwards.
TTTGGAAAAAGTGAGCAGCCGGTAATAAGGCACAGGGATAACACCAGTGCAAGAATGGCATGCAGATATTTTTGTGTTCTCTGTTTCATAAAAATCTCCTTTTTGGGATACAATGATCGTCCATGATACCGGATTGCTACGTGCTTTGCACTCTAGCATCGGATTTTAGACCTTTTGACACTGGTGTCATTATATATTATATGTAGGAAAATTACAACGTATGTGGCATAGGGCGTCTTGACGAAAGCCGCGTAAACGCTTATACTTACATCATTAGAATGCCCCAAAAGGGGGCTGGAAAGAGGGATTTAAAATATGTGTCAGGATTGTAAGAAAAAACCGTATTATATTACAACTGCCATCGCATATGCTTCCGGTAAGCCGCATATCGGCAACACCTATGACATTGTGCTCGCCGATCTGATCGCCCGGTATAAGCGCATGATGGGGTTTGACGTATATTTCCTCACCGGCTCCGACGAACACGGCCAGAAGATCGAGCAGATCGCGCAGGAGGAGGGCATCACCCCGCAGGCGTATGTCGATCGGATCTCCGCGCAGATCCGCGAGGTCTGGGACTGCATGGACGTGACCTACGACCAGTTCATCCGCACCACCAACCCGCAGCATGAGCGTGTCGTGCAGAAGATTTTCAAAAAGCTGTACGACCAGGGCGATATCTATAAGGACACCTATGAGGGCAAATACTGTGTCCCCTGCGAATCCTTCTTTACCGCCTCCCAGCTCAAGGACGGCAAGTGTCCGGACTGCGGCCGCGAGGTGGTGGACGCGAAGGAGGAGGCGTATTTTCTCCGGCTGAGCAAATACCAGGACCGCCTGCTCAAATACTATGAGGAAAACCCGGAATTTTTCAAACCGGACTCCCGCCGCAGCGAGATGATCAACAACTTCCTCAAGCCCGGCCTCAATGACCTGTGCGTTTCCCGCAGCTCCTTTAAATGGGGGGTTCCGGTGGATTTCGATCCCGAACATGTCATTTACGTCTGGATCGACGCGCTGACCAACTACATCACCGCGCTCGGCTATGACCCGGACGGCAGCAGTGAGCTGTATAAAAAGTACTGGCCGGCCGATCTGCACGTCATCGGCAAAGATATCGTGCGGTTCCACACCATTTACTGGCCGATCATCCTCATGGCGCTTGGCGAGCCGCTGCCCCGGCAGGTGCTCGGCCATCCCTGGCTGCTGTCGGGCGAGGATAAAATGAGCAAATCCCGCGGCAACGTGCTGTATGCGGATGACCTTGTGCGCCGCTTCGGCGTGGATGCGGTGCGGTACTACCTGCTGTCGGAAATCCCCTATGCGCAGGACGGCACCATCACCCACGAGGCCTTTATTACCAAATACAATACCGACCTGGCCAATACCCTCGGCAACCTGGTCAACCGCAGCATTGCGATGACCCACAAATATTTCAGCGGCGCCCTCACCCGCCCGGCCGGTGCCGGCGACGCGGTGGATGACGAACTGCGTGCGGCAGCGGAAGCCACTGTGCAGGAATACGTCCGGCTGATGGATACCTGGCACAACGCCGACGCGCTGGATGCGGTGATGAATTTTGCCCGCCGGTGCAATAAGTATATCGACGAGACCGCGCCGTGGGTGCTGGCCAAGGACGAGGCCAACCGCCCCCGCCTGAACGCGGTGCTGTATAATCTGATCGAGAGCATCCGGTACCTCGGTGTACTGCTGCAGCCGTTTATGCCCTCCACCGCCGCCAACATGCTCGCACAGATCGGCGCGGACGGCGAGATGACCGCCTTTGCTTCGCTGCTGGCGGGCTTCGGCCGTCCGGAGGCGGTCAGGGTCAACGATCCGGTACCGCTGTTTGCCCGGCTGGATGCGCAAAAAGTGCTCGCGGAAATCCACAGCGAAGCGGAAGCCGCCGCGCAACCGGCGGAAAATGCCGGGGAGGCGCCGGAAAATGTTGCCTTCCTCGAGCAGATCACCATCGACGATTTCGCCCGGGTGGATCTGCGGGTGGCCGAAATCACCGACTGTGAGCCGGTGAAGAAATCCAAAAAGCTGCTCAAGCTCACGCTCGACGACGGCTCCGGCACGCCGCGCACCGTCTGTTCCGGCATCGCCCCGTGGTATGCGCCGGATGACCTCAAGGGCCGCCGCGTTGTGGTGGTGGCCAACCTCAAACCGGCCAAGCTGTGCGGGGTGGAAAGCCAGGGGATGATCCTCGCGGCGGACGACGGCGACGCAGCCCGTGTGCTGTTTGTTGACGGCGTGGCCCCCGGCAGCAAGGTGCGCTGAGCTATACCTGTGCCGACCGTCACCTGACCCATGCACTGCATGCAGCAAAACTTCAGCCGCCGCCCGAATCAGGCGGCGGCTGTTATACGTAAAGGAAGAAAACTATGGCCTCCATTTTCGACTCCCACGCCCATTATGACGATGAGGCGTTCGCCTCCGACCGCGATGAACTGCTTGCCGGCCTGCACGCCGGCAATGTCTGCGGCATTCTCAACGCCTCCGCCAGCCTGGCTTCCTCCCGGATGTCGGTACAGCTGGCGGAACGCTACCCCTTTGTCTGGGCGGCGGTAGGCATCCATCCGGAAGAAGCGGCCCATACGACCGCCGAGGATATCGAAGAGCTGCGCCGGCTGTACGACCACCCGCGGGTGGTCGCGGTCGGGGAAATCGGCCTCGATTACCATTATGAGGACAGCTGTCCGCGTGAAAAGCAGCTGGAGGTATTTGAAGCGCAGCTGAAGCTCGCCAAAGAGCTGGACGCTCCGGTGGTTGTTCACGACCGCGAGGCACATGAGGACATTCTCCGCCTGCTTCAGGCCTTCCGGCCGCGCGGGGTGGTGCATTGCTTTTCCGGCAGCAGAGAAATGCTGCGGGAACTGATAAAAATCGGCATGTATATCGGCCTCGGCGGCGCCG
>USCI01000141.1 GCA_900553255.1 uncultured Oscillospiraceae bacterium | reverse complement strand
GAGCTGGGAGGACTGCACCGTTTCACCGGCTGGGACGGGCCGATTCTGACCGACAGCGGCGGGTTTCAGGTGTTTTCGCTGGCCGGCCTGCGCCGCATCCGGGAGGAGGGCGTCACCTTTTCCTCCCACGTCGACGGACGGAAGCTGTTTATCGGGCCGGAGGAAAGCATGCGCATCCAGTCCAACCTGGCCTCCACCATTGCGATGGCGTTTGATGAATGCGTGGAGAATCCGGCCGAATACCGCTATGCCAAGGATTCCTGCGCGAGAACGGTCCGCTGGCTTAAGCGCTGTCAGGCGGAGATGCGCCGCTTGAACGCACAGGAGGGCACCCTGAATCCGCAGCAGATGCTGTTCGGCATCAACCAGGGCTGCACCTTTGACGACCTGCGGACCGCCCACATGCGGGAAATTGCCGAGCTTGAGCTGGACGGTTATGCAATCGGCGGCCTGGCGGTGGGGGAACCCGCCGAGGTGATGTATCACATTATCGAAGAGGTCGAGCCCTTCATGCCGGAGGACAAGCCGCGGTATCTCATGGGAGTGGGGACGCCGGTCAACATCCTGGAGGGGGTTCGGCGCGGCGTCGACCTGTTTGACTGCGTCATGCCGGCGCGGAATGCGCGCCATGCCCATGTGTTTACCTGGCAGGGGCACCGGAACATGCTCAATCAGAAATACGCGCGCGACGAGGCGCCGATGGATGAGGAGTGCGACTGCCCGGTCTGCCGTCGGCACTCCCGCGCCTACATCCGCCACCTCTTCAAGAGCGGGGAGATGCTGGCGATGCGTCTTTGTGTAATGCACAATCTCTATTTTTACAATACGCTGATGGAGCGGATCCGCAGCAGTCTGGAAATGGGGAATTTTGACGCTTTTTATGCACAGCATGCGCCTGTTCTGGATCGACGCATTTAAATGGCAGAAAAAAAGGCTTTACTTGTAAATTTTTTGCTAACAGGCTTGCCAATGAAGGAAAAAACCGATATAATAATGAAGATTTTTAGGAGGTGCAGATAACTTGAATTTAACGAGATTTATGACCATCCTTGCCGAGGGGGAGGCGGCAACCGAGCAGACTGGAAACACAACCATAGCTATGCTGGGTACTTTTTTACCGCTTATATTGATTGTGGTGCTCATGTATTTTGTCATGATCCGTCCGCAGCGCAAGCAGCAGAAAAAGGAGCAGCAGATGCGCAACAGCCTGCGTGTCGGCGATGAGATCACCACCATCGGCGGCATTACCGGCCGTGTGGTCAACCTCAAGGAGGACACGCTGGTGATTGAGACCGGTGCGGACCGCAATAAGATGACCATTAAAAAGTGGGCTGTCCAGAGCTGCGAAACCATTCACGATACCACCGAGTCGGACGACGATGATGACGATGATGACGATATCTGATTGGAACGAATAACGGGAAAATGTCTTTAGGTGCGTACTAATTCCGCCGCCCACCGAATATGCTTTCTCTGTAAAGTGAATTTCGGCTTGGGGGAATGGGTATGAATCCGCGTAAAGAGGACAGTTCGGTGATGATAAAACGGGTTGTGCGTCCGGTCGTGATCGGTACGGTGGCCGGTGCGGGATGCTGTCTGCTGCTCCTTTTGCTTATGGCGGCTGTCATGGCGTCAAGCGATATTCCCAAAGCGGCGGTTACCCCGATGGCAGTGGCTGCAGCAGCGATCGGGGCGTTCGTGAGCGGTATTATCGCGGCACGGATCTCCCGGGAAAGGGGTCTCCTTCTCGGTGCTGTGTGCGGTCTTCTGCTGTACCTTCTCGTGATGATTGCCGGTTTTGCCCTGCTGCGGGAAATCCGCGGGGCGTATGCCGTTGTCAAGCTGGCGGTCATGATCGGCTGTGCCGCGCTCGGCGGCGTTTTAGGCGTTAATATGGGAAAGCGCTGAGCTTATCCTGCAATGATTTTATTAGGAGGATGTTTATTATGAAACACATCAAAACCATCAACAAGCAGAATCTCAAGGAGACGGCGGCCAAAGGCGGCTGCGGCGAATGCCAGGCTTCCTGCCAGTCTGCCTGCAAAACCTCCTGCACGGTTGCCAATCAGAAGTGCGAGAAATAAATTCTTCGTACCACCTGACAGGGCGGATCTGTGGTCCGCCCTGTTTCGCTGTATTGGATGTTGAAAAAAGAAGGGTTCTGCCGAAACATGATACACAGATTTGAAAACAATGGATTTTTTATCGTGCTGGACGTGCACAGCGGTGCGGTCCATGCCGTGGATGAGCTCGCTTATGCGCTGCTGGGGTACTTTGACGGCCCGCTGCCGGAAAGCTGCCCGCTACATGTTCTGGACGCGATGAGCGAAAAATATGCGGCTGACGATATACAGGAAACCTACGGGGAACTGCTGGAACTCCAGGAAAACGGCCTGCTGTTCAGCGAGGACGACTATGCGCAGTTTGCCGACCGCATGGTGTCTTCCCCTCTTAAGGCGATGTGCCTGCATGTGTCGCACGACTGCAACCTCCGCTGCAAATATTGTTTTGCCGGGCAGGGGATTTACGGCGGCAAGCCTCAGGTGATGAGCTTTGACGTGGCGAAGGCGGCCATCGATTTTCTGATTGAAAAATCGGTCGGACGCCGGCATCTGGAGCTGGACTTTTTCGGCGGGGAGCCGCTGATGAACTTCGACGTGGTCAGGCAGACGGTGGCCTATGCCCGCGAAAGGGAAAAAGAATCCGGCAAGGAGTTCCGCTTTACAATGACCACCAACGGCGTTTTGCTCAACGAGGAAATCATGGATTTTCTCAATACGGAAATGCACAATGTCGTGCTTTCTCTCGATGGCCGTCCGGAGGTCAACGATGCGATGCGGCCGAATGCCGGCGGTAAGGGAAGCTATGCGGGAATCGTTCCCAAATACCAGCAGTTTGTGGCAAAGCGCGGGGATAAGGATTACTATGTCCGCGGGACGTTTACGCGCAACAATCTGGACTTTTCGCAGGATGTTCTGCATATGGTGGATCTGGGCTTCGATCAGGTGTCGGTGGAGCCGGTGATCAGCGACCCGTCGCTGCCCTATTCGCTGCGCGAAGAGGATCTGCCGGCTATTTTTGAGGAGTACGACCGGCTGGCCAGAATCGTGCTGCAGCGCAAGCTGGAGGGGAAGGGCTTCAACTTTTTCCACTTTATGCTGGATCTCGATCAGGGACCCTGTGCAATCAAGCGCCTGCGCGGCTGCGGCTGTGGGAACGAATACTGTGCGGTGGACCCGGAGGGTAAGGTGTTCCCGTGCCATCAGTTTGTCGGTCAGCCCGAGTGGCAGATGGGCAACGTACTGACCGGGGAGTACGACCTGGAACAGAAGGCCCGTTTTGCCCGCTCAAATGTATACAACAAAGAGAAGTGCCGCGAATGCTGGGCGAAATTCTACTGCTCCGGCGGCTGTAACGCCAATAACCAGCAGTACGAGGGCGACATCCTGAAGGCGCATACGTTCTCCTGCGAGCTGGAGAAGAAACGGCTTGAGTGCGCGATTATGATCCAGACGGCACTCAATCAGGCCCGCGAATAAAAGGGCATAGAAAGCCATCCCGCTGCATAGTATGTTGACAGGACAGGAAAAACGGCACTGTAAAGAAAAAATGAAGAAATAGGACCCGAAAGCACAAAAAGGGTCT
>USCI01000140.1 GCA_900553255.1 uncultured Oscillospiraceae bacterium | reverse complement strand
TCACGCCGCATTTGTGCATCTTGCTATCTGCCAACCAGTTTTTCGACACGCTGAAGCCGCAGCGACAGCGGCGGCTGGCCATCCGCATTTTCCCTCTTGCCAAATGGAGGAAAATAGTGTATAATACAATCTGTCCCAAATGGGACAGATTGTATCGTCTGCCGCGGGAATACCGCGTCCCGCCAAGTGGGCCGGGCAAAGGTTTAAGGAAAGGGCCATTGATCTACCGGCGTCAACAGCGGGACAGATGGCAACCCGCATACCACGACAAAAACCGTTTTGGGGACAGCACTTCAGCAAAAGAGGTCAGGCGCATGGACGAAAAAGCAGACGGCTGTGTGCCGTTCTTCCTGCTGGAAGGGCTGGCACCGGCGGAAAAAGAACAGGTCTTTTCGCAGATGGAACGGGTCCGTTTCGCTAAAGGGGAAACCATCTACTCCCGCGATCGGTTCCGCCGGGCGCTCGGTGTGGTGCTCGAAGGCAGCGTGCGGGTATACCGGGCGGGCGAGGACGGCCGCCGGGTCCTGATGAACCGGCTCGAAGCCGGCGGGGTATTCGGGGCGGCGGCGCTGTACGGCGAATGCACCGAATACGTCACCGAGATCGAGGCGGCAGTCCGTGCGCAGGTGGGTTTCCTCGCGCAGGAGCAGGTAACCGCGCTGATGCGGCGGGATTTCCGAGCTGCGGAAAACTATATCCGCTTTCTCTCCGAACGCATCCGTTTCCTCAACCACAAGATCACCGGCTTCACCGGCGGGCAGGCAGACGCCCGGGTGGTGGGCTGGCTGCTCGAGCACGCGCAGGGGCAGGAGGTCTGTCTGCCCCGCAGCATGACCGAGTGGGCGCAGTCGCTGAATATCGGGCGGTCAAGCCTGTACCGCTCGCTCGACGCGCTCACCGACGCCGGTCTGATCCGGCGAACCGGGCGGCAGGTCGTCCTGACCGACTGCACGGGACTGCATACGCTGACAAGGCCCGCCGATTCGGCGGACAGCCAGAAATAATGCCGGCAGACCGCCGGCAGGCAAGAAAGGAAATACCATATGAAGCGCAATGTCAAACGGATTCTCAGCAGCCTGGCGGCTGCAGCGATGACAGCCGTGCTGCTGGCCGGCTGCTCCTCCGACGGTTCCTCCTCGGCACCGTCTTCGGGTAACCCTGCGTCCGAAGGAACCAGCTCGGCCGAAAAGGTCAGCATCAAGGTTACCGGCCTTAAAGGGCCGACCGGTGTCGGGCTGGTCAACCTGTGGGAGTCCCAGGATAACGGGGAGGCAAAGAACGATTACGAGTTTTATCTGGCGGAGGCGCCCGAGGACGCCAAAAACCGTCTGGTGACCGGCGACGCGGATATCGCGGCGGTACCCACCAATGTGGCGGCGGCTCTGTACAAGGCGACCGAAAAGAAGGTCAAGCTGCTCGCGGTCAACACCCTCGGCGTACTGCAGATCGTCGAAAAGGGCGATACCATCCAGACGGTGGCGGATCTGAGGGGCAAGACCATCTACACCACCGGTCAGGGCGCAAACCCGGAATATGTGCTCAATTACGTGCTCGAGAAAAACGGCATCGATCCGGCGAAGGACGTTACCATCGAATTCGTTTCGACCAACGACGAGCTGGCGACCCTTCTGGCCACCGACGAAAACGTCAAGGTGGCGATGATCCCCGAGCCGTCGGCTACCACCGCGAAAACCAAGGACGAAAGCCTGCGCACGGCGCTGGATATGACCGAGGCCTGGGACGAGGCGTCCGGCGGGGCCAGCCGGCTGATGATGGGCTGCGTGGCGGTGCGCGCCGAATTTGCCGAGGAGCATCCCGAGGCGGTCAAGACCTTCCTGGAGGAATACGAGGCTTCGCTGAAAAAGGCGCAGGAGGATCTGGAGACCACCGCGCAGCTGTGCGAAACCTACGGCGTGATCCCGAAGGCGGCGGTGGCGCTCAAGGCGCTGCCGGGCTGCAACCTCACCTTTGTCGCGGGCGAGGAGATGAAGGAACAGATTTCCGGTTATTATCAGGTGCTGTTCGACGCGGATCCGAAATCAATCGGAGGAGAGCTGCCGGATGACGGCTTCTACTACATGGCGGGATAAGGGAAAACGCGCACTGGCCGGGCTTGGTGCGGCGGTCTTCTGGATTCTCGTCTGGCAGGGGATCAGCCTGCTGGTCGCCCAGGAACTGCTGGTGCCGGGGCCGGTGGTGGTGCTGCGCACCCTGGCCGGCATGCTCGGCACCGCCGCCTTCTGGAAGGCGGCGGGGATGTCGCTGCTGCGGGTGATGATCGGTTTCCTCGCGGCGGTGATCGCCGGCTGTGTGCTGGCGGTGCTGACCGTGCGGTTTTCGGTATGCCGGTGGCTGTTTACCCCGCTGCTGAAAATCGTGCGCGCTGCACCGGTCGCCTCGTTCATTATCCTGGCGCTTGTCTGGATCCGCAACAACCAGCTGCCGGCCTTTATCGCATTTCTGATGGTGGTTCCGGTAGTATGGGGCAACGTGGAAAAGGGGCTGCGGGAAATCGACGGTGATCTTCTGGAAATGGCGCAGGTATACCAGCTCGGCCGGCTGCGCACCCTGCTGCGGGTCAAGCTGCCGTGCGTGATGCCGTATTTTCTGGCGGCCTGCACCACCGGGCTCGGCTTCGCCTGGAAATCCGGTATCGCGGCGGAGGTTATCTGCCGGCCGGTGATGTCGATCGGGCGCGGCCTGCAGGATGCCAAAACCTATCTCGAAACCCCGGAAGTATTCGCCTGGACGCTGACGGTGGTGGTGCTGAGCCTTCTGCTGGAAAAGGGGCTGATGCTCGCCGCCGGGCGACTGGGCCGCCGGTACAATGCGAAGCTTTAGGAGGGACGCCGGTGATTGCTTTGGACAGGGTGGATTTTGCCTACGGCGACAAGCCGGTGCTCGAACAGGTGAATCTGGAGTTTCCGGCTTCCGGCACGGTGTGCCTGTTCGGCCCCTCCGGCTGCGGCAAAACCACCATCCTGCGGCTGCTCGCCGGGCTGGAAACGCCTGCCGGCGGTGCGGTCCGTGGAATCAGCGGACAGAGGGCTGCGGTGGTGTTTCAGGAAAACCGGCTGCTTCCGTGGATTCCGGTTTGGGAGAATGTGGCGCTGGTACATCGCGGGAGCGATGCGCGCGAGCGGGCGATGACCTGTCTGGAGCAGGTGGGGCTGGCCGACGCAGCCAAAGCTTATCCCGCACAGCTCAGCGGCGGGATGCGGCGCCGGGCGGCGATTGCCCGCGCACTTGCCTTTGAGGGGGATTTTCTGCTGCTCGACGAGCCGTTTACCGGGCTGGATGAAGCGCTGTGGCGCGGCATTGCGGCACAGATCCGGCAGGTGTACGCGGACAAGCTGATCGTCCTGATCACCCACATTCCGGCAGAAGCGCAGGCGATGGAGGCGGCTGTACTGCCGCTGCCGGCCGCACCGCTGCGCGGCGGTTTCCGCTTTCCGCTGTAAAGGCAAAAAACAACGCGGTGATGCAAAGAGGCTTTTCTCTTTATACGGCTGACGTATTTGCGGGTTTTGTCTGCGAATAAAATCATCACGGCAAAACCGGGGTGCTTTTATTGGAAAAAAGGCCCCGTCCGTTTGTGAACCGCCCCAGATTGAGCGGACAGGAGAAAAAAGCCCCTGGTAGGAAAATAT
>USCI01000139.1 GCA_900553255.1 uncultured Oscillospiraceae bacterium | reverse complement strand
ATTTATGGCACTTTGAACTCAACTCCTGTTGCTTTTAGTTTGACAATTCACTATGATTCCACCCGGTCGAGCATTTCGCGGGCTGCTTCGCGGCTTGCGGCGGTCACCTCGCCGCCGATGATGCGGGCCAGCTCATCCTCCCGGCCGGCGCGGTCCAGGCTGCGCACCGCCGTATAGGTGCGTCCGTCATGTACCGATTTTTCAATCAGCAGGTGATGATGCGCCTGTGCGGCAATCTGCGCAAGATGGGTTACACAGAGCACCTGCCGACGCACCGCTTTGGTTCCCTGCGCAGTCTCGCGCAGCTTGATCCCCACCTTCCAGGCAGCGCGGCCGCTGATGCCCACATCGATTTCGTCGTAAACCAGCGTATCGATGTCGTCTGCATCCGCCATTACCGATTTGAGTGCGAGCATAATCCGGGACAGCTCGCCGCCCGAAGCAATGCGTGCAATGGATTTCGGCTCCTCGCCGGGGTTGGCTGCGATCCGGAATTCCACATGGTCGCCACCCGCCGCCGACAGCGGAACCGGCAGGATCTGCACCTGCAGCCGCACGCCCGGCATATCCAGAAATTTTAGCTGCTCCAGCACATCGCGGGTAAAAATTTCTGCGGCCTTCTGCCGTGCAGCGGTCAGCCGCCGCGCCGCTTCGCCGGCCGCCTTCTCTGCTTTTTCGAGCTGTATGCGCAGCCGCGCCGCTGTCTCGTCGGCGGTCTCGATCTGTTCGAGCTCCTGCCGGGCTTTTTCCAGAAAAGCCAGCACGTCCTCTTCCTCCGGCCCGTATTTGACGGTCAGCCGCCGGATCACATCCAGCCGCGACTCCACCTGCTCAAGCTCCTGCGGGTCGAATTCCAGCTGCTCGGTCAGCCCCCGTACCTCCTCGGCGCAGGCCTCCAGCTCGTACTGGAGATTTTCCATCCGCTCGCCGAGCTTTGCCGCCTCGTCCATATAGCGCCCGGCATCCTGCACCTGGGATACCGCCCGTTCGATGCCGGTCAGCACGCCGTCGGTATCCTCGTCGCCCTGAAGCAGTGCACGAGCCGCATACAGCCCCTGCGCAATCTTTTCCACATTGCGGAAAAAGGTGCGGCGCTCCTGCAGCTGCGCGCTCTCCCCGGGAACCAGCTCGGCGGCCTCGATTTCGTCCACCTGATACCGCAGCAGGTCGAGCTGCCGCAGCTTCTGATCCTCATCCATCTGTACGGCGTCGAGCTGCCGCCGGAGGCGCTGCCATTCTTCATAAGCGGCGCGGTATTCCGCACGCAGCGGCATAAGCCCGCCCAGCCGGTCGAGGTATTCCACATGCTTTTCCGGCGCCAGAAGCGCCTGGTTTTCGTGCTGCCCGTGGATATTGACCAGCAGCCGGCCGCATTCCCGCAGCATCGAAACGGTCGCGGGCCGGCCGTTGATGCGGCAGCCGCCCTTTCCCTCGGCGGAAATCGTGCGCTGGATCAGCAGCATCCCGTCCTCGTCGGTTTCAAAGCCCAGCTCGCGCAGCTTGTCCTGCGCCGCCGCAGAAAGGTCGCTGAATACAGCGGATACCGCGGCCTGCTCGCTGCCGGAGCGCACCAGGTCCCGGCTGACCCGTTCGCCGAGCACTGCGTTGATCGAATCAATGATAATGGATTTGCCGGCGCCGGTTTCACCGGTCAGCACGTTAAAACCGGCATCGAAGGTGATGTCGGCCTTTTCGATCACCGCAATGTTTTCAATATGCAGACTCCATAGCATAAACGCTCCCCGCCTTCCGCCGCCGTCCTGTTTTACGGGCGCTTCATCATCTTTTTGAGCTCAGCGGCCAGGCCGACCGCCTGTTCCTCGGTTTTCAGGATGCAGATAAAGGTATCCTCACCGCCGAGCGTGCCGACCACATTGTCCCAGTGCAGCGAATCCATCGCCGCACAGGCCGCCTGCGCCATGCCGGACAGACAGCGCACCACCACAAGGTTCTGGGCGTAATCTACACCGACCACGGTATCGGCAAACAGCGAATGGAACTTGGTGGACAGGGTGTCGTGCTCCATCTGCACGGTGGAATAGCGGTAGCGGCCATCGGCACCGAGGGTTTTAATCAACCGCAGCTCGCGGATGTCCCGTGAAACGGTCGCCTGCGTCACATCGAAGCCGGCCTCGCGCAGCTGCCGCAGCAGTTCTTCCTGCGTGTCGATCGCCTGTCCGCGGATCAGCTCCAGAATTTTGGCATGCCGTTTGGTTTTCATACGTTGCCCCTTCCTTTCCCGACGTCCGCGGTCAGCGGTTGACCAGCTTTTGGGTAAGCACGTCGTAAAACGACTGCTGCTTGATCTTGATCAGGCGCGCCGCACGGTCAGCGCGGGAGATGGTCACCACATCGCGCTCGCCGATCCGCAGCCCCTCTTCCCCGTCGACCGTCAGATAAATCTCCGGGCATCTTTCCACATTTGCCCTCACCGACAGCACCGCGTCCGCCGAAAAGATAGTCGAACGGCAGTGCAGCGAATGCGGGCATACCGGCGTAATCAAAAGGCAGCTGACCTCCGGATCCACCACCGGCCCGCCGGCGGACAGCGAATACCCGGTCGATCCCGTCGGCGACGCGACGATCACCCCGTCCCCCTCATAGGTCATCACCGGCCGGTCATGGTTGCGGATATCCAGCCCAACGATCCGCGAAAGGGAACCACGGGACACCACCGCCTCGTTGAGTGCGTAAAACCGCCGTTCCTTCGCCCCGGACACGTGCACCTCCAGCAGCATGCGGCTTTCAATGCTGTATTCCCCCGCAATGAGCTTGGCCAGCTGGCCGAGCTCGTCTGCCTCCAGCCCGGCCATGAAGCCCAGCGTGCCGCAGTTGATGCCCAGCACAGCGCGGCCAAAGGCCGCCGCCCGCTTCGCCGTATGTATGATGGTGCCGTCGCCGCCGAGCGCGACTACAACGTCGCTCGCCCCGATCAGCTCGTCCGCCTCCGGCGACGGGAAGGCGCCGCTTGCCGGGCAAAGCGTCTGTGCGCCGAGCGCCTGCAGCTGCGCGCACACCGCCGGCAGTGCGGCGTGCACGCCGGCCGCGCGCCCGTTGGGGATCACCGCCACCTTCATCATACATCCTCCTTAAATAACCACTGCTATTTTTATCTTTTGTTGCCTTTTAGCTCGTTAAATGCCGATTCCACAATCGGCCGGAGCATCTGCACCTGCACCGTCTCCTGTGCACAGCGGCTGAGCACAGCCAGATATTCGATATTGCCGTCTCCGCCGGTGATGGGCGAATGGGTCAGCGCCAGGACGCGGCAGCCCTGCCCGTGCCAGAAATCCCATAGCTCCCGCAGCACCTGAAGATGGATGCCGCGGTCACGAACCACGCCGCTTTTGCCCAGAGCCCCCCGCCCGGCCTCAAACTGCGGCTTGACCAGGCAGACGACGCGCCCGTCCTCCGCCATATACGGCCATACCGCCGGCAGCACCTGCCGCAGCGAAATGAACGACACATCCACACTGCACAGCCGGATCTCTCCCGGTGATATTTTTTCGCCGACGCGCGCCGCATCCCGGATGTCGGTTTTCTCCATGCACACCACCCGGGGATCCCTCCGCAGCCGCTCGTGCAGCTGCCCGGAGCCCACATCCACCGCATAAATCTTTTTCGCGCCGTGCTGCAGCATGCAGTCGGTGAACCCGCCGGTGGAAGCGCCGACGTCCAGACAAATACTGTCCTGCGGGGAAACCTCGGCAAAGGCCATCGCCTTTTCCAGCTTGTC
>USCI01000138.1 GCA_900553255.1 uncultured Oscillospiraceae bacterium | reverse complement strand
GGCGTGTACGTCGTGTACCGCCCCGGCCAGGCGCTGTCAGAGGCGGTGGGTGGATTTTTACAGATGCTGCGGCAGGTCCAATATGAATAAAAAGCATAAAAATACGGCGGTCCCAAAATATTGGGATCGCCGTATTTTTATGCGATTAGAGAGGATCAGCCCTTTTTGGCGATGGCCTGGCGGGCCTTGTCGGCCAGCACCTCGGGGGTGAGGCCGTAGGCGGCCAGGACCTGGTCGGCCTTGCCACTGCGGCCGAACTGGTCGTTCACGCCGTGGCGGATGACGGGCACGGGGCAGTTCTCGCTGAGGAACTCGGCCACGGCGGCACCCAGACCGCCGATGACGTTGTGCTCCTCGGAGGTGACGATGGCGCCGGTCTCCTTGGCGGCGGCAAGCAGCAGCTCCTGATCCAGGGGCTTGATGGTGTGGAAGTCCAGCACACGGGCGGAGATGCCCTCGGCGGAGAGAATGTCGGCGGCCTTCAGGGCCATCTGGACCATCATGCCCACGGCCACGATGGTCACGTCCTTGCCGTCCCGCAGCACTGCGCCTTTACCGATTTTAAAAGTATAATCCGCAGGCGTGACCACCGGCACCGCCAAACGGCCGAACCGCAGGTACACCGGGCCGGTCATCTCCACCGCGGCGCGCACCGCCTGCTTCGCCTCGTTATCGTCGGCCGGGTTGAGGATGGTCATGCCGGGGATGGAACGCATGAGCGCGATGTCCTCGCAGCACTGATGGGTTGCGCCGTCCTCACCGACCGATATCCCGGCGTGGGTCGCGCCGATTTTTACGTTCAGATGCGGATAACCGATGGAGTTGCGCACCTGCTCGAACGCACGGCCGGCCGCAAACATCGCGAAGGACGAGGCAAACACGATTTTGCCCGAGGCGGCCAGCCCGGCCGCGACCCCCATCATGTTGCTTTCCGCAATGCCGCAGTCGAAAAACCGGTCCGGATACGCCTTGCGGAAACCGCCGGTTTTGGTGGCGGCCGCCAGATCCGCGTCCAGCACCACCAGGTTGTCGTATTCGGCGCCGAGCTCCACCAGCGCCGCGCCGTAGGAGTCACGGGTTGCTTTTTTGATCACGTCAGACATACCTATTCCTCCTCATATTTGGCAAGCTCGGCTTTCAGCTCTTCCATCGCCTGCGCGTACTGCTCCTGATTCGGGGCGCTGCCATGCCAGCCGACCTGGTTTTCCATGAAGGACACGCCCTTGCCCTTGATCGATTTCTGCACGATGGCGGTCGGTTTGCCCTTACAGGCGCGCGCCGCCGCAAACGCCGCTTCAATCTGGTCGAAATCATGCGCGTCGATCTCCACAACATTAAAGCCGAAGGCGGCGAATTTTTCCGGGATCGGGTACGGGGAGTTGACCTCCTCGAGCGTGCCGTCGATCTGCAGGTTGTTATTGTCGATCACCAGGCACAGGTTATCGAGCTTTTTGTGTGCGGCAAACATCGCCGCTTCCCAGACCTGGCCTTCCTCGATTTCACCGTCGCCGAGGATCGCATACACCCGGTAGTCCGCGCCGTCGAGCTTGCCGGCGAGCGCCATGCCCGCCGCCGCCGAGACGCCCTGGCCGAGCGAGCCGGTGGACATATCCACGCCGGGGGTGCCCTTCATGTCCGGGTGGCCCTGCAGCATCGCACCGGTATGGCGCAGTGAACGGATTTCCTCCTCCGGGAAAAAGCCGCGCAGCGCCAGCGCGCCGTACAGCGCCGGAGCGGTATGCCCCTTTGACAGCACCAGGCGGTCGCGGTCCGCCCATTTCGGCTGTGCGGGATCCACCCGCATCTCCTGAAAATACAGATAGGCTAGGGTGTCGGCGACCGACAGCGATCCGCCCGGATGCCCGCTTTTGGCATTATACGTGCCCTCGATGACCAGCATGCGGATGCGGGTGGCCAGCGCCGACAGCCGCTTCTTGGAGGCTGCGTCCATGAATACGATCTTCCTTTCTCCTGACGATATTTTTTGCCGGCCGCACTTCCCGCCCGCCGGCAATCCCGTGTCCCATTATAGCATACACGGGCGAAAAAGGATAGTGGCATCTTGCCGTTCTTGTCCGCAATTGAAAAAGCGAATTCGGGATTGTTGACAAGAGACGATTTTACGAAGTGTATAACAAAAAATTTACCTGTCCCTTACAATGCGGCCGGATCGCCGTAAATAATCCACCGTTTCCACAGAGTTTTCCACCGTTTTTGCCGTCGAACGCCCCGTAAAGGGGGAATTCCTGCCGGTATAAACCGGTGTCGGCGGACAAAACCGCCGAATTTGGAGTTTACAAAAGTCCGCAAAGCATGTATAATAGGTGTTAAAACTGCCCCTCACGGCGGTTGCGGCCGGCGGCCAAGCCGGATTTTCAAGGAGGAAATGTGCGATGTTAAAGCTCAAACGGGCGTTGTGCGCCGTGATGACTGCGGTCCTGGTGTTGGGAACACTGCTGGCATCCGGCTGCTCGACGCCGAAATATGCCGTTACCCTCGACGGCCAGCAGTACGAAACCGGCGAGTATCTGGCATACCTCTATCTAGCGTACAGCCAGGTGATGCAGCAGGCGCAGTATTACCTCTATATGCAGAGCATGCAGGGCACCAGCACCGTTAAGAACGTCTGGGACCTGGAATTGCCCTACGGCGAAGAGGAAAACGCGCCTTCGCTCAAGCTGGAAGCCTATATCAAGCAGCTGGCCAAGGATATGATGATCCGGCAGCGTGCCTTGGAGAACAAGCTCACCGAGTACGGTATTTCCCCGAGTCAGGAGGATATCGACGAGGTGAACACCCAGCTCAATCAGTACAGCGCGGACGACCTGCTCAAGCTCGGCATCAGCAAGGAGCATTTTGCGGCCGCCTATCGTGCGGTGCAGCTCAACGACAATGCGCTGTTCTACGGCCTCTACGACGGGGAAACCAACCCCAACGCCCCCTTCATGATGCCGGAAGAGGAGATCCGGCAGTATTTCACCGACAATTACCTGAGTTACAAGGTCATCGAGATCTCGCTGACCGACGACGACGGCAAGGAGCTCAGCGACGAGGAAAAGCAGAAGGTCTATGACCGGCTGGACGGCTATCTGGCGATCTACAACGAGACCGGCGATTTCGACAAGGCGATCGAGAAATACAACGAGGATGAAGAGGCTGCCGACGAGGAGGATTCCGAAGGCGGCGACGATACCACCACGACAACCACCACCGAAGCGCCCACCACGACGACGCCCACCGCGGCGGAAGGTGAGGAGGATACCGGCGACGACAGCGGCAGCGGTGACGAGGAGGAAGCCGAGGATCCCAATCGCCAGGATATTGACGCAAAGACCTACACCGACGAGGACTTTGTCAAGGCGGTGCAGTCGGTCAATGTCAACGAGGCCAAGCGGGTGGAATATAAGAAAAACGCGACCAGGCTCACCGCCGCGCTGATCCTGCGGCTGGATCCCGAAGAGGGCGAGGGACGCGAGGATTTTTACAAGGAAAACCGCGAGTCCATCATTTCCAAGGAGAAGAGCGACGCTTACGATGAGCTGATGGATCCGGTTATCGAGGAGCTTGGCAAGACCTGGACGCCGGACGATTCCGCGATCAAAATGTGCAGCCCGAAGAATTTTGAAAAGGATGCGGCATAAACGCTGCGCCCAAACCGGAAACGTCCCGCCGTATGGCGGGACGTTGCAGCGTGTCGAAAAACTGGTTGGCAGATAGCAGGTTGCACAAATGCGGCGTGAT
>USCI01000137.1 GCA_900553255.1 uncultured Oscillospiraceae bacterium | reverse complement strand
GCGCTGTCACGGGAGGGGATGTTTTGCGCATCGCGCAAAACTCCCGAAGAAAGCACAAAGTGCTTTCTTCTTCGCGCCGCAGTGCCTTTTGGCCTAAGCCCCAAAAGGCACCAAAAGCGCTTTTTCATCTCCCGGCGCCCGGCGGGTTCCGCCTTACGGCGTCCCCGAAGGCGCCGAATGGGTTGGGAGGAAATCTGTTTCTCCTCATACAGGCCGAGTGCGCAAGGCCGCTTTTTACGCTGACATGGGTGGCTGCGGTTTTCCGGCGATTCCCCTTTCCCAACCTAACACAAGGCGGGCGGCTCTCTCGAGCCGCCCGCCTGTCTGTCTTCCGGCCATGCGCCGGTTTATCCCTGCGCTTCGGGGCCTTCTGCTGCATCGGCCGCCTCCTCGGCGCGCTCTGCGGCGGCCTCCGCCCGCGCCGCCGCAGCCTCTGCGCGGTACACCAGCGCCGACAGCGCCGCATACCGCTCGCCGCCGCTGTCCTCCCGCGGGGCAAAAGTGAGCCGTCCCGCATACGAGCAGACCGTCTGTTCCTGCGCCGTGCCGTCCGCCGCCTCCTGCAGCGCGGACAGCCGCAGCCGCACCGACGCGGTGCCGCCCGCGCGGGTCCAGCGCTCCGGCAGCAGGCAGGACACCTCCCCCGCCTGGGGTTCGAGCAGCCCGGTAACGTCATACCGCCCGGCGCCGTCCACAAACTCGATGCGGCAGCGGTAGCCCGCCTCCAGCAGCGGTGCGCCGAGACGGAACACCACCGCCGCTGCGTTGTGCTCTCCCTGCACGCCGGCGGGCTGCGGAGCAGCGGGCGTGACCCCGTCAGGGGTTACGTCAAACACGATCCTGCGCACGGCCTGCATACGGCACGCCTCCTTCCGTTTCGGTTTCCCGGCCGTCCTGTCCCGGCCGCGGCAGCGCCGCAAGCAGCGCCTGAAGCGCGCCGGGATCCGCCGGCTCCGGCGCCTCGCGCCATTCGTCGAGCAGCCGCATCAGCTGCCGTGCGGCATCGGCTGCGCGGGCGGGCGTGCTGATCCCTTCCCGCACCGTGCGCAGCAGCGCAAGCCGCTGCACCCGCTCCGGGTCGTAGTCCGCCCGCTTTTCGGTTGTTTCGGTCATCGCTAAACCCTCCTTACATCTTGGCCCCGCCGGTTACGGTGACCACCATTACCAGGCCGTCCACCGCAATCGGCGCGGTGCTTTCGAGGCACAGCGCAAAGGTGCGCAGCCGCCCGGTGCCGGGGCACACCCGGAACTCGCGCATCTTTCCGGTGCCGGTCAGCGGGATGCGGTAGCCGTCCTCGACCGGTTCACCGTCGACGACGTAGGTGATGCGGATCTCGCCCTCGGCGTCGTCGCGGATGCCGCAGTACAGCCGCCGCACCAGCTTGAGCCGTTCCGGCGTGCCGAACGAGAACGCGCGGGTACACAGCGACGAGCACACCGGCGTTTCGGTGTACACCGCCTCGCCCGCGCTGTCGAGCGAGACGGTCCGGTCGCGGTGCAGCGCCGGATCGAACGCATACACAAACTCCTGCGCCCCCACCGTCCCGCCGGCCGGCGCATGGGTAAGCCGGCTGAACAGCAGCGGGCCGCCGTCGGCCTGTGCGCCGCCGTAAAGCTGCGGCGCGGGGTTGTCCCAGATATGCCAGACCAGCCCTTCATCGGTGAACCGGTCGTCGGTGCGGGAAGCATAGCCCTGGAACGCGGTGTCGAGGGTGTCGAGCAGGAACACCGAGGTGCCCGCAAACAGCAGGTACTGCCCGCCGAGGGTGCAGGCAAAAGCCTGCCGGAGGGTATCGGCGTCGAGCGCGGCGAGGGCGGGCCGCACCGCGCCGCCCAGCAGGCAGACGCTGCGGTCGGTATAGCGGTCGGCGCCCATCAGGCCGTACACCTCACCGTTCGAGCACGCCCAGATCAGCCGGTTGCTGCACAGCTGCAGCGTCTGCGGGCAGTCGCACCCGATGCGGGTGTGCAGCGGGGTCAGCGGGAAGCGGGCGAGATCGGTGGTGGCGTCGGCGACCCGGTCGTCGATCAGGTCGCTGAGCTGCACCGCCCTGCCCGCCTCGTATTCGGCGTAGTAGATCTCGTTTTCCTTGAAGATCACCAGGCTGTCGTTCTGCTGCCCGAAGGCGGTCACCGCGCTGCCGGCATCCCCTACGAGCGCGCTGTTGCTTTCGGGGAAGTACAGCGGGTTGTCCGCCTCGCTCCAGTAGATGAGGTTGGGGGATTCCGGGTTGCCGGACATAAACAGCCGCGCGCCGCCCACCCGGCCGCTGCGGTCGCCGCCGAACCAGGTGCAGAAGGTCATCCGGAACAGCCGGCGGAAATCCGAGGCCACCACATCGGGGGTCACCTTTGCCCGCAGATTGCCGGACAGCCCGGAGCGCGCGGGCGCACCCGGTTCTTCGCCGGACTCCCCCTGCCGGGTGAAACGGAACACGCCGGTGGAGGGGTTGTAATACATCTTCAGGCCGTCGTCGCCGAACTGGCTCTCGGCGGTCTGGCCCTTGGCGAGGTCGTGGCTGTGCCAGCCGCCGTCAAAGTCGCGGTAGCCGACCGACAGCGCGGCCGCGGTGTGGGCCCTGGGCAGGAAAAACACCGAATCCTCGCCGTTGGTGGTGTACAGCGCGGCGTAAGCGGGCTGGATGCGGTTGTAGCTTTCGTATTTGACCCCGCCGCTGCCGGGCGCGGCGCCGGGTTCGGCGGCGGACGGGCCGTTGACCAGTACTGTGGGGACGTAGCCGTCCGCACTCATATCCCGCCAGTTTTCCTCGCCGAACACCTGCAGGTAGATGCCGCCGGTGTTGGTGAAGACGTAAAGCTGCCCCTGCTGCGCGGGGACCAGCAGCCCGCCGGTGGGCTGGTCCTCCGCCACCCCGCCGGTGCCGAAGCGCAGGGAGGGAAGCTCCTCGGCGGTATCCGGGCCGAATACCCGGTGCACCCGCAGCAGGGTGTAGCTCCCTCCCCCGCAGCAGGTCAGGTAGGCGCTGTAAACGAGTCGGCGGCCCTCAAAAAAGGCCTCCGCCTTCGGCAGCGGGATGATGTCTCCCGCGCGGCTGAGGCCCTCGGCAAAGGCCCAGCCGTCGTCCTCCGGCGTGCGCAGGCCGGGCCGGGTGCCGAGCATGCCGCCGCGCTGCCACAGGTTGCGGCAGGCGGACAGCTGGTTGTCGTCGATGCGGTGCGGCGGGCGGTGGAGGTTGACCCCGCCGTTGAGCTGGGGCACCTCGAACCGCCGGGTGTCGCCGCCGTCCATCCGGGGATACTGCATGTGTTCATCCTCCTTTGGGGCGCCGCATAGGCTGCGGCGAAGGCTTACAGAAGCGGGGACGGCTGCCGGTCGAGCCGGCGCCGGTCGGGATGGCGGGCCGCCTGCCGCTTGCCGCCGTATAGGCCGGCGTACAGCGCCTGCGCGGCGGCGTCTCCCTCCGCGGCGGCGAGAAACATCGCCGCGCCGTAGGGCATGACGTCCCCGATGGTTTTCGCGCACAGCGGGATCGGCTCCTCGAGCGTCTGCAGCGGCGCCGGTGCGCCCTCGTGCTCGAGCGGCCACAGGTCGGCAAACACCTGGTTGATTACCGCCAGCCCGCGGCGCAGCTGTTCGGCCGACTGCCGCGGATCCACGGTGCCGTCCGCGGCGGTGTAGCCGAGCAGCTCCATCGCGCGCGTCCAGACCTCCATTCCGGTTGTCATAGGGATCGCTCCTTTCGGTTGTTATTTGTGCCGGAACCCCGGCGACGGGCACATACTTCCGGCGTCGGCCGGCCTTGTTCGAGTAAATAGAACCCAGACAGAATGTCCCATAGATATCGCGCGGCGATAGGACGCCAAAGCCGGAGGCCGGCCAGCCGGGAGATTTTGCTCAGCTTAAACCGCGGCGTCGAAATTGCCGACGGGCAATTTCGCTTGCCGCGAGCACACAGGCTGGAAGAAAGCGTTTTTGCGGGAAAAATCCCGGTTTCGCGGCCCGCCGCGAAATGCCGGCCGTCCTTTTGGCCGGCAAGGGATTTCTTCCCCCGTGAATGCCGCAGGCATTCCGGTTGGCTGCCTGG
>USCI01000136.1 GCA_900553255.1 uncultured Oscillospiraceae bacterium | reverse complement strand
CAAAAGAAAAAGGCGCTTCGCCTGAGCAAAACGCCTCCTTCTTTGACAAGCTGACGCCTCCGCCGCACGGCGGAGGCGTTTTGTCTTCTTTTGGGTCTGGATGTCGGATTTCCGGAGACAGGAAAAAACACACCGCCGATGCCCTGCAGGCACGTCCCGACAGAACATCCCTTACAGCCCCGGTGCTTCCGCGAGACTCCCACCCGACGGTTGTTTCGGCCCCGTTCTGCCGCAAATTACGCCGGACATGGCGAAGCCGCGGCATGCAGCCGCGGGACATGTACGTCTGCGCATCCGTCGTGGGCGTAAACCTCTCCGCACAATGCCCCGGTCAAGCCCGGGCCCGCTCCTGTTCAACTTGGGTGACCACTTCGTCAACGACATCCCGGATCACCCGCAAAACGGCCGGGTCTGCCGCCTCCTCCGGCGCCAGCGCGGTGGACGGCACAAAATCGTTGCGCGCCATCGGCAGCCCCAGCAGATATGCCGTCCAGACGCAGGCCAGCAGATAACGCCCATACAGATAGCTCATATGAAAACCGTCCCGGCACAGGGACAGACCGCCCTGCGCATAACGGAACGGATCCCGCCCGCGCAGCCGCTGAATGACATCGCCGGACGGGATCAGCCGCAGGCCGTAATCCGCCGCAATTTTCCGGTAAGCCTGCCGCAGCCGCGCAAACATTTCCTCCTGGCTGCGGTTATACCGCATAAACGCCCCGTGGCTGCTGTCGGTCTCATACGCCCAGGTCTCGTGCAGCAGCAGCTCCGCCGCAGGCGCCTTCTGCCGGATATAGGCCTGCATCCGCCCGATAAACGGCGTATAGGTATCCAGCCAGCCGCTGTCATGGCTGGCCTGCTGCGTGACAATATAATCCCACGCTTCCTCCCGGAGCGCTTCCTCCACCGATACATACCGGTCGGTATTCACCCCGTTGAGCTGATACTGGTAGGCCGCTTCCCCGCTTTCTATGTTCCGCCAGTGGGTCTCCAGCGAGCAGCCGCCGATATACAGGTTGACGATTTTAACGTCGATGCCGGCTGCGGCGGCCATCGGGTGCACATAATACGCCGCATCCTCCGAAAAGCTGTTGCCGATTGCCAGAATCCTGACCGTTCCCATTGTGCCGCGCCTCCCCTTTCCCGTTTGAGCGCATTGTAGCACACAAGCCTTCCGCCGTCAACGCACCGACAAGCCGGTGCGGAAATCTGGATATGAAAAAAGGCCTTTTTCATCTGGCTGCGGCTGAACTGCGCGGTATTACCGCTGCTGCGGGAACCGGAGATACCGTCCCGTGACGCTGTCCGCGTTTTCCGCTATTTCCCGGGGCATACCGGCCGCAACGATGCGGCCGCCCTCTTCGCCGCCGCCCGGCCCCATATCGATGATATAATCCGCACTGCGGATGACATCCAGATCATGCTCGATCACCACAACGGTGGCGCCGTTTTTCATCAGTGCCTGGAAAACGCCGAGCAGCGTGCGCACATCCAGCGGATGCAGCCCGATTGTCGGCTCGTCAAACACAAAAACCGTATCCGCCTGTCCCCTGCCCATTTCGCTGGCAAGCTTGAGCCGCTGCGCCTCCCCGCCGGACAGGCCGGGCGTCGCTTCCCCCAGGGTCAGATACCCCAGGCCGAGGTCCTGCAGCACCTGAAGGCGCTGGCGGATCACCTTGAGCTCGGCGCAGGCCTCCAGCGCCGTATGGATATCCATCGCCATCAGTTCGGGAAGGGAATACGCTTTTCCTCCGGCGCCGGGATACCGGATTGTGCCCGCATCCCGGGCATAGCGGGAGCCGCGGCATTCCGGACAGGGAATTTCCACATCCGGCAGGAACTGCACGTCCAGGCTGATGATACCGGTCCCGTCGCACACCGGGCAGCGCAGCCGGCCTGTATTGTAGGAAAAATCCCCCGCCTTATAACCGAGTCGTCTGGCCTGCGGCGTTTTGGCGTAGATTTTCCGCAATTCGTCATGCACGTTCGCATAGGTGGCAACGGTGGAACGGACGTTGATGCCGATGGGCGTGGCGTCGATGAGCTTGATCTGCCCGATTCCCGCTGTCTCGACGCCCGTCACATGCTCCGGCAGCTTTCTCCCGGCTATAGCCGCCTCCAGCCCCGGGATCAGGCTCTCCAGAATCAGCGTCGTCTTGCCGGAGCCGGACACCCCCGTCACCACGGTCAGCCGTCCCTTCGGGATATCCACCTCCAGCGGCTTGACGGTATGGATGGCCGCGGTGGACAAATGGATCCTTCCCGCAGCGAACAGCGCATCGGTGCGCTGCGGTGCCGGCGCCTGCACCTTAGCGGAAAGAAACGGCCCGATTTGGGACACGGGATCCGCCGCCAGCTCCGCCGGCGTCCCCTGCGCTACGACGCGTCCGCCGTCCGCTCCGGCCCGCGGCCCCATCTCGATGATCCAGTTCGCCTCCGCCAGAATCTGCGTGTCGTGATCCACCAGCAGGACGGAATTTCCGTCCGCCACCAGATCGTGCATGACCGCCGTCAGCCCCGCGATGTTGGCCGGATGCAGCCCGATTGACGGCTCATCGAGCACATACAGCACGCCGGTGGTGCGGTTGCGCACCGCACGCGCAAGCTGCATCCGCTGGCGCTCCCCGGTGGACAGGGTGGCGGCGGAACGATCGAGGGTGAGATAGGAAAGCCCCAAATCCATCAGCCGCCTGGCGGCGGTTTGGAAGGATTCGCCGATGCTCCTGGCCATCGGCCGCATGTCCTCCGGCAGGGCGGCCGGCACGCCGTCCACCCAGCGGCTCAGATCGGCCAGCGTCATGCGGCAGGCCTCATCCAGGCCGATCCCGCACAGCTTCGGCGCTCTCGCGGCAGCTGACAGGCGCGTGCCGCCGCAGTCGGGGCACACGTCCTCCTTCAGAAATTTTTCCACCCGCTTCATGCCCTTTTCGTCCTTGACCTTCGCCAGCGCATTCTCCACCGTATACACCGCATTGAAGTAGGTAAAATCCAGCTCGCCGGCCTGATTGGAGTTTTTGGGCTTATAGAAGATATGCTTTTTCACCGCAGGGCCATGATAGACTATATCCTTCTCCCTGTCGCTCAGTTCCCGGAAGGGCACATCGGTGCGCACGCCCATTTCCCGGCAGACATCGGTCATCAGCGACCACATCAGGGTATTCCACGGCGCCACCGCGCCCTCATCGATGGTGAGGGATTCATCCGGGACAAGGGAGTCCAGGTCAACGGTGCGGACCACGCCGGTACCGCCGCAGGTGCGGCAGGCCCCCTGGCTGTTGAAGGCCAGCTCTTCGGCCGACGGCGCATAGAATTCCGTACCGCATACCGGACAGACCAGCTCCTGCTCCGCCGCCACGGCCAGCGTGGGCGCCAGATAATGCCCGTTCGGGCAGCGGTGGCTCGCCAGCCGGGAGAACATCAGCCGAAGGCTGTTGAGCAGCTCGGTACCGGTGCCGAAGGTGCTGCGGATGCCGGGGACGCCCGGACGCTGGTGCAGGGCAAGCGCCGCGGGCACATACAAAACCTCGTCCACCTCTGCTTTCGCGGCCTGGGTCATGCGCCTGCGGGTATAGGTCGAAAGCGCATCGAGATAGCGCCGGGAACCCTCGGCGTACAGAACCCCCAGTGCAAGGGACGATTTGCCCGACCCGGACACGCCGGCGATGCCGACAATCTGATTCAGCGGAATATTGACGTCGATATTTTTCAGATTATGCACCCTGGCGCCCCGGACCTGTATTTCCTGCGGCGCCCCCGTCTTTTCCCTCATATAAGCACCCCCGACTTTCCTGATCGTCTGTCATTATAACACATTTCCAAACAGAGGGACAAGCCGCGCAGGCAACCGGAGTAAATATCCACCGGCTTTTGAACTATTCCGCAAAAATTTGTTTGACTTAAGCATTGTCGCCTACAAAACCAGCACCCGCCAAAGTATCAAACTGGTGCTGGATACCATCTGGCTGGCGATGGAAAAAGAAGCGGTCACTGCAGAACTCTGAACAGGACCAGTAAAAACGGACAGTGACAAAAGGCCCCCTGATGTAGGAAAATAGATGAACTGCTTATATTGTACGAACAGGAGAAAAAAGCCCCTGGTAGGAAAATATTGAGTTTTAGGAGGAGTGGC
>USCI01000135.1 GCA_900553255.1 uncultured Oscillospiraceae bacterium | reverse complement strand
CCCGCCGCCTTTTTCAAAAGGCGGCCCAAAACTTTTTGTGCACTATTTTTTGCGAAACGACTTTTTTGACAATCTGAAGGCGGGCGCGCAGGCAAAACTTCTGCGCCCGCGCTGCAGCGGCCGTGCGGCCGCTATTCCCCGCTCTCCCATTTCACCTCAAGCCCCAGCAGCCGGGCAAAACCCGCCGCCTGGTACGGCGTGACCGTCGCGCCGCGCAGCTCCTCGCCGCCGAGCAGCAGCCCCTCCAGGGAATCGGTGGTCAGATCCATCCCGCGCAGCGACGTGCCGCTGAGGTTGGCGCCGTCCAGTCGGCAGCCCTCCCACGCTGCGCCGTCGAGTTTTGCGGACAGCCACACCGATTCGCCCAGCGCGGTCTGCCGCATCCGCACGCCGTGCAGAGCGGCGTCGGAAAAATTCGCGTAATCCAGCCGGCAGCGCTCGAACGTCACACTGCGCAGCACCGCGCGCACCAGCGACAGCCCGATGCCCTTGCAGTCCTCGAACCGGCAGCGCAGCAGGCTGCAGCGGCTCAGATCAGCGTTGGAAAAATCACAGCCGCAAAACACCACGTCGGTGAACCCCGCCCGGTCGAAGCGGCAGCCGGAAAACCGGCACCGGTCAAAGCGGCACGCGCGCACCTCAAGGCGGGATACCGCGCCGGCCAGCGCCTCATCGGCAAAAGACCAGCCGCTCAGGTCCTCGGCCTCCCGCACACAGCGGCCGACGGCGTCGGCCAGCGATTGTGCCGCCGGAGAAAGCTCCGGCAGCTGCGGCGCCGCAATCCGTGTCATGTCCCGCAGCCCTCCCCCGGCTGTCGTTTCCCCGCCGACCGGCCCGCAGCCCTCATATCGCCGCTGCGGAAAAAGGCCTGGAGATTTTCCATCGCCCGGGTGAGCACATCCAGCGCGTCCGGCTCCAGGCGCTCGGTGACGCTCTCCGCCATACGGCGGTGAAAATCCTGATGGATCCGGACAATCCGTTCCCCCTCCGGCGTCAGCCGCACCCGGACCACCCGGCCGTCGCCGCCGTCCCGCACCCGCTCCACCAGCGCCTTTTTCTGCAGCCGGTTGACGGTGATGGTCATGGTGCTGACCGTCACCATCGCGGACGCGGCAATTTCGGAGATGGTGCGCGGCGCGCCGAGGCCCACCGCATCCAGCACATGCACCTCGTTGATGGTCAGGCGGCCGCCGGTCGCCGCACGCATCGCCTGCTCCTCCACCTTAAGAATATCGTTGAACGTCTCCACAAGCAGCGCATTGAGCACCGCCAGCGCTTTTTCGGACATGTTGTTCCTGCCCTCCCTTTTGATGCGGACCGGCCGCCCCGCGGCCAAGTAAAACGCCGGCAGCCCGTCGGGTTGTCGGCGCAAAAAGCAAAAAACATACGGCCGGGTCTTTTCAGGCATAGGCCAGATGGCGCCGCCGGATCACCGGCAGGTGATACCACCACAGGGACGCCTTTTTCTCCCGGCACAGGCGCAGCATCTCGCAGATCGCCCCGCAGGCGATATCCGCCGCGTATTCGAGATCGCCGGACGGGGAGTAGCCCGCCGGGTCGCGTCCGGCAAAGCAGGCCCGCAGCGCCTGCATCAGCGCGTCCCCGTCATCGGCAAACGCAACGGCCCCGGCCAGGCGGCCGGCCGGACGCGGGCAGGCCGTCGCCAGCTGCGCGTTCTCATAGGTGCGGTGCTCGCGCAGGGTGCCGTCGAAAACCGCGGTATGCACATAGCAGCTGAAATCGCACAAGTAGTGCGCGATGATGCCCAGCCGCAGCGAGCGCCAGCGGGAGATTTCGGCGTCCGAGCCGATCCCCCAGCGGCAGAAACGGCGGATCATCCGCCCCACCATGCCGCCGGCCGCGTCGATTTCATGATGCAGCACCCGGTGGTGGGTGCAGTCGGGATACACATTGCCCAGGGAAAACCAGTACGGATCGATGCGGATCCCCAGCCGTTCCTCACAGGACAGACGGATCTGTTCAGACAGTTCACGATGAACGCGGTATTTCAACGGGGTTTCACTCTCCCTGCTGCCAAGCCAAAATTGCCTGTTTATCATTATACGCCCTCTGCCGGAAAATTACCATAGGCAAATCCGAGGAAAATCCTCCCGCCGGAAACCGCTGCGGCCCTGCCCGCTACGATAAGCCTATTCCGGACGGCGGCGGAAAATGCGTTTATTTTTCTTCCGCTTCCCCGCCGAACTGCACCCGGTACAGCTGCGCATACAGGCCGTTTTTCGCCATCAGCTCGTCGTGGGTGCCGGACTCGCGGATGCCCTGGCCGTCGATGTACAGGATCTCGTCCGCCCCGCGGATGGTGGACAGCCGGTGGGCGATCACCAGCGTCGTCCGCCCGGCGGAGAGCTTGTCGAAGGCGGACTGGATGCGCGCCTCGGTCACCGTATCGAGCGCCGACGTCGCTTCGTCGATTATTTTATGGACTATCTTCCCCTGCCCCAAAACAGGCTGTTTTTAGTATATACCCTATTGTGTTTACTGTCACCTACTTCTCAACAAAAAGTTAAAGCCCTCGATAAAAAGCGCATGGCCCGTGTTCGTGCCATGCGCTTTTGAGTTCCTGCAAATGAGGTGTTTCTTTTTTCTATATCCAGATGTTTGTGCCCAAGCGCCTGGCTGACAAGTTCTAATGACCAGCCGTCGTTCCATCTGGATCGTGCGTAATACCGGCGGAGCATATGCGGTGTCAGTTTGATCCCGGTCTTTTTCTGCATACGCCCCAGCATATCGTATACGTTTTGTACCGGCATAGGCTTTCCGGCAGTATCACCTGCGATATTGATGAAGAGCATGGTCTGATATTGCAGCAGCTTCCGATATTCGCTGATATAATACAGCAGGAACTCAAACGTATCATGGCTGAGACGTGCTTTTCGTTCCTCCGCGTTTTTGGCGCGGGCGTCATTTTCATTGTCGTTCCGGAAATATACTTTTACGGTCTGATTCTCGTAGTCGATATCCCTTGTGTAATCCACGCCCAGAAGCTCCCCGATGCGGAACCCTGTCTCGGCCAGCATCAGAAGCAGGAGCTGATCGCGGGTATTGGTACAGGCATGGAGGACTTCTATAAACTCTGCTTCCTCCGCTGCCCGCACATTCCTTTCTTCTTCTTTCAGGTATCCCTTGAAGGAGTTGGATCGGATCGTCCGCTTGACACCGACAGCGTTCGGAACCGTGATCTGGTCATAGGAAAGAACCCGCAGCGGTTTGCAATATTCGTTGTTTGCCAGATATAAAAAGAACCCGAACACATCCCGAAGGTATGCGTTACAGGTCGCATTTCTGGTCTTTCCGATTCGCTTTGTATCCACACGACGGCCTTCCTTGAGCCAGTACAGGAATTGGACGAAATACTTGCTTTGATCCTCAAAGCCTAACCGGCTCACTTCTGCGAGTTCCAATTCTGTTTCCGATAAATACTGCAGATAGTAGCTCAGGGAAAGCGCAAACCGCTTGACGGTATTGGGGGATCGCTCGACATCAACTTTATACTTTAAATACTTGGTAGGCAATAAGACAAGCTGGAAGGTGTCGTTGTCCAGAATATAGTAGTATTTTTTCGGCCTTCTTCCAGCAGCCTCACCGTATACCGCTTCATAATTTCTCACCTCGTTTCCTTCATCTATAAGTAAGTTCTACATACCCATCTTTTGCCTTTATAAATACCGTTTTAGGGTTGTGTTTCACTCAAATTTCCTCCGTTCCAACTGAATTCTGAAAATCCAGTTGGAACGGAGGCGAGCGGCAACCAATCAGAAGGGAAACAGTCGGTTTCTTCCTGAAATCAGATGACAAAAGACTAAGGTGACCATCCACCAAAGCATTTGCCCCCTGATGGCGCAGTACCGTCTCATCGAATTTGGTACTTCCGTTTAGTGATTTAGAGGCACCACCACGCTTTCAAATACATAAATCACTTCGTTTTTAAAGGAAAATAGAAAAGCCAAACTCTCGATCAAGGAGAGTTTGGCTTTGAGATCGGAGTATGGAGTATCAAAATTACTCTTGTAAGGTTATCAAAATAAGTTTAGACCTCCATAAAGAATATTGGATTCTGCCTCGGGCATGAACAATAGTATCATAGATAATTTTATTATCTCAGCGTGTCGAAAAACTGGTTGGCAGGTAGCAAGTTGCCCAAATGCGGCGTG
>USCI01000134.1 GCA_900553255.1 uncultured Oscillospiraceae bacterium | reverse complement strand
TTTTTCGCCACCACCATCCTTTTTGGGACTTGACTTCTAATAGTTAATCTTTCGGTTATATATTTGTGACAGGCGTTTTTGGAACGCCGTATTTTTAGCGTCCTTGAAAACGGCTTTTGCCGCTTCGCCAATGGAAGCGGCGCCGCAGGAAAGACGGACGTCCAGCACGGGGCAGAGCGTCAAGGCGCATCCATTTTTTCTGTAGTAGAGACAAAGCCTGCAGTCGCAGTCTTTCCTGGTGTATTTGTATGGGCTTCGAATTCGACCGCCGCCTTTCTGTCTGCCGCAGGGCAGCTTTTTCATGATCGCCTCCATGCTGTTGAGGGAGGGAGTATCGGTAAAGTACATTGTGTCTTCTCCTTTTCGTAAAATGAAAAAAGCCCGAAGTCTTTTGCAAAACTTCGGGCGGTGTAACGCAAAAAAGGCAGACAAGTTTTTGAGAACCTGTCTGCCGTTTAAAGCAGTTATTCTGTTGTACGGGAGTTCAAATCTATCCGCAAAGCAAAAACGGGCGTTTTATATCTACGAATATGCATCCCCAAATCCCGGCGTTTGGGCAGCAAAAAACCCCGATAAAATCGGGGTTTTTGCGGAACATATCTTTTTTATGTTCCTATTATGGCGGAAGCGGTGGGATTCGAACCCACGAGCCCGTGAGGGCTACCTGATTTCGAGTCAGGCCCGTTATGACCACTTCGATACGCTTCCATATTCAATTTTGAGGGCGGAGAGTATCGAAAAAATGAGATTTCGAGTCGAGGCCGTTATGACCACTTCGATACTTCTCCATATACCGCCAAATGGCCTATTTATTATAAGATACCCGGCGCGGTTTGTCAATCTCAATTTTTCGACCGCATGCGCGCTGTCGCACGGATACAAAATGAAAAGTCCGCGCAGAATTTCTTAAGAGGTGATGAAGCCTATTTACTCCCGGATTCCGGCGTGCTAAGATGACGGCAGTAAAAAATTCCGAGAGGGAAGAAAAGGAGATGCAGCGCGTGAACGAAAAGACACCGGCCCCGGCGGTCCGGAAGCGGCCTTTCTGGAAGCGGGTAAACCGCGGCCTCGTTGTCAGCCTGGTTCTGCTTGCGGCGGTAATCGTATACGTCGTAATCAGCCAGCTGATGCTGATTCCGGATAAAAACGCGATCCGGGCGCTTGCCGACAGGGTGGGCAAGACGTATATGTCCGCCATCACCCTCAGCGATGAGCAGCTGGCAGCCCTGGAGGACCCCGAGGCACTCAACCAGAAGGCGGATGCGGTCGCCGGAGCGCTCGAACCGTATTTTGTGACCGATTCCCCCTACAAGACCGAGGAACCCATTGTAACCTTGCGTGATAACATTCAGAACCAGCTGCTGGGCGTGGACCGGTACGAAAAGCAGGAGCTGCAGAAGACCAAATACGGCTTCTGCCGCATATCGGACGACGTCGCGAGGCTGTCGGTGTCCTATCTGTACAGCGTCAGCGGCAGCCGCTATGACGCCGGTACCGAAACCACCGTAGACGTGACCGACGAGCGGCAGATGCTTGAGATTTCGGTGATCTGCCAGAAGATTGACGGAGAATGGAAGCTGTATCGCGTCATCGGCCTCACCCGGCAGACCAACGAATGGTATATCGAGGAGGTGTTCGGCAGATGAGCGAGGTATTGAAGCTGCAGAACGTCTGCAAATCCTTCGGCAAACGCATGGTCGTACAGGACATCAGCTTCTCGGTGGAGGAAGGCCAGATTTTCGGATTTCTCGGCCCCAACGGCGCCGGCAAAACCACCACGATTAAAATGATCCTCGGCCTGCTCACCCCGGACAGCGGCTCGATTCAGGTGATGGGCCACGACATCGGCCGGGATTTTGAGGCGGCGATGCGCCATATCAGCGGCATCGTGGAAAACCCGGATATGTACCCGTATCTGTCCGGCTATGAAAACCTGCGTCTGCACGCACGCGCCTGCGGAGCGGACGAAAAGCGCATCGGTGAAGTGGTACAGATGGTCGGTATGCAGCACCGCATCCAGGAAAAATTCAAGTCCTATTCCCTCGGCATGAAGCAGCGAATCGGTGTGGCGCAGGCGCTGCTTCACAACCCGAAAATCATGATCCTCGACGAGCCGACCAACGGCCTCGACCCGGCCGGCATCAAGGACTTCCGCGATCTGCTGTCCCACCTGGCGCATACGCAGGGACTGTCGGTGCTGGTATCCAGCCACATCCTGCAGGAAATGCAGCTGATGTGCGACACGGTGGGCATTATCAACAACGGCCGGCTGCTGCGCATCGGCTCCCTGGAGGAGATCACCTCGCAGAGCAGCCGCGGGCTGTACCGCTACACCCTCCGCCCGTTCGACCGCGCGGTCGAGCTGCTGCGGAAGAACGCCCCCGACTTCATCTCCTCGGTGGAGGACGGCGTGGTGGAGCTGCACCTGGAAGAAAACCAGATCCCCGAGCTCAACCGCGCCCTGATGGAAAGCGGCGTCGCCATCTACGGCCTTGCTCCGGTGAACGCCTCGCTTGAACAGAGCTTCATTGACATCACGGGAGGAGGGAACGTCATTGGGTAAGCTCATCCAAAACGAACGAACCAAACTGTACCGCAAAATATCCACCTGGGTGCTCATGGGGGTTATCATCCTCCTGATGTCGGCCATCCTGATCCTCAGCAAAATCGCCGGCGGCTCGTCTGCCTGGTACGACAGCTGGGAAAGCGACTACGAAGAGACCCTGGGGCGTCTGCAGATGTGGGTTCAAAAGGATCCGGACGATCTGTATCAGAAGTATCAGCTCAAAGAGGTCCAGTATCTGTATGACAACCAAATAGCGCCCACCGACTGGCGCTCCGAAGTGGTCTACCGCATCTGTGATACGCAGCGGCAGATTGAAGAGGCACAGCTCAGCCAGGAAGAGGGCGGCACACAGCAGCCCGGCCAGATGGCGGTGGATACCGAAGCGCTGCAAAAACAGGTGGACGAACTCACCCGCGTGCTCGAAAGCAACAGCTGGCAGGAATATATCCGGATGCAGATGGAGGAACTGAAGACTTCGGATTCCCTCAATGACGCCGAACGCCAGGTGGAGGAGGATATCCTCCAGATGTACCTCGACTACGATATTGCGCCGATGCCTAGCGGGGGATATTTCTCCTATTATACCTTCTCCGTGCCCGACCTGAGCTGGAAAGATGACCAGCTGGATATCATCCGTGCCAACAAACTCGCCCTGGTGCGCGGCCAGGTAGACAACAACCCGATCGATTCCACCACCCGCGCCTCGCTCCAGCAACAGATCGACGTGGCGACCGAGCGGCTGAAAACCGGTATCGCGCCGGTTTCCGCCACCAGCTTCGCCGGCCTGATGGACGCCTCCACCGGCTCCATCTCGCTGATCTCCCTGCTGATCATCGTACTCGCCGGCGGTCTGATCGCCACGGAATTCAGCACCGGCACCATCAAGCTGCTGCTGATCACCCCGCATAAGCGGTACAAGATTTTCTGGGCGAAGGTCATTTTGATGCTGGAGGTCATCCTGATGACCGCTGGCGCGATGTTTGTGGTCGCCTTCCTGGTCAGTGGGATGCTCACCGGCTTTGAAGGGATTGCCGCCATGCAGGTGCTTTCGCTGTTCGGCCGGGTGATCAGGATGCCGTATCTGCTGTTTGTGCTGTTCAAGTACGTGCTGTATCTGCTGCCGGTGGTCTTCTATATGTCGCTGGCGCTGATGCTATCGGCGGTAACCCGCAAGAGCGCGATTGCCATCGCGGTATCGCTGCTGCTGATGTACGGCAGCCAGATGGTGGTGCTGCTGCTCGCCGCGATCAGCTCCGGTTTTGGCATTGTCCTGCCAGGCGCGTCGTTTGTGGTGTTCGCC
This sequence comes from uncultured Oscillospiraceae bacterium, assembly GCA_900553255.1. Taxonomy (GTDB): domain Bacteria; phylum Bacillota; class Clostridia; order Oscillospirales; family Acutalibacteraceae; genus UMGS1591. Next base: position 327 of record USCI01000134.1, on the reverse strand, counting down.
AACACCGACCTGTCGGTGTATCTGCCGAGCGCCTCCTCCGGCCTCGCCAGCATGATGGGGATGGGCAGCATGCTGGTGGACCCGCACATGACCCTTGGCTTCTCGGTCATCGTTCTGCTGGTGTACACCGCCTGCTTCCTCTGGATTGCCCGCGACAGCTTCTGCCGCCGGGATATCCGCTGATTCCCCCCTACAACCCAAAACGGCCGGCCCGGAGTTATCCGGGCCGGCCGTTTTGGATTGTCAAAAAAGTCGTTTCGCAAAAATAATGTACAAAAAGTTTTCTGGCCGCACCAGGACGGCAAAGCCGTCCTGGAATCAAAAGGC
>USCI01000133.1 GCA_900553255.1 uncultured Oscillospiraceae bacterium | reverse complement strand
TATCACGCCGCATTTGTGCAACCTGCTATCTGCCAACCAGTTTTTCGACACGCTGGAGCTGGCGGCCCAAACCCGGGCCGCCAGCTGTGCGGAAGTCTCAGCGCAGCACGTAGCTGCTGATCATCTGGCAGATCGCCGTGACGTTTGCGTTGCCGACAAACTCGAAGGTGACCTTGCCCAGGCCGCTGAAATACAGCTCAAGCTCGCTGTCCATGTCGAAAACGCCGGCGCTCTCGATGGAGTACGCCTGGATTTTGCTGTACGGCAACGAGGTAAAATCCCTTTTCTTGCCGGTCAGCCCCTGCACATTGACCGCGATGATCCGCATATTTGTGAAGGTTACGCTGTCGCGGATCCCCTGGAAAGAGCTGATGATCTGCTCGCCCTGGATCAGCATCGGCTGGATCAGCTGGACGATACCGGCCGGGTCCACCGGTTTCAGTTTGACAAAGCTGCCGTTCTGAAAATCAATCATGTTCTGCCTCCTGTTGATCTGCCGCATGAAGCCGGCAGAGATTCCGGGCGTACACCCCTGAATTCAGTATAACAAAAAGCGGGGGGGAGCCGCAAGAGGCGCATTGTAAATTTTTTATCCGCGCAAAGCAAAAGCGCCGCAGCTTTGTGCTGCGGCGTCCCGGCGTGTCGAAAAACTGGTTGGCAGATAGCAGGTTGCACAAATGCGGCGTGAGACGCCGCATCGGGAAACCCCTTGATAGGGTTTCCCACGACGCAACAGCCCACCGGGCTGTTGCGTCTCCCTTCCTGATCCTTATGAAAGCAAAGGATTTCGCGTCCTGCGGGACGCGCCAAGGGCTCCGCCCCTTGACCCCGCCGCCTTTTCGAAAAAGGCGGGCGAAAACTTTTTGTGCATTATTTTTTGCGAAACGACTTTTTTGACAGTCTGAGACGCCGGGGATGCGGCGGGGAAAGACGGGTTAGGGCCGACGGGCGGGATATCCCGTTCCGGCGCTGTGCGGTGCGCTACGCAAGCATGGCGTCCTTCCTCGCCAGGATCGCTTCGGCCGCCGCGCAGGCCGGGCAGTCGCAGTAGCGCGCGCCCGCCGCCTTGATCGTCTCCGCGTGCGCGGCGATGCCGGCAGCGGTATCCGCCCCGAAATACGCCTGCCCCTTCTCCGAGCGGGCAAACGCGATCAGGGAGTCGATCGGCATGATGTCCGCCTCGAGTTCCTGAAGGAACGCGCGGGTTTCCGTATCCTCCGCATCGGTTCCGGCCGCGCTGAGCCAGCGCTCCCCGGCCTCGCGCGCCTCCCGGCTGCAGGACGGCGCGTCGATGAGCGCCTTGGTTTTGCCGATAATCTCTTCCCGCAGAGCCTTATCCATGTCACAGCACCTCTCATTCGGGGCAGCCGCGCCGCTTTTGCGCCGCCGCCTGTATTTGTTTCCTATTGTATCACATCCGCGCCCGCCGCACAAGCGCGGGGGCGGCGCAATCGGAAGAGGCCAAACCGGGTTTGGCTTTATTTTCGCTGGCCGCAGATGCTGCAGTACTGGTAATCCACCTGCTTTTCTTCATGGGTGACGGCGGGAATGGTTTTGTTGTAGGTGACGATTGCATGATCGTTCTGGTAGGTGGGGTTCCCGTTTTCATCGTATCCCAGAAACAGCTCCGGCGGCATATTGTTTTCGTAGCGATAGGTGCGAAGCCATTCCATCTTTTTTCGCTGCCAGTCGGCAAACACGCTGCTGTCTTCGGTGGTTTGCCAGGTTTTGGTATCCCACCAGTATAAGCGGTATTCGGTTACCTTTTCGGTGCGGGCGGGTTCATCCTCTACCGTAACCCATATCTCATGGTCCACCCAGACGTGTTCATGTGTGCCGGCGCCTGCGTCTGCCCCGCCGCCGCTGCCGTCCGGTACGGAGGGGGCCTGCCCGGATGTGCCGGTTTGGCCGCTGCCGGCGCCGGATGGTGTCTGATCCTCCGGCTGAGATGCGGCAGACCCGGGTTGGCTGTTTTCGCCGGGCTGTGACGGCTCCTCCTGATCCGAGGCAGCCGGCTCAGAGCCGCTGCTTCCGGTTTCCTCCCGGTCGGCGTCCTCTCCGGTCACGGTGACGGTTGCCGTTACAACGGCACTGCCTCCATCCGCAGCAAAGGCTGCATCATTTTCCTCCAGGAAGCGGTTGAGCGCTTCCTCGTCAAAGGCAATGGTAAAGGTGATTTCATAATCCCCTTCCGCGGCGTATTCCACCCGGCTGTCGTCCACCTCGACGCTTTTCACCACGCTGCCGTCCCAGGAAACAAGCGCATCCCAGTCGAGCACCTCGCCCTTTTTCACCGTGTAATCCCGGACCCCGGCAAGAAGGCCCTTTTCTTCAAGGAGCTTTATCCCCTCCGACGTCGTCTTCTGCGCAGCGCCTTCCTGCCGACTTTGTCCGTCCGCCCCGAACGGCCACAGCAGGATGACCGCGATCACCGCGGCAAGAATAAGTACCAGCCCGGCAGCCAAAAGGAGGAGCGCTTTCTTGTTTTTTCCTAAAAACTGCGTTATCTTTTCCATTGAAATTCCTTCTCAAGCACGTGTATTCTGCTGTATATAAAGCGATTGCCTTAACACCCGGCTTATCGCGGGCCGGCAAAATCCTGCGCATCGGTTCCGGCTGCGGGCCGGCGCCTCGCTGAGCGCCCTGGTTTTGCCGATCACTAAAGCCTTGTCCATGTCACAGCACCGCTCATTCGGGGCAGCCGCGCCGCTTTGGCGCCGCCTGTATTGGCTTCCCATTATACCACATCCGTGCCCGCCGCACAAGCGCGAGGGCGGCGCAGCCGCTCACCTCCCGCGTCCCCGGCTCCCTGACGAAAAAACAAAGCGCCGCATGCTGACGCATACGGCGCACGGCTGCCGGGTTTGTGCTGAGCAAGAAGCAAAACGCGAAAGAAGGCCTTTCGGATATGGTATGCGCATCCCCTCGGCTTACCGCCAAATGGCGCGCATGCCCTTTTCCGCCTCACTTTATCTGTTTCCGCCCGTCTTTAAAGGCTTCCCCAACCCGCTCGGTTACCCTGTAGTAGCCATGAGTATAGGGGTCGAAAGCAATGGCATTGACCAGGGCCATATCCGGCTTGTCGCCTTTCATCACGCTTTCGTCCGCCGTGACCCTGACGACCTTGCCGATCACGCCGCAGCCATATTCGTTGGACTGGTATTCAATAAATTTGCACTCCAGGCACAGGGGAAATTCATTGACAACCGGCGCATCCACAACCTCAGACCTGGAGGCGGTCAGCCCGCTTTTCTCAAATTTGCCAGGCGTATTGTTGCCGGATACCACGCCAAAATAATCCGCCTGCACAACATGGGCCGCATCCGCAATGCTGACCGTGAATGCGCCTCTGGCCTTGATATTTTTCACGGTCTTGTGCGTTTCGGTGAGGTTCAGCACCACGGTGTCCCTCTCCTGCATGGTCCCCCATGCGGCGTTCATCACATTGACGGTGCCATCCTCGTTATAAGTCGCCACCATCAAAACCGGCATCGGGAAAATACCTTCTGTAATATTCAGCTGTTTTCTCATGTTGTCCGCCTCTCTTTATCAATGGGATTGACACCTGCCGTGCCATCACCTATAATTATAGCCGGCAACATTAAAAAAGCAAGTACTGGTATAAAAGATATGTACTATCTTGGGAGAAAGTATCCGATGATCAAGAATTATATTAAAAATGCGAATTTTGAAGACACCGGCTTCAGCTACACCCTGTCGCTCATCTCCGGCAAGCATAAAATGGTGATTCTGTATTGCCTGATGGAATTTGAAGTGGTGCGGTTCAATGAACTCAAACGGTATCTGAAAACCATCTCGGATAAAACGCTGAGCAGCAACCTGAAGGAGCTGGAAGCGGATCAGCTTATTGTGCGCAGGGAATATCCCCAGATCCCGCCGAGGGTGGAATATGCCCTCAGCGGGCGCGGCCGGTCGCTGATGAAGATTCTCGACCAGCTGTGTATCTGGGGCGAAGAGAACAGGCTCTGATACCTTCCAGGGAGCGGCATCCCATACATTTACAGGGAATTGCCCTGCCCATATGGGCTGTCCGAATGTCTGTGCACCTGCTTTTACCTGCAAACGGGGGTTCTGCCTGTGGGGGCAACTCCCTGGCAGAAGGGGAAACAAATCAAAACCACCAGTGAACTGGTGGTACAGTCTGTCGAAGAAGCCGGTGTTAAGCGTGAGCAAAACACCGGCTTCTTTGAAA
>USCI01000132.1 GCA_900553255.1 uncultured Oscillospiraceae bacterium | reverse complement strand
TTCCTACCAGGGGCTTTTTTCTCCTGTCCGCTCAATCTGGGGCGGTTCAATTGCCGGGGGGGTCTCTTTACAAAAAGAAAGCGGGCGGCTTTTTTGCGCCGCCCGCCTTCTTGTCCCGTTAAATCCGCCGCAGGACCTTGGTGATCTCCCCGACGTACATCCGGTGCACGTCACCGTCCTTATAGTTCGCCATCAGCGCGGGATCCAGAAGTCGTTCGGTATCCAGATCCTGCGTATACAGCTTGCGGCACACCAGCACCAGCTCCGCTTCGGCGAAATACGGCGCCGGCGCATCGAACACCGGGGTCAGTCCGGTTTCCGCCACCTTGTCGATATCCCGGCCAGACTTGCTGCCGCACAGCTGCAGCGCACGGCGGCAGTCCGCCCCGAAAAAGGAAAGCGTATAATACTTTTCCTGCTCCATAAACCCGTACGTATACCGCGACGGCCGCACAAACGAAAAGGTGACATTCGTGTTCCACAACACCCCGACACCGCCCCAGCTGGCGGTCATGGTGTTGAATTTTTCCGGCTTCCCCGCCGTAATCAGCATCCATTCCCGCCCGATCCGGCGGAACATGTTGTCCTGCAGCTCAAGCGGATCGAGCTCCACAAATTTCGGCATAACGTCATCCTTCTTTCTTATGATCGGTGTTTACCCGCGTCTGCCTGCCGCGGCGCTTGATGAGAACGCCGATCAGCCCGCAGACCACCGCGATCAGTACCGCCCCACAGATCACCCAGAAAATCCAGGTGGCCGGTTCGGCCGGATCCGGCGTTTCCCAGGGACTGGACACCTCAGCGGTAAAATCCCAGGTGACGAGCGCGGGAACCACTTCGCCGTCGTATCCATACGAGCACCAGGCGGTGATATCCAGCGTTACCCCCTCGCCCGGCGCCAGCTCAGCGCTGATGTACGGCAGCGCATCGGCGATGCGCACATAAGCGCCGTTGTACAGCACCTCATCCCCCCGGGCAATACGGAGGTTTACCGCATTGAGATAGGTCAGCGCATCCACGTCCTCATACGGCAGCTGGATACTGCCCAACGAGACGGCCGACGTCTCGCCCGTGCGGTTGACCAGCGTGAGCTGGCCGGTCAGCGTCTGCCCCGGCACCAGCTGCGGGTATTCCCAAAAGGCGGCCTCCTCCTGGCTCGCCCGGAACTCGGTTTTTGTGCCCGCGGTTTCCAGCGCATACGTTTTTTCGAGACCCTCGGCCGCATCCGCCGGCAGCAGGAACAGCAGGCAGCACACCACCGAACCGAGCGCCGCCGTCCATCGTCTTGCCTTCATCGGCGCCCGCCCCCTTTCGGATCGTGCTTTGCCTTGACCGTGTCATACACCGCAAAGCCGATGGTCAGTATCACAAACAGGCCGAGAATCACGCCGATTATAGCCACCGTCCAGACCGGCAGTCCAAACACCGTCGCATGCGCGGTCGGCGGCTTGAGCAGCGGGACGCTCACCTCCTGCGGTGTGGTCGCCGTGGTGGAGGGCGCGGTGGGGATATACGGCGCCGTGGTCGTGGGCACCTCAGCCCCCTCCGCAAGCGGGTCGGCATCCCGCGCCAGCATGAGGATCTGTTCCTCCGACATCGCGAAATCGTAGGTAAACACGTTATCCAGCAGGGCATGCAGCGGCGTGTCGTCCCACACGTTGCCGCCCAGCCGCAGCTCGGCAAATCTCATCTCAAACATGCTGAGCATCAGGATGTCGCTATACCACAGCTGCCCGTCGATGTAGATCCGGATGGTCTGTGCATCGGTGACAAAGGCAATATGATGCCATTCGCCGGTGGGGATCCCCCAGGATTCCCCCTCGCCGGCCGGCTGCCAGTGCTCCAGCTCGAGCGGTTCGCCGTCCCCCTTGAACAGGCCGAAATAGGCACCGTCGAGGCTTTTTCCCTCCTCATCGACACGCGAGGGATCCTTGGCGTGCATCGCAAAGGTCATCCAGCTCTCGTCGGTGTTGCGGAAAAAGGTGAACAGCCGCTGGCCGTAATCCGCCACCCGGTCGGTCAGCAGGAGGTCCTCCTGCGGCGCCGAAGCCTCTGCATCGCCGGACGCATCTTCATCGCTGCTCTCGGCCGGGGGTTCTGTCGCCGCGGTATCGTCGCCGTACCAGTTCACCCAGGCGGAAAAGGTCATCTGCTGCATCTGCAGCTGGTTATAATCGAGGGTCAGATACTGGTTGCTGCCGTCGAACAGCACCGCCTTGCCGGTGCGTCCGCCGTCCACCCACGTGAGGTCGTCGAGCGGATGCTCCTCACCGTCCCGGAAATAGCGCACATAGGTGCCGTCCGCATCGCCCGGCTCGGCGATCATCACCAGCCGGTTATCCGGATAACCGGCGGTGGCCGACGCCGGAAGCACCGCGAGCAGCGCCAGCACTGCCGCGCCGGTGCACAGACGCCCCACCCATCGTTTTTTGGCGTACCTCATCCCGTAATCTCCATTTCCACAATCCAAGCCGGAAAAAGCCGGCCGTTTTTGGTATTCGTATAGCTTTTATTTTCTTCTTTTTTCCCCGTTTTGTCAATCCATTGGGCAGGATTTTCTGTCTTTTCTGCAAAGCAGCGCCCAGGCGGGGCACCGTTCCTGCATTACATCAGCGCCGCGAGCAGCAGCATCTCCTGCGCCTTGGCGTACACCGCCTCAAAGCTGTCCAACGGCAGCGGGTTGACCCCGCGGCCGAGCTCGATGGTGAAGCCGGGCCGCCCGGTCTCCTCGATAAACCAGTCCTTGAACCCGCCGTGGGAGGCGAGTCCCTCCGGGTCGGCGGCGGTGTACCCGCTCGCCGAGGCCATCACCTCCGCCATCACCCGCGCGCACGGCGGCGTGCGCGGCCCGTAGCGCCAGTAGATTTCCTCCCCCTGCGCGTGCATCGCCACCACGTGGCGGAAGTGCGCCTTGCGGCACAGCGCGGTGAGCGCCTGTGTCTCCGGCTCGCTTTCCGGCTGCGGTCCCCGCCACTGCCGCGGGGCGGGGCCGTCGATGCCTTTTTTTCGCTCCATCTCTTGCAAAAGCGCCCAGCCTGCATTAAAATTATGGTTGATATCCACGCCGCGGGCGTTCGCCTGCCACAGGCCGGGCGTATCGCCGCCGAGCGCCGCTACCTGATCGGCATACCGTCCCGCGGACGCGGACCCGTGCAGGGCGATCGACACCCCGTCGGGGTTGACCTGCGGCACAAAGATCAGGCTGCGCCCGGACAGCGCCCGGCGGAAATCGATCTCCTGGATGTGGCCGTCGCAGCTGATCGCCTCACAGATGTCCTCGCACAGGCGCAGCAGCACCCACGAGGTGATCCACTCCTGCCCGTGGAAGCCGGCGGCATAGAGCACCCGCTCGCGGCCGCTGCCGAGCATCAGGGCGGTGATGTCCCGGCCGAGCACACTGCCGCCGACCGGCAGGGCGTCCAGGAACCGGTAGCGGCCCCGCAGCGCATACACCATGCCCTGCACCGCACCCGCATCGGTCGGCTGCGGCAAGGTTATTTTGTCCACATTGCTTCACCCCTTTGCACTTATCGGACAGACCGGCCGTACAAAGTGCAACCCCTATACAGAAGCTCCGCCCCTGCGGGTTTCTAGCCCCGCAGTCTCACTTTATGAAAAAGGAAGATGGTTTATGAATCTGCGTGAAACGCCCGTTGAACAGGAAGTCAAATACGAAGGCCGCATCATCCGGCTGCGCGTGGACAAGGCGCAGCTGCCCAACGGCCGGATCGCCACCCGCGAGGTGGTCGAGCACAACGGCGGCGTCTGCATCGCGGCGCTGACCGAACAGCAGGAGCTGCTGTTCGTGCGGCAGTTCCGCTATCCGTATCAGGAGGTGGTGCTCGAGCTGCCGGCGGGTAAAATCGACAAAGGTGAGGAGCCGCTTGCCTGCGGGAAGCGGGAGCTGACCGAAGAAACCGGCGCGTCGGCGCAGCAGTACCGCTCCCTCGGGCGGCTGTATCCCTCGCCCGGCTACTGCGGCGAGGTAATCCACCTGTTCCTGGCCACCGGGCTGTCGTTCGGCCGCATGAACCCGGACGAGGACGAATTCCTCGAGGTGGAGCGCATTCCGCTGGAAAAAGCGGTGCAGATGGTGCTGGACAACGAGGTGCCGGATGCGAAAACACAGGTCGCCGTGCTGAAGACCTGGGCGCTGCTGCAGAAGGGCGAATCGCTTTAAGATAAGCAGGCGCGAACCCGGCCCGCCTTCTCCGGGCAGGACGTCGACCGTCTGCGTTTTCGTCCTTGATGG
>USCI01000131.1 GCA_900553255.1 uncultured Oscillospiraceae bacterium | reverse complement strand
TGCCTTTTGGCCAAAGCCCCAAAAGGCACTAAAAACGCTTTTGTTCCCCGGCGCCTGGCGGGTTCCGCCTTACGGCGTCCCCGAAGGCGCCGAATCAGTTGGGAGAAAGACCTTTTCTCCTCATACGGGCGGGATACGGCCTTCGGCCGTACCCGGCAAGTTTCGGAAAAGCCGAAACATTGCATCCTCGAAAGCCGGTTTCTACGCCGACTCCAGTGGCGGGCGGGCACCCGCCGGCTTGAATCGCGGTTTTCTTATACCATTTGTTAAACTCAAAACATAATACACCTTATGTAAAAATCCCCCGCCGGCCGGAAAAGCTCCGGTTGGCGGGGGATTCCATCCTAAACGTGTTTATTTGATCAGGCTGACGCCGTCCATCTCGGCGGGCTGCGGCAGGCCGAGCAGCTTCAGCATGGTCGGCGCGATATCCGCAAGCCGTCCGCCCTCGCGCAGCTCGCAGGGCGTGCCGACCACACAGAACGGCACCGGGAAGGTGGTGTGCGCGGTGAACGGCGAACCGTCCGCCTCGTACATCTTGTCGGCGTTGCCGTGGTCGGCGGTAATCAGCGCGGTGCCGCCCATTTCGAGCACCGCATCCACCGTGCGGCCGACGCACTTGTCCACCGCCTCGACGGCGGCCTTGGCGGCGTCGAACACGCCGGTGTGGCCGACCATGTCACAGTTGGCATAGTTGAGCACGATCACGTCGTATTTGCCGGACTTGATCCGCTCCACCACCGCGTCGCACACGAGGTACGCGCTCATCTCGGGCTGCAGGTCATAGGTCGCGACCTTCGGGGAGTTGATCAGCACACGGTCCTCGCCGGGGTATTCCTTTTCCACGCCGCCGTTGAAGAAGAAGGTGACGTGGGCGTATTTTTCGGTCTCCGCGATGCGCAGCTGGGTCAGCCCCTTGTCGGAGATATACTGACCGAAGGTGTTATCGAGCGACTGCGGGCGGAAGGCGATCTGCACATTCGGCATGGTCGCGTCGTACTGGGTCATGCAGACATAGGTCAGCGGGAAGAAGCCGTTTTTGCGGGTGAAGCCGGTGAAATCCGGGTCGACGAAGGTACGGGTGATCTCGCGGGCGCGGTCCGGGCGGAAGTTGAAGAACACCACCGCGTCGTCCGCCTTGATCTTCCCGTCGCCGCACACCACCGGCACGATAAATTCGTCGGTGACCTCGGCGTCATAGGACGCCTGCACCGCAGCGGCCGGGTCGGCGTTGTGCACGCCCTCGCCGTACACCATCGCGGCGTACGCCTTCTCCACCCGCTCCCAGCGGTTGTCGCGGTCCATCGCGTAGTAGCGGCCGATCACGGTTGCGATCCTGCCCACGCCGATTTCCTGCATTTTGGCTTCCAGCTCCTCGACAAAGCCCTTGCCGGAGGTCGGCGGCACGTCGCGGCCGTCCATCAGGCAGTGGACGAATACCTCGCCCACTCCGCTGCGCTTGGCCATCTCGAGCAGGCCGTACAGGTGGCCGTTGTGGCTGTGCACGCCGCCGTCGGACAGCAGCCCGATCAGATGCAGCGCGGCGCCCGGCTTTTTCGCCGCTTCCATCGCGGACAGCAGCGCCGGGTTCTGGAAGAAATCGCCGTCGGCGATGGATTTGGTGATGCGGGTGAGCTCCTGATACACGATGCGGCCGGCGCCGATGTTGGTGTGGCCGACCTCGCTGTTGCCCATCTGCCCGTCCGGCAGGCCGACATCCATGCCAGAAGCACCAATGGAGGTAAAGGGGTTTTCGGTGAACAGCTTATGCAGATGCGGGGCGTCCGCCGCCTTGACGGCGTTGCCGTAGGTGTCGGGGTTGAGGCCGTAGCCGTCCATGATGATGAGTGCAAGTGGTTTTTTCATAAGTCCTTTTCCTTTCTGCCTATCCGGTTTAATGACTAGGATTGCCGTCACAGCCGGTATTTATCAATCGGCCGAAAAAACAGGGGCGGGCGGATCACCGCCCGCCCCCGGCTGCATGGCTTTCCGGTTTATTTCGCCGCCGCAACGATGGTTGCGAAATCCTGCGGCTTGAGCGACGCGCCGCCGATCAGGCCGCCGTCGACATCCGGCTGCGCGAGCAGCTCGGCCGCGTTCGCGGCGTTCATCGAGCCGCCGTACTGGATGGTGACCGCCTTTGCGGCCGCCTCGCCGTACAGCCCCGCGAGGGTCGCGCGGATGAGGGCGCACACCTCGTTCGCCTGCTGCGCGGTAGCGGTGCGGCCGGTGCCGATCGCCCACACCGGCTCATACGCGATGATGACCCGGGACAGCTCCTCGGCCGAAACGCCGCCGAGCGCGATCTTGGTCTGCATGGCGACCACCTCGCCGGTCACGCCCTGCTCACGCTGCTCGAGGTACTCGCCCACGCACAGGATCACCCGCAGCCCCGCGTCCAGCGCCGCGCGCACCCGCTTGGCGACGGTCACGTCGGTGTCGCCGAAATAGGTGCGGCGCTCGCTGTGGCCGAGGATGACGGTGCCGACCTGCATCGCCTTGAGCATCTCGGCGGAAATCTCGCCGGTGAACGCGCCGGACTTTTCCCAGTGGCAGTTCTGCGCGGCCACGCCGATGCTGCTGCCCTTGACCGCTTCCAGCGCGGCGGGCAGATCCACAAACGGCACCCCCACGATAACCTCGCACTGCGCATCCCTGACCAGCGGCTTGATCGCTTCGATGAGCGCCGCGGCCTCGTCCGGAGTCTTATTCATTTTCCAGTTGCCCGCGATAACATACTTACCCATGTTCAACCATCCTTTTTATCCGTTTTTATCCGCGGCGGCGCGGGTTTCCCCGTTTACAGCCGCAAAGCCGGCCGCAAGGGCCGGCTTGAGCGTGTTTCTTACTTGTCGTCCTTATCGTCGAGGCAGGCGATACCCGGCAGCTCCAGCCCTTCGAGGAACTCCAGCGACGCGCCGCCGCCGGTGGAGATGTGGGTCATCTTGTCGGCGAAGCCGAGCTGCTCGACCGCCGCCGCGGAGTCGCCGCCGCCGATGATGGACACCGCGTCGCCGTCCGCAATCGCCTTGGCCACCGCGATGGTGCCGCCCGCAAACGGCTTCATCTCGCTGACGCCCATCGGGCCGTTCCAGACCACCGTGCCGGCGCCCTTGAGCGCGTCCGCAAACAGCTGCTGGGTCTTCGGGCCGATATCCAGGCCCATCCAGCCGTCCTCAATATCGCCGTCAAACACCCGGACATTCGCATTCGCGTCGAACGCATCGCCGGCGATGGTGTCCACCGGCAGCAGGAAGCGGATGCCCTTTTCCTTGGCCTTCGCGAGGATCTCCTTGGCGAGCTCCACCTTGTCCGGCTCAAACTTGGAATCGCCGACGTGGCGGCCTTCCGCGACATGGAAGGTGTACGCCATCGCGCCGCCGATGATCAGGGTGTCCACCTTGTCGATGAGGTTGGTGATGACGCCGATCTTATCCGACACCTTCGCGCCGCCGAGGATCGCGACGAACGGGCGCTTCGGGTTGGCGAGGGCGTCGCCCATGATGGTGATTTCCTTCTGGATCAGGTAGCCGCACACCGCCGGCAGGTAGTCGGCCACGCCCGCGGTGGACGCGTGCGCACGGTGGGCGGTGCCGAACGCATCGTTGACATAGATGTCCGCGAGCGAGGCGAGCGCCTTGGCAAAATCCGGATCGTTCTTGGTTTCTTCCTTATAGAAGCGCACGTTTTCGATGACCATGATCTCGCCCGGCTTGAGGGCGTCGGCCATCGCATGGGCCTCGTCGCCGATGATGTCGGTGGTGAACTTCACCTCGCGGCCCATCAGCTCGCCCAGGCGCTTCGCGACCGGCGCGAGGGTGCACTTTTTCTTGGATTCCTCATCCTTCGGACGGCCCAGGTGGGAGCAGAGGATCACCCGCGCGCCGTGATCCGCCAGGTATTTGATGGTGGGGATGGACTCGCGGATGCGCTTGTCGTCGGTGATGACGCCGTCGGCCAGCGGGACGTTGAAATCGCAGCGCACGAGAACCTTTTTCCCGTTTACGTCGATGTCCTCGATGGTCTTTTTGTTCCGATAATTCATGGTAGCCTTTCATCCTTTCGCTGTCATGTTATCTTCATGCGGTCCGCCGTCCCGGCTGGCGCCGGCCGCTTACCCGCTTTCCCTCCGGCGGCGCAGTGCCGTCCGGATGCGGTCTGCAAGCGAGGGTTTTTGCCACAGACCTTCACTTGTTAATAGTATAACAAATTTTCCCGCTTGGCAAGAGGGTAGCGGCCGGTGTTCAGAGATTTTTTACCTTTTCGCCGCCGGAAATTTGGGCAAAAGCCCCGAAGCACCGCGGAGCCGAAGCGGGCTGAGCACAAATCGGCTTCTCCCCGCGCAGGATGGGGGCATCCGGCAAAAAGGTGCTGCTTGAGCAATGGAACAGTGGCGGCGCTGTCACGGGAGGGGATGTTTTGCGCATCGCGCAAAACTCCCGAAGAA
>USCI01000130.1 GCA_900553255.1 uncultured Oscillospiraceae bacterium | reverse complement strand
GGCGAAAACTTTTTGTGCATTATTTTTTGCGAAACGACTTTTTTGACAGTCTGAAGCCGGCCGGTGGAAATCCACCGGCCGGCTTTTTCTGTATAGTCATCCCAGCTGCGCCAGGCGGGAGAAATCCTCCCGCAGATCGCGGTACAGCTGCTTATATAACTGATAATACGGCTCGTAGGCCTCGTGTGCCTCGCGGTTGGACGGATAGGTTTCCCCCTTGTGCACCGTTTTCGCGCAGGCATCCACCACATCCGTATACACCCCGGCGCCCACGCCGGCGAGCAGCGCCGCGCCGAGCGCCGCGCCCTCGTCCACCCGGAGGGTGCTCACCGGACAGCCGTACAGGTCGGCAAGCATCTGCCGCCAGATCCGGCTGCGGCCGCCGCCGCCGCATACCGCCATATCCTCGACCGACACGCCCATTTCCCGGAACACATCGACGCATTCCCGTTGGGAATACGCGACCCCCTCGAGCACCGCGCGGATCAGGTTGGCGCGGCTGTGCACCGCAGACAGGCCGAAAAACACCCCGCGGCAGTCCGGATCCGGATGCGGCGAGCGCTCGCCCATCAGATACGGCAGATACAGCAGGCGTCCCGCACCGATCGGCACGCCGGCGGCCATCTCATCCATGAGGGCGTACACATCCCGGCCCTCCTGCTCGGCCTGCGCCTGCTCCGCCGTGCAGCAGGTGTTGCGCAGCCACTGCAGCGACAGCCCTGCGCTCTGGGTGCAGCTCATCACCGTCCACTTGCCCGGCACCGACGCGCAGAAGGTGTGCACCCGTCCCTGCGAGTCGATGTGCACCCCGTCCGAGACGGTGTAGACCACCGCAGAGGTGCCGATCGTCGTGAAGGCCCTGCCCGGCGCGACCACACCGGTGCCCACCGCCGCCGCGGCATTGTCTCCCGCGCCGCCAACCACCGGCGTACCCTCGCACAGTCCGGTGAGCGCCGCCGCCTCGCGGTTTACCCGGCCGGTCACCTCGGGCGACTCGAACATGCGGCCAAGCTGCTCCTCACGGACGCCGAGCAGCTCGAGCATCTCCGGCGACCAGCGCCGGCCGGGGATATCCATCATCTGCATCCCGGAAGCATCGCTGACCTCGGTGGCAAATACCCCCGTCAGGCAATACCGTATGTAATCCTTCGGCAGAAGGATGTGCGCACAGCGGGCGAAGCACTCCGGCTCATGGCGTTTCACCCAGACGATTTTCGCCGCCGTAAACCCGGTCATCGCCGGATTGGCCGTGACCGCGATCAGCCGGTCGCGTCCCATCGCCGCCTCCAGCTCCGCACACTCGCGGCCGGTGCGCTGATCGCACCAGAGGATGGCGCGGCGCAGCGGGTTCCCCTGGTCATCCAGCATCACCAGGCCGTGCATCTGCCCGGACAGGCCGACGCCGGCGATATCCCCGGCGCGCACGCCGCTTTTCTCCAGAACAGCGCGGATCCCCTCCGCCACGGCGTTCCACCAGTCCGCCGGATCCTGCTCCGCCCAGCCGTTCTGCGGCTGATACATCGGGTATTCCACCGTCCTTGAAGCAACACAGTGCGCTACCTCGTCAAACAGCGCGGTTTTGGTACCGGAGGTGCCCACATCAATCCCAATCAGATAAGCCACCGTATCCCATCCCTTTCTCTTCACGCCGGCGATGCGCCGGATACGCCTTTTGGCTATTGTACACCCGGCAGCGAACGATTGTCCAGCCTGTACCGTCAAAAAGGGAAAGAATCGTCATAACGAAAAAATCCCCGCCCGCTGCGTCGTACAATCTGCCTATCCGATTTCCGGCGCACGCGCGATGCGCGGATCGGTAAAAATCCCCTTGTCGTCATAGCTCGGGGCGGAAAATTCCGATACCACCGCACCGCCCGGCTCGGATTACCCGATACTGGGTTCCCCCGCGGGTTTTCACGGCTCTAGGCCAGCGGGTACAAAAGACCAAAACCACTTCATGCCATTTACTGTCCAGCGCAGTTTGAATCTTCCCGCCGATCGATCTGCCGGCCAATTTGTGGCAGCCTTCTCGGATTTCATCGAGGTCCTCGTGGGCAGGCTGAAAACCCGCGCCTACCTGGAGCTGGCCAGGGTGGAGGCGCGCAATGTCCCGGAAGCGGAGCGCTCTGCCTTGGCCAGGGTGATGGCCGAGCACGCCGTGAGGAGCCAGCGCTGGCGCAAATGGATGCCGGAGGGCATGGACGGCACCGCGGTGGAGGATGTCCTCAAAAACGAAGAGCTGACGGCGCAGATCACCGATATCTGCGGCCACTATACATATGAGGATCCCGCGGTCAAGGCGGAAATGGCCCGGATGCTGGATAATCTTGCGAAAGTCGGCGTAGACGGCGAAGGCTATGTACGGTATAATCTGAAGAGGGCCATCGACCGCTACGCGTACTGCCTGGGGCTGTACGGCACCACCTCCAGGCTGATCGCCGAAGCGAAAAAAGAACAATAGAAAATGGCCCCTCTTGGAGGTGTGTAATCGTGAGTATCATCCACTATCGGGATCAGCAATGCGATGAACTGCGGGAGGAATGGGTACCGGTCAGGATTCTGCGTTCCCACAACGTGACCGGGCTCGAAGAACTGACCAGCCAAAAAGCGGCAAGCGTTTCGTTTCAGGTCAACCATTGCGCTCACTGGCAGGGTGCGGGCTCCTGGGTGCTGATGGATTTCGGCAGGGAACTGTGCGGCGGCGTCCGCATCATCACGCACGGCGGCGGAGAAGCACAGGTAAGGTGGCGGCTGACCTTTGGCGAGTCGGTCACAGAGGCCTGCTCCTCCATCGGCGTGAAAAACTCCACCAATGACCATTCCCCGCGGGATCTGGAGATCGTCACCAGCTCCATGTCCGACCTGACCTTCGGCCAAACCGGCTTCCGGTTCGCGCGGCTGGAGCTGCTCAGCGAGGCGGAAATTTTGATTCAGAATATTTTTGCGGTATCGCTGCTGCCGAAATTCGAGCGTGAAGCGGCCATCGTCACCAGCGATCCGCTGGTGAACCAGATCATCCAAACCGCGGCTTACACACTGAAGCTCAATCTTCAAAACGGATACGTATGGGACGGGATCAAGCGCGACCGCCTGGTATGGTGCGGCGATCTGCATCCGGAGCTGCTCTCCTCCCTGTACATGTTCGGCGACACCTCCAACCTTCGTAATTCCCTGACCTTCCTGCGGGAGGAGACGCCGGCGGATCAGTGGGTCAACAACATCCCGTCCTATTCGGCGTGGTGGGTGATCAATCTGTGCGACTATTGCGCCATCACCGGGAACAGGGACTATTATGCGGAAAACCGGGATTATGCACTGAAGGTACTCGAGCATATCGACACCTGCCTCGGCGACGACGGCACCATGAATTTTACCGACGGCGGCGGCATGGCATTTTTCCTCGACTGGTCCACCCATGAGAAACCGGACGCCCCTATTGGGGTAGCATCGCTGCTCCGCCTGGCGGCGCAGAAATTCCTCGGGATGGAAGAAAATGCCGTGTGCCGCGGGATTATACGCAAGCTGGCACCGTATGTCGAGAAGGATTCGGTGCTCAAGCCGGTGCGCGCTTTCCAGATTCTGGGCGGCCGGCAGGCGACCGCCGCCGACGCGGCCATGCTGCAGAAGGACGGCGCCAGAGGGCTATCTACATTTATGGCCTACTACATCCTGACCGCTGCCGCGAAGGCCGGCGGCACCGATATGCTGGAGATGCTCAAAACCTACTACGGCGGCATGCTCTCGCGGGGAGCGACCAGCTTCTGGGAGGATTTTGACATCGACTGGCTGGAGGGCAGCGGCCGTATTGATGAGTTCCCCGAAGAGGGACAAAAAGATATACACGGCGATTTCGGCAAATACTGCTACACCCAGTTCCGCCATTCCCTGTGTCATGGCTGGTCATCGGGGGTGCTGGCCTTTATCGTCGAGTATCTCGCAGGCATTCATATTGCGGACGGCGGCAGGGCGGTGACGGTCAACCCCCACCCGCTCGGATTGACCGACATCGATGCGGTCATTCCGATGGAAAACGGTGAACTGCGGGTGGCCATCCACGGCGGCAAGGTTGACGTAAGCGCGCCGGCGGGGATCACCATTATCCGATAAATGTCCGCTGCCGTGTTTTCCCAATACACCAGGTCCGTCCGTGTTGATCAAGGAGGTAAATAACGTTGACATTCCGTGAAAACATCCTTGCGATATTGAACTATCAGGCCTACGACAAACTCCCGGTCATCTCCTTCGGCTATTGGCCGGAAACCCTGGACAAATGGGCCGCACAGGGGCACATCACACAGGAACAGGCGGATCATTACCGGATCTACGGCGACAATTCGCAAAGCGATAAGGAAATTATGCGCAAGCTGGGCTTCGACTTCAACTGGAACTCCTGTATCGGCACCAGCAGCTTTCTTTCCCCCGCCTTTGAATCCGTCCTGCTGGAAACCCGCCCCGACGGCAGCTGAACAGCCCCAGATTGTGCGGACAGCATAAAAAAGCCCCTGGTGCAGGAATATT
>USCI01000129.1 GCA_900553255.1 uncultured Oscillospiraceae bacterium | reverse complement strand
TAGCACAGCCCTTGGAGAGGGGCTCTAATAACTACTACTCTATTATACAAGGATGGCGTTTTTCATGAAGATCAACACCCATTATCAGACGCTCGAGGAGAGCTATCTGTTTTCCCGCATCGCCGCGAAGGTGGCCGCCTACCAGGAGAAGCACCCGCAGGCGGACATCATCCGGCTGGGCATCGGCGACGTGACCCTGCCGCTGTGCGCGCCGGTGGCCGCCGCCCTCGAGGCGGGCGCGGCCGAGCAGGGGGACGCCGCGCATTTCCACGGCTACGGCCCGGAGCAGGGCTACCCCTTCCTGCGCGAGGCGATCCGCGGCTATTACGCCTCCTTCGGCGTCAAAGTCGAGGCCGACGATATCTTTGTCAGCGACGGCGCCAAAAGCGACATCGGCAACATCCTCGACCTGTTCGACACCGACAACACCGTCCTCATCCCCGACCCGGTCTATCCGGTCTACCGGGACACCAACCTCATGGCGGGGCGGCGGATCGTGTACCTCGACGCCAACCGGGACAACGGCTTCCTGCCGCTGCCCGACCCGGCGCAGCGGGCGGATATCCTCTACATCTGCTCGCCGAACAACCCCACCGGCGCCGCCTATGACCGCGGGCAGCTGCAGGCGTTGGTGGATTACGCCAACGCGCAGGGGGCGGTGATCCTGTACGACGCCGCCTACGAGGCGTTCATCCGCGACCCGGCGCTGCCGCGCAGCATCTTTGCGATCCCGGGCGCCGAAACCTGCGCGATCGAGTTCTGCTCGCTGTCCAAAACCGCCGGCTTCACCGGCACCCGCTGCGGCTATACCGTCGTGCCGCATACCCTCAAACGCGGCGGCGTATCGCTGCGGCAGATGTGGCTGCGCCGCCAGACCACCAAATTCAACGGCGTGTCCTACCCGGTGCAGCGGGCGGCGGCGGCCGTGTTTTCCCCCGAGGGCCTCGCCGCCTGCCGGGCGAACATCGCGGTCTATCAGGAAAACACCCGCATGATCGGCGAAACGCTGCAGGACCTCGGCGTGTGGTATGTCGGCGGCAAGAACTCCCCCTATATCTGGATGCAGTGCCCGGACGGCATGACCTCCTGGGACTTTTTCGACCGGCTGCTGGAAACGGCGCACATCGTCGGCACGCCCGGCAGCGGCTTCGGCAAAAACGGCGAGGGCTTTTTCCGGCTGACCGGCTTCGGCGCAAACGACCGCACGCGGGAGGCGATGCGCCGCCTGCGGGAAATCACCCTGTGATTGCCGGGGCTTTTTCGGGACGGCATCAAACGGACGGAGGAACATTACTATGGAGGAATTGCACGAGGAGTGCGGGGTATTCGGGGTTTTTCATCATCCGCAGGCGGCGCAGCTGACCTATTTCGGCCTGCACGCGCTGCAGCACCGCGGCCAGGAGGGCGCCGGCATCGCGGCGGCGGACGGCCGGGACATCCGCTGCCACAAGGGGAAGGGGCTGCTCACCGAGGCGTTCCGGCCGGGCGACCTGGACGCCCTCCCCGGCGGCAGCGCGGTCGGGCACGTCCGCTACGGCACCGCCGGCGGCAGCGAGCTTCAGAACATCCAGCCGCTGGTTGCCCGGGGCCGCATCGGCTGCCTCGCCGCGGTGCATAACGGCCAGATCATCAACGCCGCCGAGCTCGAGGAGGCGCTCGAAAGCCGCGGCAGCATCTTTCAGGGCACCTCCGACAGCGAAATCCTGCTGCATATGATCCAGCGCGGCCGGGGGACGCTGCTCGAGAAAATCACCGCCGCCTGCCGCCGGCTGGACGGCGCGTTTGCCTTCCTGATCCTGACCGAAAAAAGCCTGTACGCCGTGCGGGACAAAAACGGCCTGCGCCCGCTGTCGCTCGGCAAAATCGGCGAAGGCTGCTGCCTGTCGAGCGAGACCTGCGCCTTTGAGAGCATCGGCGCCCGGTTTATCCGGGACATCGCCCCGGGCGAGATCGTCAAGCTGTCGGACCACGGGCTGGAATCCTCCTATTACGCCGACGACCGGCGGCACCGGCTGTGCGCGATGGAATACGTGTATTTCTCCCGGCCGGACAGCGACCTTGGCGGCATGAACGTCCACGCGGTGCGCAAGGAAACCGGCCGGATGCTCGCCCGCCGCGACCGCGGGCAGCTTTCGGCCGATATTGTGGTCGGGGTGCCGGATTCCTCCCTCTCGGCCGCGATGGGCTACAGCGAGGAGAGCGGGCTGCCCTACGAGATGGGGCTGATTAAAAACCGCTATGTCGGCCGCACCTTCATCGAGCCGACCCAGGCGCTGCGGGATATGGGGGTGAAGCTCAAGCTGTCGGCCAACCGCACGGTGGTCAGCGGCAAACGCATCGTGCTGCTCGACGATTCCCTGGTGCGCGGCACCACCTCCCGGCGGCTGATCACCCTGCTGCGCGGCGCCGGGGCGAAGGAGGTCCACCTGCGCATCGCCTCCCCCGCCATCCGCTATCCCTGCTTTTACGGGGTGGACATGGCCACCCGGGAGGAACTGGCGTCCGCCGGCGCCTCCCCGGACGAGCTGTGCCGCCGTCTAGGCGCCGACTCGCTGCGCTTCCTGGAGGTGGACGACCTGCGCGCCGCATACGGCGGGGACGCGTTCTGCTTCGCCTGCTTCGACGGCGGGTATGTCACCCCGCTTTACAGCCACGGGGCGGCGGGCCGGGGATAGGCCGGAGCGGACTCCGCTGTCCCCCGCCGCGCAGCCGGACGCCCCGGATACCGCAGACGGCTGCGGTTTTCCTTGACGAACCCGGCCCGGGCAGGTACAATAGAAGAAATGACGCGGCCCATCGCTCTGCCGGAAACGCCGGCGCGGGCGGGGCCGCGGTGAAAAAAGCAGGGAGGAACCATCATGGCCGAAATCCGTCCGTTCCGTGCGCTGCGCTTTACCGAAAAAGCGGGCGCGCTGCAGGAGCTGACCTGCCCGCCTTACGACATCATCAGCGAATCCCAGCGGCTCGCCTATCTCAAGCGCAACCCGCACAACATCATCCGTCTGGAACTGCCGCGCGACGGGGAAAACCCCTATGCGCAGGCGGGGGAAACCCTGCGGGCGTGGATGGCGGACGGCATCCTCGCGCAGGATGAACAGCCGGCCTTCTACGTGTACGAAATCCAGTTCGACGTCGAGGGCCCGAGCGACATCAGCGGGATGGAAGGCGGCCGCCGCTCGCTTTCCGGCCTGATCGCGCAGGTGAAGCTCGAGGAATTCGAGAAGGGCATCGTGCTGCCGCACGAGGAAACCCTGTCGAAGGCGAAGGCCGACCGGCTCGAACTGATGCGCAGCACCGCCTGCAATTTCAGCGACATCTATTCGCTCTACCGCGACGACGGCGGCGAAAGCGAAACCCAGGACATCCTCGCGCTGGTGATGCATCAGGCGCCGCTTGCGGACATCACCGACGAGGCGGGGCTGCAGCACCGTCTGTGGGCGATCACCGACGAGACGATGATCCGCACCATCCAGCAGCGCTTCACCGATACCAAGCTGTATATCGCGGACGGGCATCACCGCTACGAGACGGCACTCAACTACCGCAACGAGCGCCGCGCCAAGGGGGCGCCGGTGGGCAGCAGCGTGGATTACGTGATGATGATGCTCGTGGAAATGAGCCATCCCGGCCTGGTGGTGTTCCCGACCCACCGCATGCTCCGCGGGCTCGAAAACTTCGATCCCGACGCCCTGTTAAAGGCGTCCGAACCGTATTTTGACCTGCACAGCGGGCTGCCGGTCGATCATCTGGACGAGTGGCTGGAGCACGCCTACCGCGACGGGCAGAAGGCGTTCGCGTTCTATACCGGCGGCGGCGATTTCACCCTGATGACCCTGCGGGATCCCGGCGTGATGGCGCAGTTCCTGCCCGGGCTGTCCCCCGCCTCGCAGCAGCTCGACGTGCAGGTGCTGCACACCCTGGTGCTCGAGCGGCTGCTCGGCATCGACAAGGAAAACATGGCCAGCCAGAAGAACCTGACCTATACCCGCGACCGGCAGGAGGCGCTCGACGACGTGAACGCCGGCGCTTACCAGTGCAGCTTCCTGCTCAACCCGACGCGGGTCAGCGAGATCCGCGACGTGGCGGCGGCAGGCGAAAAAATGCCGCAGAAATCCACCTATTTTTATCCGAAGCTTATCACCGGCCTGACCATGAACCGGCTGGATTAAAGAAAACGCTCTGTATATCCAAAGGAGGATATACAGAGCGTTTTTACTTTTTCCGCCGCCTGAGCTTCTCCACAGCCTCCTGGCTGAACAGGTAATTGCGCTTGCCGGCCCGGCGGCATTCGGCGGCCGAAAACCGCATGGCCGCCGCCAGCCGCAGCAGATAGCTCGACGTAATCTGCAGCATTTCTGCAACCTCCGCGGTGGTATAAACCGTACGAACGTCCGACATAAGCCATCCCCTCTCTTTGCGGTCATTATGCGCCGTCCCGTGCCGCACGTCAATACCCGTCCGGCATTTTGCTCTGTGGTTTATTCTCACACCCGGGCAGCAAAAAGGCCGGGCACACCGGACGGCGTGCCCGGCTGCAGCGTGTCGAAAAACCGGTTGGCGGATGGCAAGCTGCACAAATGCGGCGTTTCACGCCGCATCGGGGAACCCCTTGATCGGGGTTCCC
>USCI01000128.1 GCA_900553255.1 uncultured Oscillospiraceae bacterium | reverse complement strand
GCAAGGCTGAGAACGAAGATGGGCTGGCGCCCATCAAGGACGAAAACGCAGACGGTCGACGTCCTGCCCGGAGAAGGCGGGCCGGATTCGAGCCTGCTTATCTTAAGCAGGAGAAAGGTATGGTGATTGTTTGAAAACATCCAAACGCCCATCCACAGAGAAACCGCAGAAGGGCTTTCTGTATG
The DNA here is from genome assembly GCA_900553255.1 of uncultured Oscillospiraceae bacterium. GTDB lineage: Bacteria > Bacillota > Clostridia > Oscillospirales > Acutalibacteraceae > UMGS1591. The sequence continues at coordinate 4,543 of USCI01000128.1, read as the reverse complement.
GAATGGATTATCTGTCGTATATGTGGGATGAAAACGGTGCGGATTACCGGACCGGCTTCCGGCTGCTGAAAAATCTCGGCGTGCGGTCGATCCGCCACTGGATGCATTTCGGCGAATATATGGAGGACTGGCGCACGTTTCGTCCCGCCGCCGTGCGGAAAATGCACGATATACTGGAGGAAGCGCAGCGGTACGGCTTCCAGGTAATCGGTATGAACCATGTAAACTGGTCCCTGGAAGAGAAAAAATTCTGCGTGGGAAAGCCGGCACGCGGGAATGCAGGCTATACGCAGTGGCTGGAAACATATGAGGAAAACTGGTTTCTTGCCGTACGTGAGTTCCCCGAAATCCAGTACTGGGAAATCGACAATGAGATCAACAACAAGGATTTTATGTACATTCAGGGGCATTTCGGTGAAAAGCTCCCCACGGAAGAGCTGGCCGCCATGTCCGCCGATCTGCTGTTTTATGCTTCGCGCGGCATCCACCGCGCGAATCCGGACGCCGTGACGGTGATGGGCGGCATTGTGGACCCGCTGGGACTCGGCATACCCGAAACGGGCACCGGAACCACCATGGTCAATTTCATGGAGGCGCTGTACGATGCGATTGAAAGCGGCCGGCATGGAAGCACCCGTCCGGATGATTTCTTCGAAGTCGCCGCCTGGCATCCGTATTATTACAAAAACCCGCCGGACGATTATTTCGTGGAGAAAAACAACGAGATTTACGAGGTCATCCGCCGCCGGGAGAACAAGGAGAAAAAGGTTTTCCTGACCGAATTCGGCTGGGATGAATCCCTGTGGGACATGGCCCATATTCCCGCGGCAATCGGGCAGCTGTTTGCGGTGGTGGAGGAAAAGATGCCCTATGTGGAGGCGCTGCATTATTACCGCCTGTTTGACGACGTCACCGAAAACCACAACACGGCGGGCCTGTTCTGTGATCCGGTAGCGCACAGAAAGGATGTCCTCCCCAAAACGGGAGAATGCCGCGTTGCCGGTTCCCCCAAGCCCAGCGCCTATGCGTATCAAAAGGCGGCCGGAGGGCAGGGACCGCTTGATTTGTTCCGGGCAGACCGGCCGCCCGCGGCCGGGAGCGGTACGGCGGAAGCTCCCTCCGACTGAGAAACCCTCACCCGCCCATGCGCGGGCGGGTGAACGGGCAGTCTCTTCCGGACGGAAGAGGCAGAGAGGAATTGTATGGAAAGAGAGGAATCCGGATGAAAAGAGAAATCCTGAAGCCGGGGATGCTGTTCCCGCCGGCCGATCTGCGGCGGGATGAATTCGACGCGGACAATGAACGCCTCCTCATGGCAGAGGAGGCGTTGGATATCGTTTTTATTGGGGACTCCATAACGGAGGGCTGGGACGTCCGGCAGGAGTTTGCCGATCTGGGAAAAGCGGTCAACCGGGGAATCAGCGGCGACGTGATCGATATCATCGAAAAGCGTTTTGCCGCCGATGTGCTCCAGCTGAAGCCGAAGGTGGCGGTCATTAACGGCGGGGTGAACAACACCTTTCCCTTCTTTGAAACGGCGGCCGAAGCGCTCCCTCCGGCAATCGAGGAGGTGGTGAGCACCTTTGTGCGCTCCTATGAGGCGATGTTTGCGGCCTGCCGTCAGGCCGGACAGCGGGTGATCGCCAGCACCATCACGCCGCTGGCCGAACAGCCTTCCCCCGGGGCAACGGCCCGCAAGGCGACGGTGGCGCGGATGAATCAGGAGCTGCTGCAGCTGTGTGTCCGGTATGGCGTCCCCTGCGCGGATTACCACACGGCTCTCGCCGAATTTGACGGGCTGACCGCCCAGCCCTGCATTACTCTCGACGGCGTTCATCCCAACGCGTCCGGCTATGCCCGGATGGCCCGTGTGATCCGCCCGATCCTTACCGCATTTCTGGCCCGGTGACATTTGGCGGCAGGATGTCCATACCGCAATCTGTATTCCCAGGATGATCGGGTGGATGACCTCGCCAACGGCTTTTACTATACGTTGTGGAATAACCGTTGGGGAACCAATTACCGAACCTGGTATGATGAAGAGGGGTATTTTGCCTTTACGGTCGGCTTCTCTCCTTCCGGCTTGACCGGCCCGATAAGATAAATAAACACGGACGCCGTCAACCGGTGTCCGCGTTTATTTGCGCAAAAGGATCGCCCATCCCCGCCCGCAGGGCCATTCCCCATCGGCTTTATTCATCGTTCTCACATAAGATGGTGTAGTTTTCATTCGGAAAACGCCGGCGATGTTCCTGGTATTCGCTGGGCGTCATACCGGTAAACCGCCGGAACACGGCGGAAAAATAGGCCGGTGATGCAAAACCGCACGCGGCCGCTACCTTGGAAATCGGCATATTGGTGGTCAGCTGTTCCTTGGCCAGGTCGATCCGCTTGGCAATGATATATTGCTTAAGCGACATTTTCTTTTTGGTTTTAAAATAATGTCTCAGATAGTCATAGCTGTAGTTCATGGAGTTGGACAATGTATGAAAGTCGATGTTCATCGTGCAGTAAGCATCGATATAGCTGATAATCATGTCCAGCTTATCATCGGCTTTTTGGCTTTTCCTCGTGCAGGTGCGCAGCGTGAGCAGGAGAATATCCCGCAGCAGCAGGTTGACCCGCTGGGAATAGTAGGGCGGCTCGGTTTTGATTTCGGTCTCGATCGTCTCGAGCGCCTTGCGGATGGACTGCTGCTCATCGTCGACAAAAAGCGCTGTGGGCAGTTCAGAAAACTCCAGCTCCGCCTCAAACCCCAGGCAGAAAAGGTCCCCGTGTGACAGGGCTTTTTCCGCATGCGGCATGTTGCTCGGGATGACAACATAACTGCCCGGCAGATAGTTGAAGGCGATTCCGTTTACTGTGGAGATGCCCAAGCCCCCATAATAGACGAGTTCCCAGTATTCATGCCGGTGCTGTGCCACCTCGTAAGGCGGCTCTGTAGTATCTCGGGAGAAATATTTCAGTATGGTTTTGGCTATCACAGCAAACTCCCCTTTTCCTAAGAAACGCTCCCAGCGGAGCAAACGCCGGTTGAAAACGGTAAAATATAATAAATTCCCCTCTGCTATTTTAGGATATTTTTGAAAATCTGTCAATAAAATGCGTTGGATGCCTTCCCCCCGATCAGAGATATTCGGGAGCACGGAGAGGGCGCGTGATGGTAAGAGGCCCGTTTCTGATGCAAGGATAAAGGATGGCAAACACATGAGTAGGAAAGAAGGTCGGCTGACAATGAATATTCTTTGCTTTGGCTCTTTGAACATCGACAATCTGTATACTGTTCCGCATTTTGTACGGGCAGGAGAAACTCTGTCTTCCTCGGCGTTGCAGCGGGGCTGCGGAGGAAAAGGCCTGAACCAGTCTATAGCGCTGGCACGCGCAGGGATTCCGGTACGGCACGCCGGCCTGATCGGAAACGACGGCGAAATGCTCAGGGATTTTTTGCAGGCAAACGGGGTCGATGTTTCTTTGGTCCGTACAATAAAGGAACCATCCGGCCACGCGATAATCCAGTTGGATGGCGAGAGGCAGAACAGCATACTGCTTTACGGCGGTGCAAACCAGAAAATCACCCCGGAATTCATCGAGGAGGTTCTCTCCCGCCTGGAACCTGGGGATATTCTTTTGCTGCAGAATGAGATCAACCGCTTGGAGGAGATAGTCCGGAAGGCGGCTGGGCGGAAAATACGGATTGCGCTCAACCCTGCTCCTGTCAGTGACAACCTCTCCTCGGTACCCTTTGAAATGGTGGAATGGCTGTTTGTCAATGAAATCGAAGGAGCGGCACTTTCCGGAGAAACGGAGCCGCAAAGGATTCTGGGAGCTTTGCGTGGCCGTTATCCCCAAATGCAGATCATTCTAACCCTTGGGAAAAATGGCGCTTTATACCGGAGCGGTGAACTTACGCTGCATCAGCCCATCGTCTCCGTACCTGTCGTCGATACTACGGCTGCCGGAGATACGTTTATCGGCTATTATATGGCTGCCGTCCTGCAGGGACAGCCGGCATCCGCTGCTTTGCAGCAGGCGTCGGCCGCCGCTGCACTGGCCGTTTCAAAAATAGGCGCAGCACGCTCCATTCCGGTTATGGATGAAGTATCCCCGCTTGTCCCCTGTTGGTAAAGGACACTGGAGCGGCCGATGACCGCTCCTGCATCTTTTTCAGCAGCTTTCCCGGCCCGGCAGGCTGTATCGTTTCAGGTAACCTTTGCATCCCGCGGGATACGAATATATCCCGGTGAACCTGGCGGGCCGAGACCGGACGTTTGTTGGGCTGCGCTTGCCGACGACAGCATGGCTCCCCGCTTTCCGGCGGGGATGCGGATACGGGTACATTGCCCGGCTGAGCAAGGGCCAGGGAGAAACCGCCCCGCGCCGCTATCTTCCCTGAGAAAACGGCGGGGGTCACCGATGACATATAAAAAAGCCGTCGAGGACAATACAAAATCCGCGATGACGATGTTAAGGTGATTCAAAAAATTCCGTTTAAGGTCGAACCACATAGTAAAAAGCGGCCGGCAATTCGTGATGAGTTGCCGGC
>USCI01000127.1 GCA_900553255.1 uncultured Oscillospiraceae bacterium | reverse complement strand
CCTTATCCTTCATCCTTTTTCTTCCTCTGTCCAATATCTATTGTAGTCCTACACTTTTTTCGGTGAGAAAATGCGCAAACGCCTTGACATCCCCTGCCCGGCATGGGATAATATTTTATTATAGGAATTTTCTGTTCATGCGTGTTTTGGCCGCTGGACAGCCTGAAAACGACAGCAGGACAGCGGCAGTGTCCGGAAAGGCAGGAACACAGTGATGCGCGTGATTACAGGACTTGCCCGCGGAAGGCGGCTGGAGACCCTGCCGGGGGAGGAAACCCGGCCGACCGCCGAGCGGGTGAAGGAAGCGCTGTTCAGCATCCTGCAGTTCGAGATTGAGGGACGGCGGGTGCTGGACCTGTTCGCCGGTTCCGGGCAGCTTGGCATCGAAGCGCTCAGCCGCGGTGCCGAAAGCTGTGTTTTTGTGGATAAAAATCCCGCCGCGGTGGAGGTCATCCGCCGTAACCTGCGGGCCTGCGGGCTGCATGAGCACACGCAGGTGCTCGCCGCCGACGCGGCGGGCTATCTCGCGCGGCGCAGCGGGCGGTTCGACATCGCGCTGCTCGACCCGCCGTACGCCTCCGGGCTGGCGGCGGCGCTGCTGCAGCCCACCGCCGCATGCATGAACCCCGGCGGGGTGATCGTCTGCGAAACCGACACCTCCCAGACCCTGCCGGAGCAGGCGGGCGCGTTCCGGCTGATGCGGGTGTATCGGTACGGCAAGGTGCTGCTGCATCTGTACCGCGCCCAGGCGGACTGACCGCCCTGCCGGAGAAGAAAGGGATGGAAGTATGATAACAGCGGTCTGTCCGGGCAGCTTCGACCCGGTCACCTACGGCCATTTGGATATTATCCGCCGCGCGGCGTCGATGTTTGATCGGGTTATCGTGCTGGTGGTCACCAACCTGGCCAAGCAGCCGATGTTCACCAAGGAGGAGCGGATGGATTTTCTCCGCCGCGCCACCTCCGGCCTGGAGAACGTCGAGGTGGATTCCTACGGCGGCCTGCTCGCGGATTATGCGCGGGAGCATGACGCCCGGGTGATTGTCAAGGGCCTGCGCGCGTTGTCGGATTTTGAATACGAATTTCAGATGGCGCTGACCAACCGCCGGCTGAACCCGGAGGCGGAAACGGTGTTTCTGACCACCACCGCCGAAAATATGTATCTCTCGTCGAGCCTGGTCAAGCAGGTGGCCACACTCGGGGGAGAAATCTCCGATTTTGTTCCCACCTGCATCGTACCGGACATCCGGCAGAAGATTGGAAACGCCGGCCTGAAGAAGGCATAACGGCCCCGGCCGCAACGTGATGGCTTACAGAGGAAAGGAAGGGTCAAGAATGACGGTCGAAGAACTGCTCGAACAAATTGACGATATGCTGGACAAGGCGTGGAGCTTCCCGCTGTCCGGCGGAAAATGCATGGTGGAGGCAGAGCGCCTGCGCAATATCGTCGATGATATTCGCGGCAACATGCCGTCGGAAATCCGCCAGGCCAAGGCGATCGTGGCTGACCGTGCCGACATCATCGCCACCGCCAAGCGGGAGGCGGAGGGCATCGTCCGCAACGCGGAGGAGCGCGCCCGGCGCCTGGTCGCTCAGGAAGAGGTGGTCAAGCAGGCGCAGCAGAAGGCGGACGAAATGCTCGGCCAGGTGCAGATGAAGACCCGGGAGATGCGCCGCGGCGCGAACGATTTTGCCGAGGATGTGCTCAAGCGCACCGAGGAAACCCTCGCCCATCACCTCACCGAGATCCGGCAGGCACGCCAGGTGCTGCGCAACCCGGCCAAAGCCAAGGAACAGGCCAACGAGAATCAGGAATAAAGGCAAACCGCCGCCCGGCAGCAGCCGGGCGGCGGTTTTCTGTGCCCTGGTGTTGCAGCGCATGCCGGCGATGGACCAACCGCTTTCCAAGAAATCCGCGGGAGCCGCTCCGTTCGGAATCCCGCCCATGCGGTAACGGTAACACACGGGCATTCCCCGGGCGGTGCATTTGCGTGGAAGAGCGGCGCCCCGCTGGGGCAGACATACAATTCCGGCTGCAATGCGGCCGGAAGCCGCCGGAATCCCGCAAGCGCTGCCCCGTGCGTTTGCGTCTTTGCCTGAATCCCGCCCTGCCGCCGGCCCCGTCTCTGCCAGCCCCGGCCCCACCGGTCTCGGTCCTGCCGTTTCCGGGATGTCCGCCTTTTCGGTAAACCGGACCGCCGGTTTTCCCGGACACCCTTCCTTCCCGCTGCATATACTGGGACTGTGGAGAAAGGAGGTGCGCTCAATGACCATTGAACCGGAGATGAAGATCATCAACTGTTCCGACCCCGAACAGAATCCCGCCGCCGGCTGGAAAATTTCCGCCGACGAGAACCACACCGACGCAGAGGACTCCTGCAAGCCCGAAGCGATCAAATATCCGTCGTTCTGCCGCCCGCTGAATAAAGCGGATTGCTGACGCGCTGAACATAAGAGGCACCGGGGTAGGCCATATGGCCTACCCCGGTGCCTCTGTGCAATACGCCCTGCCGTCCGGCTACTTTACACAGTAGCGCAGAAAACCGGAAAACACAATTTCCACACCCAAACTTCTGCAAAGATCGGCCAGGGTGCTTTCGTCCCCTTTGTTCGACCATTCGCCCTGCGCGACGGTCTCGGTCTGCGAAAAGCCGAGTGAATCAAAAATATCCAGCATATCCCAAAAAATACCCGGATACCTCTTCTTGATGATCTCCCGGGCATGCTCCGGCATCGTTTTGTAGTAATCTTCCGTCACATAAAGGAAATCAAATACAAACAGTCCCCCTGGTTTCAACACGCGGTAGATTTCTCTGAGCGCCTTGTCCCGATCCCCCTCGATATTGATAATCGCCCCGTTTCCGGAAACCACGTCAAGGCTGTTGTCAGCAAACGGCAGATCGCATACATTGAGCGCCGCAAATTCCACATTGGGCGGAGGATTGTCCATCTCCCGGAAAAGCCTTTGCCATTCGCGGACAACCGTTGGACACAGATCGCTTATCATGATATGGGCGTCATAATCGGTCATCAGCGTCGCCGGGACAAAACCGCCTCCCGGTCCCGCACAGATTTCCAGAATCCGGCCGCCATGTGCGGCAATCCGCTGCGCCGCTTCCTGATTGCGTCTCCAGCCGCCGCGATCAACATCCTCCCGCCAGCGGTAGTCAACCCATTTTTCCTGAATCATCCTTTGGGCATATTCCCGGTTATAGTCCAACTCCTCACGCGGGACAAAATAGGGAAACTCCACGCTGTCATACGGACGGTTGAAGCATTTTTCAAACATATTTTCCCCCCTGTTTTTATCGTATACGAGTCCAGCCCCTGTTGTCAATCAGCAAATCGCCATAAACATTCAGAGCAGGGGGCCCCGGCGAATCCGCCGGGGCCCCCTGCTTCTTTCCTGCTGTTTTCTCACGCCTTTTTGCGATACGCCTCCAGAGAAGCGACCCGGCTGCAGGCCACATCCTGTTCGTCGTTAAAATCATCAATTTCTTCGATGCGCACCCCGAAAATCCGGCACAGCTTCGCCGCTTCCACGGCGGTAAACCGGCGGCGTCCCCGCTCCTTGTCGCTGTACGCCGGTGCTGTCAGTCCCAGATATTCGGCCATGTCGCAGCTTTTGATTTTCCTCTTCTTCCGCAGCCCGCTGATCGTCATTCTGCTACCCTTCCTTTTTTCCACATGGTATGTTACGGCACGGCCGTTTAACGGCCCTTCCAGTATAAAAGACGGAAAAAGCGAAGGAAAATGGCAGCATTTCGCTAATTTTTTTCAAAAACAGCGATTTACCCAAATACACTGTCGTTTTTTGTCGACAAACCCCATCTACGCGCTCTGCGACCCATACATTCCGAGGATAAAGCAGGCCAGAGCCTCCTCTTTGCGTCGGTACACCTGGGATTGCTCTACGCAAAAATGCTCCATCAGCCATTCCACATGATGCGGGCAGCGGTCGATATAAAATTTTTCCAGCACCAGCCGCTGCGGCGCGGTCAGCTGCGCCAGGCACTGCTCGGTGAGGGCGGTGAGGCCGGAAACGGCGGCATGCTGGCGGGAAAGCGTGCGGATTTCCGCCAGGCTGGCCGGATCGCCGCTGCTTTGCAGAATGGCTATGCGTTCCTCAAGCCGCTGGATGGCTTGCTTTTTCAGCCGGAACTCCTTCAGCTCCCGAATAGCCTGTGCTTTGAAATCCATCCTTCTGGTCTTCCTTTCTTTCCCTGTTTTTCACCGGTAAAATGAGACAATATCCGCAAAAAATGGTCAAAAAATGCCGTTTCCAGTATCCTCCGTCGTATCGGCGCTGGATTTGGTCACAATAAATCTGACGTGCATCGTCAAAAAACGGCATGTGCGTCTGTCCATCCGCGGTCAAAAAATCCCCCTTTTCAGGAGGTGAAGCCATGTCCGAATATGTGCATTTATGTCTGACCGACCTGCTGGACCGGGATATGAGCAGCCAGGAATATTTCAACGCGCTGCCCGACGCTACCCGGCGCGCCCTGTTGGAAATGGATGAGATCCGCACCTTTGCGGAGCTGCAGGAAAGCGCCGCGCGCTACCGCGATATGCATCCGGACGTTTACTGAACCGGCGTTTTTACTATATGGGGAAAAAACACCGCCGTCAAGGCGGTGAACAAAGGTTGTTCGGAATCCGAAAAAAATAAAACGGACGGCCTGTGAACAGCACCCCATTTGTTAGACAGTATGGTATACTGAATAACAAGTGGGGTG
>USCI01000126.1 GCA_900553255.1 uncultured Oscillospiraceae bacterium | reverse complement strand
CCGGGTGTACGCGTCCGCGGCGCTGGAGAGCCTGTACACGGCCGAAAGCCTGGTGGAGGACGGCGTGTCGGTGCCGGCGAATACCGCGACGGACGTGGAAATCGGTAAAAACGTCCGCTATGTGGCGGTGCTGAGCACGGTGCCGACCGGCAACGCCCGTCCGACCGAGTTCGAGCTGTGGAGCGGTGAGGGTACCGGCGATGAGCCGGAAGAGCCGGAACCCGACGAATCCCTTAAGGTTTTGACCATCGGCAACAGCTTCTCGGAAAATGCTTCTGCCTATGCGTCGGAAATTGCGGCGGTGAACGGTCTTTCGCTGACCTTTGGGTATCTGAAATTTCCGTCCTGTACGATTGCGAGGCATTACGAGGCGGCGGTAAACAATAAAGCGGTGTTCAAATTTGAAATCACCGATCCCACCGGCAAGCGCACGACCATAAAACAGGAAGCGGCGAGCTGGGATTCCCCGGATCCGGAGAAGTGTGCAACCATCCAGGAAGCTCTGGAATACATGGACTGGGATGTTATTGTGTTCCAGCAGGAGAGCTATACGTCGCTTGATGCATCCAGCTTTGCCGATTTGCCGAAGCTGATCGAGTATGTCAAGGGCTTTTGCCCGGATGCACGGCTCATGATCCATGAGGTGTGGGCGTGGGGTACCTGGGAGAACGATCCGGATAAGGACTTTTCTAAGATCAAGGCAAATTACGAAGCGGCCGCAGAAGCGAACGGCCTTGCGATCATCCCGTCCGGGCTTGGCTTTGAATATGCTAGAGAGGCGCTGGGCGATTACACGATTGTCAATGAAGACGACGGCAATTACCAGCATGCGAACAGCTACGGCAAATATGTGGCCGGCTGCTGTTATGTCGGCGCCCTGTTCGGCGTGACCATTGATCCCGACACTTTTAAAGAGCATGCGGAGATAAACAAGGATGGGTATGCCGAGCAGCTGACAGCGGCTGCCAACAAAGCCATTCTCTATTACAGCAGCTGCGCGGAAGGCAACCACAGTTATGTGGAGAAAGTCGATGCCGAATATTTGAAGTCGGCCGCGACCTGCACCAAGAAGGCCGTCTATTACAAGAGCTGTTCGGTCTGCGGCGACAAGAGCGACGAAACCTTTGAGTACGGCGATGTGGACGGCACGAAACACGGCGAAACCGAAGTGCGCGACGCGGTCGCTGCGACGGAGGAACAGGAAGGCTATACCGGCGACACCTATTGTAAGGACTGCGGTAAAAAGATTGCTTCCGGTACAACGATTCCGAAGCTTGAGCACACGCATAATTTGGTAAAGACCGAGGCAAAACCGGCGACGCATTATGAGGCCGGAAACCTTGAATATTATCGCTGCTCTGTATGCAGTAAGTATTATAAAGACAGCGATGCCACGGTGGAAACCACCCTCGAAGAGGTTACGATTGCAAAAGGCGAGCATAGCTACAGCTATAAATCGGATGAAAACGGGCATTGGGAAGAATGCGAATGCGGCGACAAGCTGCAAAGCGCTGCGCATACCTTTGGCCAGTGGGTGGTTACCAAAGACCCGACCGCAACCGAAAAGGGAAGCCAGGAAAGAACCTGCTCAGTTTGCGGCTATCGGGAGGTGGCAGAAATTGATGCCATCGGCGGGGCCACCGAACCGGAGGATCCTTCCTCCGGAGAGCAAAACCCACCCGTGACCGGCAGGGATGCCTCTTTTGTGATGCTGGCATTTATTCTGCTGATGTCGAGCGCCGGGATTGGTGCGGTGGCTGTGAAAGCAAAACGGAAACCGCAATAAACGATAGAAAAACAGGCCTGTGAAAATCACAGGCCTGTTTTTCTCATCTGGGCCGCCGGCGGCACAGCGCCTCAAAAAGCTGTTCTGCACGGTTCCAGTCCACCACCGCGAACCAGTCGTCGATATATGCGGCGCGCTGATTATAATGCTTGAGGTAATACGCATGCTCCCATACGTCGATGTTCAGCAGCGGAGATTGTCCCTGGGCAAGCGGAGTGTCCTGGTTAGGGGTGGCGGTGATTTTCAGTCTTCCTCTCTCCTGCACCAGCCAGGCATAACCGGAGCCGAAAACCTCCAGTGCCTGCGCTTTGAACAGTGCCTTGAAGCGGTCGAGGCCGCCGAACTGCCGGCCGATTTCACAATACAGCCTCCCCCGTACCGGCGTGCCGGAAGGCGGCGCCATGCCGGCAAAATAAAAGCGGTGATTATACACACCGCCGGCATTGTTGCGAACCGGCACCGCAAGCGGGGCCGGAATCCGGCAGGGGCTAGTCAGCAGCTTTTCCAGTGTAAGGCACTGCAGGGCAGGGCAATCCTTGAGCAGGCCATTCAAATTATCGATATAGGTCTGCAAATGCCTGTCGTGATGCAGGTGCATGGTCTTTTCGTCGATAAACGGTTCCAGCGCATCGTAAGCATAGGGCAGCGGCGTATTGACAAACGGGTAGCGGCTTTCCATATGCATCCTCCTTTTTGGCAGTATACACAGCGGGACGAGACGGGGTGAGCGATTTTACGGCACGGTTTTCGGTGGCATATCCCGCAGAGCCGGATGGTGCGCCGATCAGGCGTTTTACAACCTCTGGAAGAAGCGGTGGAAGGGCAGCGGCTGATCCTCGGCCCGCAACAATGCCCCGCGGCAAAGCTGCAGCTTTGCCGCGGGGCATTGTTGCGGACATCAGAGGTCTGCTCCCTCAATCTGCATGGTCTCCATCTGCTGCTTGGTGATATGGTTTTTCTCACCGTAGCGGATCCAGAATTTCGTGGAGGCGTTGATATAGCTTGTTTTGGACAGCGGCATGGTAACCTGAAACTCCTTTGGCGTTCTGCAGGCGACAGCCCTGGCGAGCAGCCGGATTTTCCGTTTGACCATAAAGGCGAAAGGTGTCTGCAGAATCGCTTCACCGCTTCCGATGCGCAGCATCGACCCGATGGGACAGCCGGTCTGCCGGCAGAACAGCCGAACCATATCGCAGGCGACAAGATTCTGCTCCGGCTCGATAAAACCACAGTTGACCAGGACATGGATGTTTGGTCTTTCAGCAGGAAGGCGGGAGGCCATCACCTCCAGAAAGGACAGCAGTACGGCGGGCAGCCCATCGGCATACAGCGGGAAAACCAAAAGGATATCGGAAAAGCCATGGAGACTGTCGCACAAAGAGGCGTGTTTTTGGGCGGTGACCAGATATTCTTCCACGTCTCCATGAAAGGCCTTCCGGAAAATGGCGGCGTATTGTTTGGAATTTGACCGCGGTGCCCGCGGACTGCCGTTGACGATCAGCAGACGCTCCATAAAGCCACCTCCTCGTTGACTGCCTGCGGCAGATCTTCCTCTGAAACGTAACGGATACGATGGGAACAGAACAGCATGTTTTTAGCGTTGCGTGAAACCAAACGTTCAAAAACAGCACGTTCTTCCGCCGGAATATCTCCGTAGGCCAGGATAACCGCATCCTTTTCCCGCACGGCCCGCTGCACATGATGCGTTTCACCGTCGAGCAGGCGGATAAAGGCCTGCTGGATCGGGATGGCACGCTCGAGCATGGTTTTCATTGGCACGGCATAGGAACCGTACTGAAGCCGTGTGACATAAAGCAGCCGTTCGCTGCGGGCAATCAGCGGATATACGGCTGTCGCGTCGTCTCGGATGACACATTTGCCCGGCGTCTTGACCCAGCAGCCGAAGCAGCCCACACAGCCGGCGATTTTCAGGCCGGACAGATCCACATACCGGCTTTCGGCTGGCAGGGAGACACTCAGCGGCCGGTCACTCATCAGCAGATTCATACTGCCCACGTCCTTTCCTGGAATAAAGAAAACATTGCCCACTTTTTTATGTACAGTGTTTGTTGGCTTCGCGTTATGAGCCAGGCAACCATAAAAGTATATCCATTATATCAAGCGCTATCCTTTATGCCAAGCCGGTTTTTGCTTGTTTATTTATAACGGATTTTAAGTGGACAGGGTGCGGCGCGATGCAGCCCTGTTAGCTGATACAGAGATGAGCGTTCAAGCGGCCAAAATAAAAGGGGTGGTGCTGCTATGCTGAAGAAAACGCAGGCGGCGAAACACGGACCGCAGCCATGCGGGGGGATTCGTCGCTGAATTCAGAAAATAGGCGAATTCATCGTTTTTATGTCTAATGACTGGCGAGAATTGCAGAATTATATAGATATAACATCCAACAAATCATGCATAAATCTAAAAATTGTACCTTGTATAAATGCGGAAGACTATGGTAAAATTCCTAAAAAGAGGCGCATTGTATTCAAAATTTAGGGAGGGTTTACGGATGAAAAGGGCTTTATCTCTTTTTCTGTCAGCGGTCATTTGCCTGGCGCTGTTTGCCGGCGCACCGTTTTCTGCCCTGTTTGCGCGGGCGGATGACGAAAATATCGCGCTGGGAAAAACGGTAACGGTGTCGGACGGGAGCAATCCGTATGCGGTTCCGCAGAACCTGACCGATGGAAACGATGCGACCCTGTGTTCCAGCGCGAACTTTTTTGCCACCGAAGAGGAGTGCCAGCCTATTTCCTTTACGGTGGATCTGGAGACGATGTATGACATTTCCGAAGTGTCGTTCCTGACCCGGTTCGACGGATATAACAAGGGCTGTCCATACGATTTCACCATTGATATCTGGGATGGTGCCGACTGGGTTACCGTTGTGACGAAAACGGGATATCAGACAGCCAACCCGTCGGGATCAGGCACATATGATGTCTTCACCTTTGAGGCGGTGAGAGGATCACAGATCCGGATCACAGCGACAAAGTACGGGCCGGAATTCACCAAGGTCGACGGGGTTGACGTGCCCAGTTATTATTTCCAGCTTATGGAGCTGAAAGCCCGCGGCGAACGGCCGAATATCGCGCTGGGAAAAACAGTCACGGTATCGGACGGGAGCAATCCGTATGCGGTTCCGCAGAACCTGACCGATGGAAACGATG
>USCI01000125.1 GCA_900553255.1 uncultured Oscillospiraceae bacterium | reverse complement strand
CAAAAGAAAAAGGCGCTTCGCCTGAGCAAAACGCCTCCTTCTTTGACAAGCTGAGGCTGCGGGCCGTATTAAACGGCCCGCAGCCTTTTTCCGACTGTCCGGGGAACCGTGCACCAAAGCGCCCGTACCCGGCGGGCAGCGGCTGCGGCGCCGTCCGCAGCCTTTTCAGCTCAGCTCCAGCATCCCGTGATACAGCCGGTAATACATCCCCTGCTGCGCGAGCAGGTCGTCGTGGGTTCCCCGCTCCACGATCTGCCCGTGCTCGAGCACCATAATCGCATCCGCATTGCGCACCGTGCTCAGGCGGTGGGCGATGACAAACACCGTGCGGCCCTCCATCAGCCGGTCCATCCCCTTTTCGATGAGCGCCTCGGTGCGGGTATCGATCGAGGAGGTCGCCTCGTCCAGGATCAGCACCGGCGGGTCGGCAATCGCGGCGCGCGCGATGGCCAGCAGCTGCCGCTGCCCCTGCGAGAGGTTCGCGCCGTCGGCGGTGATCCGGGTGGCGTAGCCCTGCGGCAGACGCCGGATGAAGGAATCCGCGTTCGCGATGCGGGCGGCCGCCCGCACCTCCTCGTCGGTCGCATCCAGCTTGCCGAAGCGGATGTTTTCCGCAATCGTCCCGGTAAACAGGTGGGTGTCCTGCAGCACGATCCCCAGCGAGCGGCGCAGCGCAGCCTTCCGGATATCCCGCACGTCGAACCCGTCGTACACCACGCTGCCGCCCTGCACGTCGTAAAAGCGGTTGATCAGGTTGGTGATGGTGGTCTTCCCCGCGCCGGTCGAGCCGACAAACGCGATCTTCTGGCCGGGCTTGGCGTACAGGCTGATTTTCTTCAGAATCGGGTGCCCCTCGTCATAGCCGAAGTCCACCTCCTTAAACCGCACGTCCCCCCGCAGCGGGACGCAGGTGCCGTCGGTGTCCCGCCAGGCCCAGCCGGCGGTTTCCCCGCCGGCGGCCGGCACCGCCACCAGCTCCACCTTTCCCTCGTCCGCCTCCGGGGGCTGAGCCATCACCTCGAACACCCGCTCCGCGCCGGCGAGCGCGGCCAGCAGGAAGTTGCTCTGCTGGGTGAACTGGTTGATCGGCGCGGCGGCCTGCCGCACAAACACCAGGTAGCTCGCGAGGCTGCCGACGTCGGTCATGCCGTTCATCGCCATGATCCCGCCGAGCACCGCCACAATCGCGTAATTGACATAGGAAATGCTGACGATCGCCGGCACCATGGTCGCCGAAAACGCCTGCGCACCGGTCCCGGCCCGGCGCAGCGCTTCGTTTTTGGCGTGGAAGGCCTCCCGGTTCGCCTGCTCGTGGTTGAATACCTTCACCACCTTCTGCCCGTTCACCATCTCCTCGATATAGCCGTCGAGGTCGCCCAGGCAGGCCTGCTGCCTGGTATAATAGGCCTTGCTGCGGCGCCCGCTGAAGCGGACGTACAGGAACATCGCCGCATAGCATACCATCACGACCAGCGACAGCCGCCAGTTGAGGATGAACAGGATGGCCAGCGTGCCGACCATCTGGATAAAGCTCTGGATCGCCATCGCAAAGCTGTTGTTCAGCGCGTCCGCGATGGTATCGACGTCGTTGGTGAAATAGCTCATCACGTCGCCGTGGCGCTGGCTGTCGAAAAAGCGCAGCGGCAGGGTCTGCATGTGGGCGAACAGGTCCCGGCGGATATCAAACAGCACCTTCTGCGCCGCCCGCACCATGATCTGGGTGTAGCCGTACGCCGAGACGACGCCGACCAGGTAGATCACCGCCGTCACCGCGACACCCGACACCAGCCGCCCCATATCGCCTGCGGCCAGGTTGTTGACAACCGGGCGGATCATGTAGTTCCCCAGCAGGTTCGCCAGGGCGCTGACGGTGACCAGCACCGCGACCGCCAGCAGCAGCAGCCGGTGCCGCCCCATGTAGGACAGCAGCGTGCGCAGGGTGCCGGAAAAGTTTTTAGGCTTCTTGCCGCTGAGCTGCCGTGCCGGCATCGGTATCCCCCCTTTTCATCTGCGAGGCATAGATTTCCTGGTAAATCGGGTCGCTTTCGAGCAGCTGCGCGTGGGTGCCCGCCGCATGGACGTGCCCGTCCTCCAGGATGACGATCAGGTCGGTGCCGATCACCGAGGTGATCCGCTGGGCGATGATGATCTTGGTCACCCCGGTCAGGCCGGCCAGCGCCTGGCGGATCTCGCCCTCGGTGGCGGTGTCCACCGCGCTGGTCGAATCGTCGAAAATCAGCACCTTCGGCCGCTTGAGCAGGGTGCGGGCGATGCACAGCCGCTGCTTCTGCCCGCCGGATATGTTGACGCCGCCCTGCCCCAGGTCGGTGTCCAGCCCCTTGGGCATACGCCGGAGGAACTCCTCGGCGCAGGCTGCCCGGCAGGCCGCCCACAGCTCCCCGTCGTCCGCCTGCGGATTGCCCCACAGGAGGTTTTCCCGCACCGTGCCGGAAAACAGCACGTTTTTCTGCAGCACGATCCCGACCGCGTCCCGCAGCGCCTGCAGGTCGTACCCGCGCACGTCCCGGCCGCCGACCCGGACGACGCCCGCCGTCGCGTCATACAGACGGGGGATCAGCTGCACCAGCGTGCTCTTCGCCGAGCCGGTTCCCCCCAGGATCCCCACCGTCTGCCCCGCCGCAATATGCAGGCTGACGCCGGACAGGGCGTATTCCTGCGCGTCGGGGTTGTATTTGAAGGACACGTCCTCAAAATCCACGCTGCCGTCGGGCACCTGCGCCGCCCCGTTTTCCGGCGACGTGAGCACCACGTTTTCGTCGAGCACCTCCCGGATGCGGCGGGCGCTGGCCAGCGAACGGGTCAGCAGCAAAAACACGTTGGAGATCATCATCATCGAGTTCATGATCTGGAAGACATAGCTGAGGAAGCCGGTCAGATCCCCCACCTGCAGCGAGGCGTCGAGAATCATATTCCCGCCGAACCACATGATCAGCACCACCGCCGTATACAGGATCAGCTGGAACGCCGGCAGGTTGAGCACCGCGTAGCGGAAGGTGTTCTGGCTGTCCTCCATGAGCGTGCGGTTGACTTCCTCGAATTTTTCCTCCTCGTACTCCCGGCGCACAAACGCCTTGACCGCGCGGATGGCGGTCAGCCCCTCCTGCACGGTGCTGTTGAGCTTGTCCACCGCCTTCTGCAGCCGCGTGTACATCGGTGCGATCTTATGCACGATATAAAACAGGATCGCCCCCAGCACCGGCGCACACAGGAGAAACACCGCCGCCAGCGACGGGTTCATCCAGAAGGACAGCGCCACCCCCATCACCAGCATCACCGGGCCGCGCACCATCGGCCGGAACCCGCCGATGACCGCGTTCTGCAGCACCGTCACATCGGTGGTCATGCGGGTGATCAGGGACGAGGTCTCAAAATGATCCAGGTTGGAAAACGCATAGTCCTGCACCCGCCCGTACTGCGCCTCCCGGATGCTTGCGCCCCAGCCGTAGGCGGCCCGGGCCGCGAACCGCGCGTACAGCAGCCCGGTGACCAGCGACAGCAGCGCGCAGATCCCCATCTGGATGCCCTTGTGCAGGATGTACGTCATGTCCCGGTTCGCCACGCCGATGTCGATCAGATCCGCCATCAGCAGCGGGATCACCAGCTCAAAGCCGGTTTCGACCACGATCAGCAGCGCGCCGATCACCATGTCCTTCCGGTACGGCCCCAGGTACCGGAGCAGGTATTTCAGGTCCCGCATGTGCCATCCCCTCTTCTGTCACGGATATTCTGCCAGGCGCGGGACAGGTAGTCGGCAAAGCGCGCCTTTTCCTCGTCGCTGAACCCCTGCAGCATGATATCCTCCATCTCCCGGCAGTGCTCCTGCCAGCGCTGCTGCGCCTGCCGCCCCTTGTCGGTGAGCGCAATCAGGTTGCTGCGCCGGCTTTCCTCGTCCATCCTCCGGGTGACAAACCCGCCCTTTTCCAGCGAATCCAGCATCCGGGACACCGCCGCCGAATCGATTTCGAAATAGTCGGCCAGCTCCCGCTGCCGGCAGGGCCCGTGTCCGGCCAGGTAGCCGAGCAGCTTCGGCTGCCCGACCTCCAGCCCGATTTCGCCCAGGCACGGCCGCAGGTAATGGCGCTGCGCGTGAAAGGCGCGGTACAGCAGCATATGAAACGTCCGCTCCATCGCTCTCCCCCCTAAAACAGTTGACCTGTCAATTATTGCCTCTGTCAATTATAAGCCGCTCAAAGGATTTGTCAATATGCCGGCGGCAAAATGGGACAAACGCGGCGGCGAACGGTAAAAAAGCAGCCGGCGGCTCATTGCGAACCGCCGACCGCAGGTCTGGGAACATAGTTGAGACTTGTCTGCCCGCTTATGGTCGAGCTACTCAACAAAAAGCAGCCGGCGGCTCATTGCGAACCGCCGACCGCGGGTCCGCCGACCGCAGGTCCGCCGACCGCAGGTCTGGGAACACAGTGGAGACTTGTCTGTCTGCTCCCGGTCGAGCCACACAACAAAAAAAGCCGGCAACTCATCACGAATTGCCGACCGCAGGTCTGGTCCGAGTGGAATTATAGGACTTGAGAAAACTCCCATACACCGCAGACGCACCCGCAAAAGGTTGGTAGCGAGCCAAAGCCGTTGTGAGCGCGCTTGCAAGCGAACAGGCGACGCGAGCGTGACCTTTTGCGGAAAGGAGGAGCGACGAAGTGAGTGAGAGATGGCGTTTGCTTTGAAAAAGAAAACGCCGTCGCGAACGATACGCAGTCCGCGACGACGTGGTGCCGCTGGCGGGACTTGAACCCGCACACCGTTTCCGGCCAGGGATTTTAAGTCCCTTGTGTCTGCCGATTCCACCACAGCGGCGTATATTAACGCGTTTAATCATACTGGATTTGCGTCCGGATGTCAAGACAAAAAGGCCCGCATGCCACAGCATGCGGGTCTTTCAGCGTATCGAAAAACTGGTTGGCAGATAGCAAGTGGCACAAATGCGGCGTGAGACGCCGCATCGG
>USCI01000124.1 GCA_900553255.1 uncultured Oscillospiraceae bacterium | reverse complement strand
CAAAAGAAAAAGGCGCTTCGCCTGAGCAAAACGCCTCCTTCTTTGACAAGCTGAAGCCGCGGCGGGAAAATCCCGCCGCGGCTTTTTGGCGCTCAGCGCTTCCAGTTGTCCATAAACCGGTCGAGCAGCTCGACCGTCCCGTCAATGCCGTTGATGCTCGAATCCACACACAAATGGTAGGTGGTGGCCGCACCCCACTTTTTGTCCGAATAGAAATTATGATAGTTGGCGCGGCGCTTGTCGGTTTTGGCCATGGCCGTCTCCGCCTCACGGCGGGACAGTCCATACAGCGTACACACCCGCTCAAGGCGCACCTGAGCCGGCGCATGGATAAAAACGCTCAGCCGGCGGGGGTCATCCGCGAGCGCGTAATCCGCACAGCGGCCGACGATCACGCACGGCCCCTGCTGCGCGGCCTTCCTGATCGCGTCAAACTGCGCGAGGAACACCTGGTGGTGCAGCGGCACATTGGCGTAGACACCCCCGGCACCGAGAGCAGAGGCGCTCATGGAGAGCGAATACAGCAGGCTGCTCGCGGGCGTCTCGTCGTAGTGCTCGAAAATGTCCTCGCTCATGCCGCTTTCCTTTGCGGCAAGGGTGAGCAGCTCCTTGTCGTAAAACGCCATGCCGCGTTTTTCCGCAATCTTCCGGCCGATTTCCCGGCCGCCGCTGCCGTACTGCCGGCCGATGGTCAAAATGATGTCGCCTGCCATAATAATCCGCTCCTTTCTTCCGCGCTGGGAATACCGCCCGCCTGACGGCGGCACGCGTCCTCCCGTAAAATGTAGTGTTCACGCCGTCCGGCGGGATTATTCCGCCGGCAGCGCACAGGGATCATCGTCCGATTCCCGCAGATGGTTAAGCACATCCGCCAGCCCCTCACCGGTACGGGCGCTGACCCGGTATACCGTTTGACAGCCCGCCAGCCGCAGCCAGCGCTCCGCCTGGTCCGGATCGGCGTTCGGCCGGTCGATCTGGGTGACGATTCCGATCACCTCGCGGTTGGCCGACGCCGTCACGCAGGGCGGGTAAAGCGAATACGGCTCTGCCGCGCTCAGCAGCAGTCCCACCACATCCGCCTCATACGAATACACCGCAAGCGCGCCGCCGAGCTGCTTGGTTTCCGCATACTCCCCGGGCGTGTCGATCAATACGCTGCCGTGATAGACCGCCTGCGTTTTGTGGTAAACGAGCTTTTTGCCCAGCAGCGCCTGCGTCAGCGTGGTTTTCCCGCAGCCCGTGCGCCCGATCAGAATCAGTTTTTTCATGTCCGGTGTGCTCCATCCTTTGTCTCGGTTTCCCTGCTTTCAGTTTACACCCACCCGGCCCGGCTGTCAAACGAAATCAGGAGATGACCACCCCGGTATAATAGTAATGCAGGATCTCCTCATAGGTGGAGCCCTGCCGTGCGAGGTAATCGGCGCCGTACTGGCTCATCCCCACCCCATGACCGTATCCCTGAACGGTGAACAGAAAGGTATTTTCCCGCCACTCGACGGTAAAGCAGGCGGAACGCAGCTCCAGCGCCTCCCGCACCTGCTGGCCGGTCAGGCTGACCCCGCCCACCGTCAGCGCCGTCACCGTCCCGGCCGCGGTGCGCTCCGCCTCCCCGGTAATCCAGCCGGCTGGATCCCCGCTGAGATTCAAACCGTCGGCAATCCCGCTGACCGCGGCGGAAAACTGCTCCGCGGTAAATGACGCCTCGGAGGAATACTGCGGAGACAGCTTGTCGCCGGGACTCGGAACCGACTGCAGATACGGATAATCCACATTCCACACCGGTACGCCGGTTTCGGTGGTTCCGCTGCTGATGGCGTGATAGGCGGCATAAATCAGCTGCCCGTCATACGTAATCGTCTTCCCCATCACCTCATCCACCGCGACGCAGATCTTATTATAATAGGTATCAAAATTGTCGCCCCACCGCTCACGCAACCCCTCTTCGGTATAGGTCTCGGGGAAGGTCGCGGGTACATCCGAAAAATCCGCCCCCTTGAGCGCCTCCTCCGGTTCCTCCCGCGCCTTGGCGCGCTTGGCCGAATAATAGGTATAGGAAGCCACCGCCTGCGCCTTAAGCGCTTCGGTGTGGTAGGATGCCGGCATCTCGGAGGCGACGGTGCCGATCACAAATTCGCGCTCCCCCATCTCGACCACCTCGCCGGTAGCCGTATTCAGGATTTTAAAGGTGGCATTTTCCTCCGGTGCGGAGCCGGTGTCGGATATATTGCCGTCCGGCGACGGTGCCGGCGTTTTCGACACGTCGGCGCCGGGCTTGTCCCCGTCCCGGCTTCCCAGTGCCGGCAGCGGCACAAGCAGCAGCAGCGTAAACACAATCAGCACCAGCACCAAATAACGTTTCATTCCTTGCCTCATCCTTTCCCGGTCGTCGCATTTCCTTTTCCGTCAATCCCGCCTGCATAACCGCCGTCCCGGTCGGAAGCGGGTTGCCCGCACCACATGGCGCCGCCTCCCTCCCGCCTTCGCCTGACGCAGGAAAATGATAGTTTTTCCCATCCGTCAGCCGTCCTTGTCCGGATTTTCCGGATACAATCCCGTTTTCTTTCAAAAAAATGAAAGATTGACAACCCAAAATTGCATTTTCAAAAAAGATCCCGGGAATATTTCGCCGGATTCCTTGACTTTCTGCATGACTGGGTCTATAATTAATTCTTATATAACCCAGAGAGCATTTTCAAGAGAGGAAGAGCATCCATGGACCGGACAGGGCGGCATATTTCCAACGATACACTGACAGCTTTATGCGACGAGTTCCGAAAAAATAACCAGATTGACCCGCAAAAATTTGAAAAGTATGATGTCAAGCGCGGACTGCGCAATGCGGACGGCAGCGGCGTAATGGCGGGACTGACCCTGATCTGCAACGTACACGGCTATGTGCTCAACGAAGGGGAACGCGCGCCGGTGGAAGGGCGGCTGACCTACCGCGGGTACGATATCAACGAGCTGGTGGAAGGCTGCACTGCGGAGCAGCGCTTCGGGTTCGAAGAGATCGCCTGGCTGCTGCTGTTCGGCAAGCTGCCCACCCGCGCGCAGCTGGATAAGTTCCGGGAGTTGCTGTCCGGTTACCGGGAGCTTCCGGAGTTTTTTGCCGAGGATATGATCATCAAGGCGCCCTCTCCGAACATCATGAACAAGCTTGCCCGGTCGGTGCTTGCTCTGTACTCCTATGACGATATCCCGGACGATCTGTCGATGGAAAACGTGCTGCGCCAGTCCATCGAACTGATTGCGCGCATGCCCACCATCATGTCGTACGCCTATCAGGTCAAGCGGCATCATTACGACCGGGAGAGCATGGTGGTGCATCCAATGGTGGATGGGCTGTCCACCTCGGAGACGATCCTGCGCACCATCCGTGCCGACACCAACTATACCGAGGAGGAAGCGCGGCTGCTGGATCTGTGCCTGATGCTGCATGCGGAGCACGGCGGCGGCAACAATTCGACCTTCGCCGCACGGGTGCTCTCCTCCTCCGGCACCGATACCTATTCGGCGATGGGCGCCGCCATCGGCGCTCTCAAGGGACCCCGCCACGGCGGTGCGAACATCAAGGTCATGCAGATGCTCGACTGCATCAAGGCCGGCGTAAAGGACTGGGGAAACGACGAGGAAATCCGCCGTTTCCTGATCCGGATCGTCAACAAGCAGGAGGGCGACCGCACCGGGCTGATCTACGGTATGGGCCACGCGGTATACACCCTGTCCGACCCCCGCGCGGTTATCCTGAAAAAGTATGCGGTAAAACTGGCAGAGGAAAAAGGTTACGGTGACGAGTTCCGGCTGCTGGAAGCGGTGGAGCGCCTGACTCCCGGCGTGATGGCCGAAGTCAAGGGCGTCTCCAAGGTGATGTGTGCGAATGTGGACATGTATTCCGGCCTGGTGTACCGGTCGCTTGGCATCCATCCCGACCTTTTCACCCCGCTGTTTGCCGTCGCCCGCATGCCCGGCTGGTGCGCACACCGGATCGAGGAAATCCTCACCGGTGGAAGGATTATCCGCCCCGCCTATAAAGCCATCGCCCATGCACAGTCGTATATTCCCCTCAATGAACGCTGAACGCGTCGGACAGAAAGAAAAAGAAGGTGTCGTCAGCCATGAAGGCTAAATGGGACGGTAAGAAAAAAGCGGTTGTTCTGACCACGGTGATGACAGCGGTTGTGCTGACGCTGCGGATCGTGCTGATGCCGATGATGCAGGAGGCGCACACCGGACGGTTCCGTCTGAGCTATATCGTCATCGCCATCATGCTGCTGACCCTGCTCGCCGCCGCGCTGCTGATCTGGCGCAGCGAAAAGCGGCCGGTTGTGATGGCCGGCCCGCCGCTGACCGCCGCGGCTTGCGGCGGCGTACTCTGCGGCGCGGTCATGGCACTGGGCTCCCTGTATGAATTTTTTATGTGGCAGTTCAAAGGCATACTGCCGGCTCCGGCGATGACCAAGCCCAGCAGCCTGCAGTATGTGGTTCTGGCCGTCAGCCTGGTTGGCGGCATACTGGGCGGTGTATTTCTGGTGCTGCTCGGTCTGCAGTGGCTGCAGGAAAACCGCAGCCGCAGCGGTGTGTTCCGGCTGATGGCGCTGGCGCCGTCCGTCTGGATCTGGTTCCGTCTGGCGCGGTACGAGATGACCTATGCCAGCGCCGTCAACGTAACCGAGAGCTTTTATGATTTTGTGATGCTCATTTTTATCCTGCTGTTTTTCTTCTCCTTTGCCCGGTATGTTTCCGGGGTGGGAGAAACGCCCTCCAAGCTGCTTTTCTGGTACGCGCTCGGAACGGCACTGATGGCGATCAGCGCCCCGCTGACCCGGTTCGGGATGTACCTGCTGGGCAACACCGCCGCCTACAATTCCAGTGAGCTGGCCGGATTTATCGACCTGGCAGTTGGCCTGTTCGCACTCCTGTTTGCCTACGCACAGGCTTTCGGAAAACAGGAAGTCCCTGAGCCGGCCGAGGCTGTTGAACCGACAACGGTTGCAGCGACTGAACCGCCGGCGGAGCATGCCGGGGACACCCAGGAATAAGGTAAAAACGCCCGACATTTTGTGTCGGGCGTTCAGCGTGTCGAAAAACTGGTTGGCAGATAGCAGGTTGCACAAATGCGGCGTG
>USCI01000123.1 GCA_900553255.1 uncultured Oscillospiraceae bacterium | reverse complement strand
ATGACAAATACCGCAAATACCAGCAGCAGGACGGTCAGCACCCGCCCGGCTATGGCCAGCGCCTTTTTCATGCCGTAAACTCCTCATCGTTTTGTTGCCGCCCTGTCCTCCGCTCACGAGGAAACATCGGCTCTCAGCCTTCCGTGGTATCGTTATCTTCTACGATAAATTTATCATCATTAATGTAGGCAAACGGAGCGGTATACTCTCCCTGGATACCTTCGGCCGGCGTAGTCGAAACATTTTTGGTCACCTGGATAGTCTCCTCGGTGAAACGATTTTCGGCTGAGAACTGCAGACTGCCGGCCACGCCTGCGGCAAATCCGGAGGAACGGATCAGCCCGGCCGTATTCACGTTGCCGGTCACCTCAGCCGCATTATAAATATGTCCCACAATGCCGCCCGCCGAGCCGCCGCCGGTAACATTCCCGGAGTTGCGGTTTCCGCTGACCGTAATCATCGCCTTGCTGGCATAATCGCTGTCATTGCCGTAATAACGGATCCAGCCGATCACGCCGCCGGTTCCGAAATCTCCCCTACTGTTACTATTGTTTACCACCGCTGCACGGTTGGTGCAGCCGGTAACGCTGCCGTACTCCCGCTGCTCTCCGACAATACCGCCCACACTGGCACCGTTGCCGGTAACCGGAGCAGTATTCGTGCAGCCTTCCACCACCGCCGAGGACAGCCCGACAATGCCGCCGACGCCTCCCTGCGTACTGGTGACAGCGCCGGTGTTCACGCAGTTTTCAATGCGCATCTCCCTGCCCTCCGCGGTGTAGTATGCCGCGCCCACGATACCGCCGACATTCGCGCCGGTACCGCTGATTTCGGCATGATTGGTGCAGTTGACGACCGTTCCTTCCTTAAGCACCCGGCCGACAATGCCTCCGTTTCCGCGGGTTGCCTTAACCCGGCCGGAGACGGTGACGGAATCCACCGTGCCGCCGCCGACCAGAAGCCCGACCGCCGCGCCCGCCAGCTCGCTGCCGGGAACATCGATATTGACGTCGGTCAGCTGCAGGTTTTTCACCGTGCCGCCGTCGACCACGCCGAACAGGCCGACGGCATCGTCCGCGCCTGCGGCTGTCGTGATGGTCAGGCCGGAAATGGTGTTGCCGTTGCCGTCAAAAACCCCTTCAAACGCATTTTCTCCCTCATAGGAGCCGCCATCCCGCGTGCCGCCGCTGATCGGCGTCCACGCCTTTCCGTTCAGGTCGATATTCGTCTGCAGCGTAATGGTATAGCCCTTGAGTTCTCCCGCATTGATCGCCGCAGCGACGCCGGCAAAATCCGCAGCGCTGCCGACCGACACCGTCCGCGCGGCATCATCCTTGTCGAGCTGCTCAAGAGCGGTTGCCGAGACGCCGTCCCATACGCTGAGCGGCCACTCCGCACCCTTGTCGTACTGGTCATTGCCGAAGCCGTCCTTCTCTCCGGTATACTGGGTCGCGAGGATGGTCACATCCGCCGTGAAGGTTTTTCCCATAAAACCGTTGCCCGCGTTTTCGTCCATGCCGTAGATCAGGATGAACTGCACGTTATCGCCGTTTTCCAGCAGCGGCAGCTCAAGGCCGTCCGCGATACTCTCCAGCTCGCTCATCGGGCGGCGGGTGAAGTTCCCCACGGCCGCGCCGTTCTCCACCTTCACGAAATCAAACCACAGCGCCTCCATCAGGCCGCCGTCCATCACGGAAAACTCCAGCTTGATTTTCGCCGAAAGGGTCCCTGCGTTTTCGACCTTCAGCAGCTTCGCATTGGATTCGCCCGGCTCGAACAGAGTATCGTTGATGATCGGGGTTTTGTCCGTTTTCAGGTTCTGGCCTTCCGTCTCGAACGCAAACTCCGCACCGCCGTTGACGCCCTCAATCTTGAAGCTGCCTTCTCCGTCCTCTGCCAGATCATACGCATACGCGCCGATCGCCAGATTGCCGGCCTGGATTTTGTTGCCGGTGTTGACCACACTGTCGGTAAACCATGCAAAAGTGGCGCCCGCCAGCAGTGCGGCACACGCCAGCAGGGATACGCCGCTCGCCAGCAGCGCCTTTTTCGTACGGCTCATACTTGCTCCTCCTTCTATTCTCCCCCGGTCAGGCAAACGCCCGCTCCGGATTGTTGCGCACCTGCACCGCATCCGCCGTCATATCAAAGGTAATCCCGCCGTTCTGGTAGGTGTTTCCCGCGCCTTCGCGCATCTTTACCACCGCTGTCAGCGTCCGGGTTTCTCCGGGTGCAAGCGGCGCTGCACCCTCGCAGGGGGTTTCCCTCGTTAAGGAATCCGCCGCGCCTTCAAACAACAGCGTATCGCCGTCATAGATGGCGAAATCCAGCACATCCAGCAGGGGGCCGGCCGCATTTTCCAGATACAGACGGTAATATACCTCCGCCGTCCCGCAGTTTTCCACCGTAAAATCCCGACGGATACTGTAGCCGGGTTCGATATTCATATCCGCCGCGTCGAAAATCACCTTTCCGCCATTAAGCTCGATTTCCACCCGGGCGGTTTCAAAGGCATGCCCTTCCACCGAGACGAGAGACGACACCAGCGCATACGTGGTCAGTGCCAGCATACCGCACAGCACGATAACCGCCGCTATGCTCCCGTAAACCCGCCTGCGCTTTTTATCCGGCCTGTCCATGCCGCGTCTCCCCCTTTCTGCGTTTGAAAACCAGAAGCAGAATCAGCAGCAGGGCCGATGCCCCCAGTACACACCACAGCGCCAAATCCGCCGCCGTGCCGGTCTGAGGCGGCGTCAGGCCGCCGTCCTTGACATACCAGTGAAAATCCGCCTTTAGCACAGCCTCCTGATAGGCATTGCCCACCGCTGTATCCAGGGAAACGTCAACCCGGTAATAAACCGTGCTTTCCCCTTCAGCGTTAGCCGACAGCTCGCGGGAAAACTCCCGTCCCTGCAAGTCCGCCAGCATTCCCTCGGCAACCACTGCACCGCTCTCCGGGTCGGTAACCCGTATCTGCAGCACATCCGCGAGCGCTTTGGTTTCTTCGGTAACCTCTGCCCGGAAATACAGCGGTATATCCGCATCGTGATAGGCCCTGATGCAGAAATACTGCGTTACGCTGTCTCCCGGCAGAAGCCCGCGCGCCTCAAAGGGCTTGTTCGCGTCCGGCCGTCCCTGAAACAGGGTAAGATAAGCCGCCTGCGTTTTGGCCTCTTCCGACACGGTATTGTCCGCAGAAGCGGTTTGCGCAGCGGGCGCTTTTGCGGCCGGAGCGGAGCCCCCATCCTCACCCGGCGATGCCTCCGACGCGCCCGGCAGCGATTCCGTGCGGGAAACGTCTTCACCGATGAGGTTATCCGGTACAGTTACCGTTGCCTGCGCCGTTGCAAACCAGCGCAGATATATGTAACGCGCAGCCAGACCACCGGCACTCAGAACCAGCAGCACAGCCAGAACAACAATCACAACCTTCATCCCGGAAGGGCCGTTTCTTTCCTGTTCCTCCACTGCAGCTCACCATCCTTCCCGCGCGGCGCAATACCTGCTTACCGGCCAAAGTCCCGAAACAAACCAAAAATTCACATATATATCCATCTTAGCACATCTTTTTCCGGCACGCAACATATTCCCCGAAGAATATCTGCCGTTTTGCCCCTGTGCAGCGATGCGCCATCGCGTATACCGCGCCCGCGCCGGCTGCCGTACCGGCGGGCAGCCTGGTACTCCCCGGCTGCATGCTTCCCGCAGGGAAGGAATGCCGGCGGGCCGCATTTCCGCAGGACGAAAGGGCAAGGAGGCCCAAACGCATCCCGGCCCTGCGGAATATCCGCAGGGCCGGGATCTTTTCCATTTCTTATGTAAGATTTTGTTCCTCCTGAAGGTATTTAGTAATGGAACGGTGCTGGCAGGGCTCGGACCGGTTGGAAATCGTGTCAAACCGGTATCCGGCCGCCCGCAGCTGTTCAATGATCTGCGGCATGGCATCCCGTGTGCTCTGGTTCCGGTCGGTGTCGTGCATCAGGATCACCGGCTCGCGGAACGCCTTGGCGTTCTCCACCACATTGCCGAGGATCTGCTCCACCGTCAATACTTTTGCCGACGCATCGCCCGAAGACACATTCCAGTCGTTGTACACATATCCGCGCCGGTAGCTCTCGAGTGCGATGCGCCGCACAATGTCCTTGCCTCCCACCGGAATGCTCACCTGGTTGCTGCTGCCGCCGGGAAAGCGGAACTGCATCGGCCGCACACCGGTCTCCTCCTCCACCACGTCGGCAATCCGGTCGAGATCTGCGAAAAACGCATCCACATCGGTGTACACGGTGTTGTAGTCGTGGGTATAGGTGTGCAGGGCAATCTCGTGGCCGGCCTCCACAATCTGGCGGTAATACCCGCGGCACTCGTCATCCGCCGGACGCACCACATAGAAGGTCGCCTTCACCCCGTATTCCTCCAGAACCTGCAGCAATTCCGGCGTATGATGACACGGCCCGTCATCAAAGGTCAGATAGGCCGTCCGGCCGCTTTTGTCCGCCGGGGGCACAGAGGGAGGCGCCGTGGTGGTCGGCGGTGCCGCGGTGGTGGTGGTCGTGGTCGGTGCCGTCGTAGTGGAGGTGGTCGTACTGGTTGCCGGCGTGTCGGCGGTGACGGTCGTATCCGCACCGGAGGGCTGCTCCAGCGCCGCCGTGCGTTCAGGCACCGCCGCATGGGACGTTCCGGACGGCATCTCCGCCGGCGGAGCGGTACGGGCGCACCCCGTCAATCCCAATAGAATAATCCCCGCAAGCCACACGGCCGCCCGCTTTCCGCTCATGGTTTTTGCATCCCTTCCTCAAGGGGAAACACCCCTGTATTCTTTATGTTAAGAATAGCACAATATTCGGCAAAAAAGTGGATTATGACAAGATTGTGACGCCGGTTTACAAACTTGTGAATTCTGCGGAAAAAGAATGACAAGATTGTTATTTCCTGCACAGCGAATCGACGCATACCACATTGAAACAAAACCGACAGGGGGTATGAGAGTATGAAAAAAGCCCTGTGCGTCGCCGCATGCACCGCCCTGCTGCTGGGGCTGGCCGGCTGCACGGCAAGCGCGTCCGAAGACCTGATGGCGGACATCCGCCCTGCTGCAGTGGACACCCGCGCGCCCGATGAAACCTTCACGGCAGGCGCCGCCGATTTCGGCCTGCGCCTGTTCCGGGAAAGCCTGAATGTCGGGGGAAA
>USCI01000122.1 GCA_900553255.1 uncultured Oscillospiraceae bacterium | reverse complement strand
TGCTCAGGCCGCTTTTTGGGATGGATAAAGGGGCGTTCCGCTGCGGCTACAGCAGGCGCGCCCACTCGGTCTCTTTGAAGCCGGTCAGCACCAGATCATCCCGCACGACCAGCGGCCGCTTGACCAGCATCCCGTCGGTCGCCAGCAGCCGCAGCTGCTCCTCTTCGCTCATCCCGTCCAGCCGTTCCCGCAGGTTCATCGCCTTGTAGACAAGGCCGCTCGTGTTAAAAAAACGGCGCAGCGGCAGGCCGCTGCGGGCATGCCACGCCTTCAGTTCCTCATAGGTGGGCGGGTTTTCCTTGATATGCCGGTCGGTATAGGTGATCCCGTGGTCATCTAGCCATTTCTTGGCCTTCTGGCAGGTTGTGCATTTGGGGTATTCGATAAACAGCATGATACAGGCCTCCTTTTTTATTCGTGCGGCCGTCACAGCGGATAGAAGCGCAGGCGGACCTCCATCCGCCGGGTCTCAAATGGCGCGAGACGGCCGATGGTGCCGTTTTCGCGCTCCGCGGCGCGGCCCATGATGTAGGAATTTGACGGCTCGATGCCCAGCACGTATTCACCGGAGCGCATGCATTTCCACTGCGCGAGCACCGGCAGCGAGCCGAGGCTCCAGCGCACCTCGGCGCCGAAGCCGAGATCCGGGTTCTCCGCCCGCACCCGGCCGAATCCGTTCTCTTCCGGCACCTTGTGGAAAAATACCTGCTCCGCTGCGCCGTCTGCCGGGCCGGAAAAGGTGCGCTCCCGGCCGAGTCCGGCGGCGGCGTTTTCGTCGCGCGGGGTGGTTGCGGTGCCGTCCGGCAGCGTAAGCCGCAGCGCGGGGGACAGAAAGGGATAGCCGAAATTCATGTGGTACAGCAGCATGTATTCGATGGGCTCCGGCGTCTGGTTTTCCAGCGTGTCGGTAATGCGCAGCTCGCTGCCGCCCACCGGCGCCTCGATCACCCGCCGCAGCTCGAGCGCGTGGCCGAACAGCTGCGTTTCCCGCATCCGGCCGCTGATTTTCAGGCAGCCGTTTTCCTCGAAGCCGGCGCACTCGTCGGCGGGCAGGCTGTGGTAGCGCCCGTGCATCGGCTGCCATACGCCGCCGTCGCGGCCCGCCGGTCCGGCGGACAGCAGCCCGCAGGTGTACAGCATGCCGCCGGGGAAGGTGTGTAAGAATTCCTCCTCAAACGGATGATGCGCGTAAGGGGAGACAATACCGTTCTTGCTCAGAAAGCTGACCGGCACGCCGCGGTAGGTCAGCCGCCCGATGTCCAGGCCGTTGTCGGCCAGAACGGTACAGCGCAGGCCGCCGCCGGTTTCCAGATCGTAGGCCGACACGCCGCGCCCGCGGCCCTCCTCCAGGGTCAGCCGGGTAACGCCGTACAGCTGCTCCGGGCAGCCAGCCAGCCGCCAGAGTGCTTCCTTGTTTTCGGGGATATAGCTCATTTCTGCACAGGCCTCCTTATTGCGGATTTCCGGGCTCCAGCCGGTCGGGATGCGCCAGATACCACTGCACCGTCTGCCGGATTCCACCGGCAAAGGGGATTTCCGGCCGCCAGCCGAGGGTGTCCCGGATTTTTGACGGATCAATGCCGTAGCGCCGGTCGTGACCCTTGCGGTCGGCAACATGGGTGATCAGGCTCTCGTCGGCGGGCGCCCCAAGCTCCCGCATCCGGGCGAGCAGGGTGCGGATCAGCTCCAGGTTGGTGAGCTCGTTGTGCCCGCCGATGTTGTAGATTTCCCCGGGTGTGCCGCCGTGCAGCACCATATCCAGCGCGCGGACATGATCCTCCACGTGGAGCCAGTCGCGCACCTGCAGCCCGTCGCCGTAAACCGGCAGCGGCTGATGCCGCAGCGCCTGGCCGATCATGCGGGGAATCAGCTTTTCCGGATGCTGGCAGGGGCCGTAGTTGTTGGAACAGCGGGTGATCAAAACCGGCAGCCGGTAGGTGTCGGCGTAGGCTCTCACGAAGAGGTCGGCCGAAGCCTTGCTTGCGGCGTAGGGACTGTGCGGGTCGAGCGGAGAGGTTTCGGTGAAAAAGCCGGACGAACCCAGCGAGCCGTATACCTCGTCGGTGGAAACCTGTAAAAAGCGCACCCCCTCGCGGTAACGGCCGTCCCCGGTCTGCCAGGCCTCCCTCGCGCAGTCGAGCAGGCAGAGGGTGCCGCCCGCGTTGGTGCTCAGGAAGGGGGAGGCGTCGGCGATGCTGCGGTCCACGTGGGTCTGCGCCGCCAGGTTGATGACGGCGTCGATGCGCTGCCCGGCAAACAGCCGCGCGGTCGCTTCCCGGTCGCGGATATCCGCGTGGACAAAGCGGTAGCGCGGGCTGTCCTCGACATCCCGCAGGTTTTCCGGATTGCCGGCGTAGGTCAGCAGATCCATATTGATGACGGCGATGTCCTCGTGCTGCGTCAGCAGCCGGCGGATGAAATGCGACCCGATGAACCCGGCGCCGCCGGTAACCAGATAGGTTTTCAGGAAAATCCCCCCTTGTCCCGCAATTGCCTATATCAGGTTCAGTGTACCACCGCGGCCGGGAAAATTCAAGTTTTCGCCGCGCAGGGATACCCATTGCCCCCGGTTTGTGGTATGATAAGGGACAGGCTACAGCGGGGAGAGCTCTCCGCGGGAAGGAGGGGACGGCCTGTGCCGGTTTGGCGATGCGGTGAATGGACGATGGACCTGTCCGCCCGTACGGCGGTGATGGGAATTCTCAATGTTACCCCGGACAGCTTTTCGGACGGCGGGCGGTACAATACGGTGGAAAAGGCGGCGGCGCATGCGCTGCAGCTGCAGCAGGAGGGCGCGGATATCCTGGATATCGGTGCGCAGTCCACCCGGCCGGGGCATATCCCGGTCAGCGCGCAGGAGGAGTGGGCGCGGCTTGAACCGGTGCTGCAGGCGATCCGGGGGGAGATCCGGATCCCAGTCTCGGTGGATACCTATTACCCCGAGGTGGCGCAGCGGGCGCTGCAGGCAGGTGCTTCCATCATCAACGATGTGTCCGGCTGCGTGGAGAACGGTATGGCTGCGGTGGCGGCCAAGGCGGGGGCCGGGCTGGTGATGATGTGTCCCGGCGACGCGAACGTGACCGAGACGGCGGCAAACCCGTTTGATGCGGTGCGGCGGTATTTCCGCCGCGCGCTGCAGCTCGCCGCCTGGGCGGAGCTGCCGTATGAATGTGTTTGTCTTGATCCCGGCATCGGTTTCGGCAAAAGCCGGGAGGATGACCTCGAGTTGATCGCCCGGCTGCCGGAGCTGATGAGCGGTCTGCCGGAGATTGCGCTGCTCGTCGGCGCCTCGCGCAAGCGGGTGGTGGCCGCCTGCTGCGGCGATGTGCCGAGCGGTGAGCGGCTGCCCGGCACCCTTGCACTGCATACGGTCGCCCAGTGGAACGGCGCGCATATCCTGCGGGTGCACGATGTGGCCCCGGCGGTGCAGGCCGTGCGGGTGACCGATGCCCTGCGCGCGGCGCGCGGATAAGGGAAAGAGGGGGAGCGGTATGTCTCTGCGCAAACGGGAAGCGGTGATTTTTGCGGTGCTGCTGGCGGCCGCCGTCATCGGTGCGGTGGTGACCTTTTTTACCGGCGATGCCGGCGGACAGGAGACGTCGGCGCCGGTGTTTACCGGGGCGCAGCGCTACTGGCAGCTGGCGCTGTCCGACCAGGCGATGGGCGGGGCGGTGTGGAACACCCTGTGGCCGTTTTGGATTGCGGCGGCGGGGATTGCTGCCGTGATGCTGCCGGTCAAGCGGCTGCTCAGCCGCCGGGTGAAGGCGGTTTCCGCCGGATGGTGGGATCTGCTCGGCTATGGGCTGGTGTTCATGGCTTTTCTGCTGTGCGGCAAGGTGCTGCTTTCGCTGACGATGCCTGAGGCGGGAGCAGACCGCTTCGGTTCATTTGCGGCGGTCACAGCCGCGCTGGTGCTGTGCTTTTTGCTTTGGGGCGGGGAACAACTCTATACCTATATAAGGAGCCGAAAACATGGATAAAATCATGATCCGCGGTCTGCGGGTGTTTGCGTATCACGGCGTCAATGCGGAGGAAAAGGAAAAGGGCCAGCCGTTTGAGCTGGATATCACCCTGGAAGCGGATCTCCGCCGGCCGGGGGAGAGCGATGCCCTTGCCGATACGATCAACTATGCCAAGGTGTCCAAGCTGGCGCTGCGCACCATGCTTGCTCAGAAGGACAACCTGATCGAGCGGGCGGCTTCGCGCGTGGCGGAGGCTATCCTGGAGGAATTTCCGGTCGAAGCGGTTACCGTGCTGCTGAAGAAGCCGCGCGCGCCGATTGCGGCGGATTTTGCTTATGTTGCGGTGGAAATCACCCGCCGCCGGGAGGATGCCCGATGAACCGCGCGGTGCTCGGGATCGGCGGCAATATCGGGAACCGCGAGGATTACCTTGTGCGCGCCCGGCAGGCGCTCGGGGCGCTGCCCGGCACCCGGATAACCGCGGCGTCCTCGCTGTATGAAACCGATCCGGTGGGATATGCCGATCAGCCGTCGTTTCTGAATGCGGTGCTGATGGTGGAAACGGCGCTGTCTCCCCGCGCTCTGCTGGGCGCGTGCCTGGGGATTGAGGCGGGGCTCGGTCGGGTGCGCAGCTTCCGCAACGCCCCGCGGGTGGTGGATATCGATGTGCTGGTGATGGAAGGAACTTGTGTGCAGGAGGATGAGCTCACCCTGCCGCATCCGCGCATGGCCGAACGCGGGTTTGTGCTGGTGCCGCTGGAGGAGCTGTTTCCGGACGGCCGGGTGCTCGGATGGGACTTTTCGGAGGCTATGAAGACGGTGAACCGGGAAGGGGTGCGAAGGCTTTGCGCTTTCCCGGAGGGGTGAAAAGAAAAAAGTCGAAAAGTTTTTACTATTTTTTAAGCGTAACGGCTTGACAAAGGGGCAAGAATTTGCTATTATAGCAAAGCGCTCTTGAGAGCCGGGGGTTCTCGGGGGGGCAAAAAACCGAGTGAAATCAAGGCCTGAGAGGGAATGAGGGAGCTCGGCGAGGGACCTTGAAAATTAAACAACAAGAAAGCCAAGGAAGAAAAACGACCCGTTAAAACCTTTGGTTTCGCAAGGAACCGAGAAAGCGTCGAGAAGACGCAGGGATCCGGTGGTACGGATCCAAAAGCGCTAAGCGTAAAGAGCTACGAACGCTCGAAAAAAAGATTGCATCATCCGAAAGGATGAGACAATACCATTTTTTAGAGAGTTTGATCCTGGCTCAGGACGAACGCTGGCGGCGTGCCTAACACAT
>USCI01000121.1 GCA_900553255.1 uncultured Oscillospiraceae bacterium | reverse complement strand
TCACGCCGCATTTGGGCAACTTGCTGTCTGCCAACCAGTTTTTCGACACGCTGAGCGGCGCCGGGTAACCGGCGCCGCCTTATCTTCTGTCGTTCTTAATCGGACGATACCCTTTTCTTCATATTTATGGTATACTGTTGAACTGGACTGATCGGTACCACAGGCACCGGCGCCGGCAGCGTTTTGGACAAGCTGTCCGGCAGGCAATGCGGGCGGGTTTCTGCCGGAGAAAACGGCAGGCGGTATGGACGGCTTGCCGGCGGGACAGCCCCGGCCGGGCCGAGGGAACAAACGGGCGGTGAAGAGATGTATAAAATTCTGATTGTGGAGGATGACGGGGTGATCGCCTCGGCGGTGGCAGCCCATCTCAATTCGTGGGGATGGGAAACCAGCTGTGTCGTCGATTTCCGGCACGTGATGGAGGCGTTTACGGCATTTTCGCCGCATCTGGTGCTGCTGGACATTACACTGCCGTTTTTTGACGGCTATCACTGGTGTGCCGAGATCCGCAAGGTCTCGAAGGCGCCGGTGGTGTTCCTGTCTTCGGCCGCGGACAATATGAACATCGTCATGGCCATGACCCTTGGGGCGGACGACTTTATTGCCAAGCCCTTTGACCTTGCCGTTCTGACGGCGAAAATCCAGGCGCTGCTCCGGCGCAGCTATGATTTTGCCGGACCGGTTCCGGTGCTTGGCTGCCGCGGTGTGCTGCTCAATACCGGAGACGGCACGCTGACCTACGAAGGGAACACGATTGAGCTGAGCAAAAATGAGTTCCGTATCCTGCAGATGCTGCTGGAAAACCGGGGCAGAACGGTCAGCCGGGATGCGCTGATGACCCGGCTGTGGGAGACGGACAGCTTTGTGGACGAGAATACGCTGTCGGTTAATGTCAACCGTCTGCGCCGCCGTCTTGAAGCGGCCGGAATTACGGATTTTATACAGACCAGAAAGGGTATCGGCTATCTGATCGAGGGCTGAAGGACTTGCTTTAGCTGTAACGGCAGCCCGGCCGCCTGACGGATTCGGAAAAGAGTGGCTTTTGGGATCCGGCAGCGGCGGTACAGGGTGTTGGACACCCTGTATAAAGGACATCAAAAAACGCAACAGCCTATTGGCTGCTGCGTACAAGGAAAATCCGGGATTTTATTTCCGGCCGCGGGTCTGAAAAGGTACAGTTTTTCGTACGTTTCCGGATAGTAAATGCCCGGAAGCCGGTGCGTGAGCACCGGTGAGAAAGGAAGGATTCAGGCATGGCGCGCATACTATGGGGATACGTCCGCCGCCACCGGAGCGGGCTGTTGTCCGCCGCGTTGATGGTGGGGATTCTGTTTGTGGTGTTTTACCTGTATGCCCCGCCCTGGGAGGCGATGCTTTACGGGCTATTGCTGTGTACGGCGGCGCTGCTGATGGTGCACGCGGTGGGGCTCTACCGTTACCGGAAGCGGCATCGCCGGTTAGAGGCGCTGTGCCGGCGCACGGAGTGGGAACCCGGTGAGCTGCCGGAGGCGGAAGACCTGCTCGAGGAGGATTTTGCCAGGCTGTATGAATCGCTGAGCGACGCCTACCGGAAGTTGGAAACCGACGCAAGGATCAGCCATACCGAAGCGGCGGACTACTATACCATGTGGGTGCATCAGATCAAGACGCCGATCGCGGCGATGAAGCTCCTGCTTCAGTCGGAGGCGGATGGCGGGAACAGCGCCGTTCAGGCGGAGCTGTTCAAAATTGAGCAGTACGCCGAAATGGCGCTGCAGTATCAGCGGCTGGAGGGCGACGGCACCGATTATGTGCTGCGGCGGTGTCCGCTCGACGACATTGTATGCCAGGCGGTGCGCAAATACGCCCGGCTTTTTGTGCTCAAAAGGCTGCAGCTGCACTACGATCCGCTGAACGTCACGGTGCTGACCGACGAGAAATGGCTGGGTTTTGTCATCGAGCAGCTGTTGTCAAACGCGCTCAAATACACCAAATCCGGAGGAATTTCCCTTTATATGCGCGATCCGGGGCATTTGGTGATCGAGGACACCGGCATCGGCATCGCGCCCGAGGACCTGCCGCGGCTGTGTGAACGCGGATTTACCGGCATAAACGGACGGCTGGACAAAAAGGCGACCGGGCTGGGGCTGTACCTGTGCCGCCGGATTCTGCACAAGCTCTCCCATACCATCACCCTCGAATCGACGGTCGGGAAGGGGACAAGGGTGATCCTTGGGCTGGAATCGGCAGAGCTTCGGGTGGAATAATCCGGGAGACTTACAAAATTGTAAGATAAGCGGGGAAAATGTAAGCCGGATGCATGGCTGAACCTTTCCCCGTTTTGCTATACTGAACAGGAAGAAAGGCCGCGCCTCCCTGCGGCCGCAAGCGAAAGGACGGAATACCCCTTATGTCAATTCTGGAAGTCAGCCATCTGAAAAAGGTGTACACGCCGCGGTTCGGCGGCGCTCCTGTTCAGGCTCTGTCGGACGTCAGCTTCACGGTGGAGGAGGGCGAGTATGTTGCTATTATGGGCGAATCCGGCTCGGGAAAAACGACCCTGCTGAATATCCTGGCGGCACTGGACAAACCCACCGGCGGCGAGGTGCTGCTCGACGGGAAAAGCCTTTCCTCTATCCGCGACAAGGAGATTGCCGCCTTCCGCCGGAACAATCTCGGCTTCGTGTTTCAGGATTTTAACCTGCTGGACACCTTTTCCCTGCAGGACAACATTTTTCTGCCGCTGGTGCTGGCCGGCTGCTCCTATGCCGAGATGAAGGCGCGTCTCGATCCGCTCGCCCAGCGGCTGGGGATCGCGGAGCTGCTGAAGAAATACCCCTACGAGGTGTCCGGCGGGCAGAAGCAGCGCGCGGCGGTGGCGCGGGCGCTGATCACCGGGCCGCGTCTGGTGCTGGCCGACGAGCCGACCGGCGCGCTGGATTCCCGTGCTTCCGATGAGCTGCTGCGGCTGTTTGAGGACATCAACCGCACCGGCCAGACGGTACTGATGGTGACCCACAGCACCAAGGCGGCGAGCAGCGCGGGACGGGTGCTGTTCATCAAGGACGGCGAGGTGTTCCATCAGCTTTACCGCGCAGGGCAGTCTTCCGAGGAGATGTACCAGAAAATTGCGGATACGCTGACGGTGATCGCGACGGGTGGTGTGCGTCATGCGTAAGCGGTTTTACCTGCGGCTGGCGCTGGACAACATCCGGCACAACCGGCAAACCTATCTGCCGTATCTGCTCACCTGCATCGGCACGGTGGCGATGTTCTATATCCTCCACGCCCTGTCGGTCAACACAGGCATTCAGGAAATGCGCGGCGACTACGTGCTGAGAGGGCTGCTGGAGATGGCCACCTGGGTGGTGGGCTTCTTTGCGGTGATCTTCCTGTTTTATACCAACCGCTTTCTCATCCGCCGGCGGAAAAAGGAATTCGGCCTGTACAGCGTGCTCGGCATGGAAAAGCGGCACCTGCTGCGGGTGGTGTTCTGGGAAACCGGCCTGGTGGCGCTGGTGGGCATCGTGCTGGGACTGGCCGCCGGGATCCTTCTCAACAAGCTGGCGTTTATGGCGCTGCTGCGGATTTTTTCCGAGGAGATCCCGCTTGGTTTTGAAATCTCGTTCGGCTCCATGGGCGTGACGGCGGCGCTGTTTGCCGCGATATTCCTGCTGCTGTTTATCAGCAGCCTGTTCCAGGTGCAGAAGGCCAGCCCGATTGAGCTGCTGCGCAGCGCCGAGGTCGGTGAGCGGGAGCCGAAAACCCGCTGGCTGCTTGCGCTGCTGGGGGTGGTATGCCTGAGCAGCGGATACTATCTCGCGATTTCCACCGAAAACCCGGTTGCGGCGCTGTCGGTGTTTTTCGTCGCGGTGATCCTGGTCATTATCGGCACCTACTGCCTGTTTATCGCCGGCAGCATCGCCGTGCTCAAGCTGCTGCGCCGCAGCAAGCGGTATTACTACAAAACCCGCCATTTTGTCCCGGTGTCCGGTCTGCTCTACCGGATGAAGCAGAACGCGGCGGGGCTGGCCAACATCTGCATCCTCTCCACGATGGTGCTGGTGATGATCTCCTCGACGCTGTCGCTGTATCTCGGCGAGCAGGATATTTTGCAGCAGCGCTATCCGCGCAGTCTCTCGCTGAGCTTACGGGAATATGACGAGGAAGCGTCGGAAACGATGCATACGCTGGTGGAGGATACCCTTGCGCAGTCCGGCTTCACGGCGGTCAACGAGAGTGAATTCACCTATCTGAACATAGGGGCGCTCCGTCAGGGGGATCAGTTCATTACCGATACCGAGCAGGCCTCCTTCAGTGCGATGAACGATGTCTACAATCTGGTGTTTTTTCCGCTGGACGAGTACAACCGGGCCACCGGGGAAAACCGCACGCTCGGCGAGGGGGAGGCACTGCTGTATGCCAACCGCAAGCCCTATGAGCCGGATACGCTGAGCGTGCTCGGGGAGACGTTTGTCATTCGCGAAAAGCTGTCCTCCTTTTCCGGCATCAACAAGGTGGCCTCCAACATCGCCAGCACGAACTATCTCATCGTAAAGGATATGCAGACGATTGAACACCTGGAGGCCCTCCAACGGGAGGCGTATCAGGAGAACGCCTCTTTTATCGAGCGGATTTATGGCTTTGATCTGCAGGGGGGCGACGGGCAGGACGCGCTGGTGGTCTATGGGAACCTGCTCGAACGGGCCGGCGATTATGGCTTTAAGGGCCTGATCGAATGCCGCGAGTCCGAGGCGCAGGATTTTCTGAGCACCTTCGGCGGCTTGTTTTTCGTCGGTATCCTGCTGGGAATCCTGTTCCTGATGGCCACGATCCTGATTATCTATTACAAGCAGGTGTCGGAGGGCTATGAAGACCGCTCGCGGTACCGCGTGCTGCAGCAGGTGGGGATGACCAAGGCGGAGGTGCGGCAGTCGATCCGCTCCCAGGTGCTGCTGGTGTTCTTCCTGCCGCTGATTACCGCCGGAATCCATGTGGCGGCGGCGTTCCCAGCTGTCTCCCGGATGCTCGCGCTGTTCAACCTGACCAACACCTGGCTGTTTTTCTGGTGTACGGCCGTCTGCTTTGCCGTCTTTGCCGTGTTTTATGCCATTGTCTATGTCCTTACGGCGCGGACCTACTACAGGCTTGTACGGTAAGCAATCACAATCAAAGCCCCGCGGCACTGTGAACCGGACCAGAAAAAACGGATAATGGACAAAACGCCCCCTGTGTAGGAAAATAAACCTATACAGGGGGCGATCATATGTCCAAGAACAAATACACAC
>USCI01000120.1 GCA_900553255.1 uncultured Oscillospiraceae bacterium | reverse complement strand
CAGGCTGAAAAAGTGTTTCGGCACCGGATGGAGCACGGCAGGGGAATGATAAAATTCCTCCATCAATTCGATCACGCATTCCCGGTCGGCTTCGGTTATTTTTCTGATCATACTCCTGTTCCATTCCTTTCTCAGGGATACTTGAAAAACAGTATACCATATACTTCCGCAAAAAGAAACAAAAGGAGTCCCCTGCATGAAAAATCTTCCCCATGTTCTGGCCGTACAGGATATATCCTGTGTCGGCCGCTGTTCACTGACCGCTGTCCTGCCTCTGTTCTCCGCGGCGGGCATAGAATGCTCCGTGCTTCCTACCGCCCTGCTTTCCACACATACGGGAGGTTTCGGACAGAATACCTTTTTGGATCTCACTGACCAGTTGTCGGCAATCCTTGAACACTGGCAGAGAGAGGGCATTGTTTTCGACGCCTTGTGCACCGGTTATTTGGGAGCGCCGGAACAGCTGGCAATCCTTCGCCGCTGGCATGCCCAAAACCCGTCCGTAACACGGCTGGTGGATCCGGTTATGGCCGATCACGGCCGGCTGTATAAGGGGTTCGGGCCGGAGCATGTACAGGCGATCCGGGAATGGGGAAGAGGGGCGGATATTTTAACGCCGAACATGACCGAAGCCATGCTGCTCGCGGGCATCCCCTACCGTGAGGGGCCGTGGGCTTCTGCCTTTGTGGAAGACCTGATGCAACGCCTTTTTGCAACCACACGTGCTCACAGCCTGGTGATTACAGGCGTTTCGCTGGACGATCACACGCTGGGCAGTGCGTGTAGCTGCGAAGGCGGACCGGTATCGTATGCACTGACCGAACGGCTTCCGGTTTCCTTTCCCGGAACCGGCGATATCTTCAGTGCGGTCGTTTTGGCGGCTGTATTGCAGGGCCGCACACTCGCAGAGGCTGCCGATACAGCCACACATTTTACCTTTTCGTGCATACGGGATACCATTGCCCGGCACAGCGACCCGCGCCGCGGTGTCGAATTTGAACGGCATTTGACCGACTTGACGGTACTGGCCGGTTTGCCGTAACGCCAAAATAGAACAGTAATTTGGGCTAAGAGAAAGCGAGGGCTGCATCATGCTGATTGCAGATCTGCACATTCATTCCCGTTATTCCCGCGCGACCAGCCGGGACTGCGTACCGGAACAGCTGGAGTGGTGGGCGCGGCGCAAGGGAATCCAGGTGATCGGTACGGGCGACTTTACCCATCCGGCCTGGAGAGAGGAATTGAAGGAAAAGCTGGTTCCGGCAGAAGAGGGATTGTATCGCCTGAAAGAGGCGTACAGGCTGGAAGCGGATGGTGCGTTTTCACAGGATTGTCCCCGCTTTATGGTTTCTGGGGAAATCAGCTCGATTTATAAGAAAAACGGCCGGGTGCGCAAAATACATAATGTGATTCTTCTTCCCAGCCTCGAGGCGGCCGAACAGCTGGCACACCGGTTGGAAGCGGTGGGCAATATTCATTCGGACGGACGCCCGATCCTGGGACTGGACAGCCGCGATCTTCTGGAAATCACACTGGATGTTTGCCCACAGGCGGAATTTATCCCTGCACATATCTGGACGCCTCATTTTTCCCTGTTCGGGGCCTTTTCCGGCTTCGATACCATTGAAGAGTGCTTTGAGGATCTTACTGAGCACATCCACGCTCTGGAAACCGGCCTGTCATCGGATCCGCCGATGAACTGGCGTCTTTCCGCCCTGGATAGATATACTCTGGTTTCCCATTCGGATGCCCATTCACCGGCCAAGCTCGGCCGGGAAGCCGACTTGTTTGACACCGCGCTGTCCTATCCGGATATGATGCAGGCGCTCCGCGACAAAGCAAGCGGGAAACTGGCAGGGACGATCGAGTTTTTTCCGGAAGAGGGGAAATACCATCTGGATGGCCACCGGAATTGCCAGCTGTGTCTGCACCCGGAGGAGGCGGAGCATTATGGCGGCAAATGCCCGGTGTGCGGCAAAAAGCTGACCATCGGTGTGCTGCACCGTGCACAGCAGCTGGCAGACCGCCCCGAAGGGTTTCGTCCGGAAAGCGCCGCCGTCTTTGAAAGCCTGGTTCCGCTGCCGGAGGTGATCGCCTCTTCTGCCGGTACCAGTGCAACCAGCGTGCGTACCCTCGCACAATACGAACAGATGCTCCATGCGCTCGGCCCGGAATTTGCCATACTGCGCCGCATCCCGCTTGAAGAGATTGAAACGGTCGCCGGCGTATGCGTGGCGGAAGGCATTCGCCGGGTGAGGCAGGGAAAGGTTCAGCTGACTCCCGGTTATGACGGCGAATACGGCCGTGTGCAGATTCTCAGCGACCAGGAACGGGAGGAGCTTTGCGGACAGCTCTGCTTTTTCCCGGATCAGCCGGTTATTGCAAAGAAAACGCCGGCCAAAAAAACGGCTGCTGCCGATAAATCCAAAACCATTTCCGCCGCACCGGTACAGCAGAAGGATGGCTTGAATGCCGAACAGCAAACAGCCGTGGAAAGCCCGGCGGCGGTTACGGCGGTGATTGCCGGACCCGGTACGGGAAAAACCAAGACGCTGGTATCCCGCATTGAGCATCTGGTAAAGGAGAACGGCGTAAAGCCGTCAACCATTACAGCGGTGACCTTCACCAATAAGGCGGCCGCCGAGATGCGGGAACGTCTGGAAAAGGTGCTAGGACGTACGGCAGCCAAAGCGATGCATATCGGTACCTTCCACGCACTGTGTCTCCATCTGCTGGGGGATGTCACCCTGATCGACGAGGCGGAAGCACAGCTCATCGCCGCAGAGGTGCTGCAGGAATGCCAAAGCCGGCAGTCACCGAAACGGTTTCTTCAGGGAGTGTCCCGCCGAAAAAACGGCATCGAAGACGCTTCCCTCGATGAGGAGGCTTATGCATTGTATGCCCAGCGTTTGCAGCTGGCAAACGCCTGCGACTTTGATGATCTTCTGCTTCGCGTTTTGGAACAGTGTGAGGCCGGCGCCGTTTATCCGCAGTTTACCCATTTGCTGGTGGATGAGTTTCAGGATATCGATGAGCTGCAGTATCGCCTGATTATGGCATGGAGCCGTCAGGGTCAGACACTGTTTGTGATTGGTGATCCGGATCAGTCTATTTACGGTTTCCGCGGTGCGGACGCCCGCTGTTTCGATAGGCTGGCAGAAACCTATCCGGAACTTTCGGTAATCCGCCTGCTGCGCAACTATCGGTCTACGCCGGAAATCGTGCAGGGTGCCTTGGGGGCGATCGCTAAAAACCATACGGCGGATTCCCAGCCCCGGCTGCATGCTCAGCAGCCAAGCGGCCTGCCCATTGCCGTAATGCAGGCGGAAGACGACTTCGCTGAAGCGGTTTATTTGGCCAAGGAAATCGGTCGGATGGTCGGCGGCATCGATATGCTGGAGGCGCAGACCGGGGGTTATGACCGGCATGTGCGCTCCTTTGCGGATAT
This sequence comes from uncultured Oscillospiraceae bacterium, assembly GCA_900553255.1. Classification (GTDB taxonomy): domain Bacteria; phylum Bacillota; class Clostridia; order Oscillospirales; family Acutalibacteraceae; genus UMGS1591. The sequence goes on along the minus strand of USCI01000120.1, from coordinate 2,011 downwards.
TGCGGTGCTGTACCGCACCCATCGTCAGGCCGAGCTGCTTGAAAAATGCCTGCGGATTGAGAGCATTCCCTATGTGGTGACCGGCCGTGATGAGGTACTGTCCGACAGTACGGTTCGCGGCGTACTGGGCTTCTTCCGATCGCTTGTGGATGGCCGGGACAGTGCCTCTCTGCAGATTTGTTTGAAAATGCTGTGGAATTGTACGGGCCGGACTCTAAACGATATCCGGAAAAAGCGTTTAACCCCCGCTGCGATTGAGGCGGAAAACATATCTTCTCCGGAAGCCGTTCACAGCTGGCTGGCCATGGCCGGCCGGTATAAGGCTCGCCTGGCGGAAGAACCGCATATTCTGATTGAGGATCTCCTGGGTGATCTGAAAATCGTTTCCACACCCACGTTGGATCGTTTGATCCATATGGCCGTACTGCACCGGAATATGTCTTCCTTTTTGTCAGAACTCACCCTTGGCGAAGAAGGCGATGTTCAGCGCAGCGGCGGAAAACAGTATACCCCTGATGCCGTGACCCTGATGACCCTGCACGGATCCAAGGGGCTGGAGTTCCCGGTGGTCTTTCTTTGCGGTGTAAAGCGCGGCTGTATTCCCCTTGAAGCTCCGGGCCGCAGCACCGACCCCGAGGAAGAACGGCGTCTGTTCTATGTGGGGATGACCCGTGCGAAGGAGCAACTTATCCTCCTGACGCAAAGGGAAGAAGAATCGGTTTTCCTGGCAGACGTTCCTTCGGCCGTATGTCGGTTTGGAAAAACCGCGGATTATCGTCCCTTGCCCAAGGCAAAACAGCTCAGCTTTTTTGATTAACATAAAACGGAAGGCAGGCGATATTCAATGTTCAACGGTTTGGGTATGCACATGGGAAATCTATCCCGGTTATCGGATGCGAAAACGCGTTCGATCAGTGCAGAAAATTTTCGTGGTGAAAAGGGCAGGGGAGCCATGGGTACACAGGGCGCGTCGGCCTCCTGCGCCAGGGATCTGGGCGAGGGCTGGAAGGTTTCTCCCTGCATCCGTATTCAGCCGGGGGAGACGGCCGTACTTGCCGAGATCGAGGGGGAAGGCGCAATTCAAAGCATTTGGTGTGCGGGCGAGCTGAGCCGTTCCACCATTCTGCGCTGTTACTGGGATAATCAGACAGTTCCTTCCGTCGAGGTGCCGCTGCCTGATTTTTTTGCTTTTGGCTGGAATCATAATGTGGATGACACAACCGGGCGTTTTCCCACTCTTGCCTCGCTGCCGGTCATGGTCGCACCGAATCGAGGGTTTAACTGCTTCTGGGAGATGCCGTTCCGCCGCGGCTGCCGGATGACCTTGGAAAATCGGGGAACCGCTGCGGCGGTATGCTATTATCAGATCAATTATACGCTGACTGCGGTGCCGGAGGATATCGCTTATTTTCACGCGCAATACCGGCAGTCCCTGCCGGTCGAAAACGGTATTCATACCATTGTAGACGGTATTCATGGCAAAGGCCATTATATCGGAACAGCGCTCTGCGTCGGCCTTAACGCCGCCAACGGCTGGTGGGGGGAAGGGGAAATCAAATTTTATATGGACGGAGATACCAGCTATCCCACCATTTGTGGAACCGGTACTGAAGATTATTTTCTCGGGGCGTACGATTGGGATGCCGAAGGGCGGTATACCACCTATTCAGGCCCGTATGCCGGGATGTATCAGGTGATTCAGCCTAACGGGCTGTATCGCTCTCAGCAGCGTTTTGCGATGTACCGCTGGCATATCCCGGATCCGGTCCGTTTTGAGAGCGATCTGAAAGTGACCCTTCAGGATTTGGGCTGGCGGTCCGCGGGCAGATATTTGGTCCGCCGGGACGATATGGCTTCCGTGGCTTTTTGGTATCAGACCCTGCCCACTGCACCTTTTCCGGAATTGCCTGCCGAGGATGCTTTGGAGATTGTTTAAGCGCGCAATTTCTGCCAGAGATAATCAAAACCACCAGTGAACTGGTGGTATGCACAGGCCCTGGAAGGGCCAAAT
>USCI01000119.1 GCA_900553255.1 uncultured Oscillospiraceae bacterium | reverse complement strand
GGAGCAGCGGAAAAACCAGGAGATGCGCGAGGAGCTCGACCGCCTCCGGGCACAGCTATCCGGGGATGCGCCGGACAGTCGGGCGGAAGCCCCCGGAACGGATGAGGATGCGGGAGGTGAGCCGTAATGCGGAACGCAAAAGGGGAGGCGTCCCCGAACGGATACCGGAAATTCTGCTACAGAGCGGCCGCGCTGTTTGCAGCGCTGGCGGTTGCCGCGGTGAGCTATACCGTTACGGTAATGGCGTGGTTCCAGGACAGCCTGAATACCTCCGCACAGATTTCAGCAGGCCGGTATGCCGCACGGCTGGACATCCTGGACGCGGCAACGGATACGCCGCTTTGGTCAAGCGGGGTTGAGGGGATCACCTCTTTTGACGGCGATATTGCGCTTGACGGCTTTGCCGGCCCGGCGGTGATCCGTGTGTCGGGCTATCAGTTCGGTGAGGGGACGCTGCCGTTTGCCTATACGCTGCAGGGACAGCCGGCAGAAGTGCTGCAGCCGGGCGAGGTGCGGGAGCATAAAACGGAAATTACAGACGGCGGGATATCGCTGCAGTTTTTTACCGCTTACCATAACCAGGCCATTTACACGGCGGCGGATGCGGCGGCTCTTCGGGATACGGCTTATCCGGCGGGCAGCGTGGTTTATCTGACGGCGGATATCGCTGCCGATGTGCTGACCTTTGATGGGAGGTATCCCAATCTCAACCTCAACGGCCATACTCTGGCGGTCGACCGTTTGGAAATCCATGCGGCTGCCGGTGTGTATACCACCATGTGCGTGGAAAACGGTGTGCTGACGATCGGCGGCCGGACGTATCGGGACGGCGAACAGCTCCCCGTTTCAGGGGACGGGCATGTCGCCCTGGCACTCCGCGGCCTGCGGGATGCGCAGGCCGGATGATCTCCCTCTATAGGGAAACACCGATTAAGGAAATTTGCTGCCCCCGGCCGGTCTGCTGACCAGCCGGGGGCTTTGCCGCTTTCTGCCGGATCCGGGATCATGGTTTCCTACCGGCGGGGCCGTCGGTACTGTCCCGGATTTACTGGTTGGTGGCTGGCTTACCGGAAATTGTAGTAATCACTGTTGTGCAGCTGCCGGCGGTATACCTCCGCCGCACGGACGCTGTCATGCAGCTGCTGTGCGGAATGGATGTGCTCGCCCTGTGCGTGCAGCCGGCACTGCATATCCGCCGGCAGTGAGAGAAAATACCGCCGGGTACTGCTGCTGCCCTGGATCAGTTGGTGCAGATTATCGTATCGCATGGCATTCACCTCGGGATTAGCGTTTGCCGGCAGCGTTAAAATATGTGTGTACAGCGCAGCAGGATTTTTTAGGCGCCTGCGCATTTGCCTATTGACATGCCGCGGGGATTGTTTTATAATATAACAGTGTTATATATCCTTGCTGCGGAGGTGCCCTTTGGCAACGGACGATAATACTACCTGGGAACGCATACGGGAGGCCGGTAAGGCGGAATTTCTGGAAAAGGGATTCCGCGGAGCATCGCTGCGCAATATTGTCAAAACCGCCGGCGTGACCACCGGTGCATTCTATGGTTATTGCAGCAGCAAGGAGGATTTGTTCCGCGCGCTGGTGGATGAGCCGGCGAAGACCTGTCTCGAACGCTTTATCCGGGCACAGGAGGATTTTGCCGCTCTTCCGCCGCAGGAGCAACCCAGCCAGATGGGGAAGATTTCCTCGCGGTGCATGGACTGGATGATCGACTATATTTATGAGCATTTTGACGCGTTCAAGCTGCTGCTGTGCTGTGCCGAGGGTACGGAGTATGAGCATTACGTGCATACGATGGTGGAAATTGAGATGGAGAGCACCCACCGCTTCCTGAATACGCTTAAAGGCATGGGCCATGAGGTCAAGGAGATCGACGGCCAGCTGGAGCATATTCTGATCAGCGGCATGTTTTCCGGCCTGTTTGAAATCGTGGTGCACGACATGCCCAAGGCCAAATCCATCCGCTATGTGCATGAGCTGCGGGATTTTTATACCGCGGGATGGCAAAAAATTATGGGGCTGTAAGGCCCTATATTTTTGATATTTGGTTAGTTAAAACTAACCAAATCTGCTGGTCAGCGGGAAGGCGCCGTCCCGGTGATCGGATACCCAAACCCGATAAAGGAGGAATTGTTTTGAAAAAAGAATCCAATCTGGCACGGCTGCTGGGCTATGCGGGCCGGCACAAATATCTCACCATTGCGTCGTGGATATTGTCGGCGGTCAGTGCCCTAGTTGCGCTGGTACCGTTCTGGTACATCTGGCGGATTATCCGGGAGGTGATTGAGACAGCGCCGGATTTTTCCCGCGCCGAGCATCTGGCCCGCTACGGCTGGATGGCGGTCGCCTTTGCGGCGCTGGCGCTGGTGATTTATATTGCGGCGCTTATGTGCTCGCATATTGCCGCTTTCCGTATTGCGGCGAACATACGCCGCGCTGTCATGCGCCATATCGTGAGCCTGCCGCTCGGCTTCATGGACAGCTTTGGCAGCGGGAAGCTGCGCAAGATTGTCAATGAATCCAGCGCGGCGACCGAAACATATCTCGCCCACCAGCTTCCGGATAAGGCCGGGGCCATCGCCACCCCACTGGGGCTGCTGGTGCTGCTGTTGGTTTTTGACTGGCGGCTCGGCCTGCTCAGCCTGATACCGGTGGTGCTGGCGTTTCTCATCATGATGAGCATGACCGGAGCAAAAATGCAGCAAAAAATGAAGGAGTACCAGAACGCCCTGGACGATATGTCCAACGAGGCGGTGGAGTATGTACGCGGCATTCCGGTGGTCAAAACCTTCGGCCAGACGGTGTTTTCCTTCAAGCGCTTCAAGGGGGCAATCGACAGCTATGGGAAATGGGTGATCGCCTACACCAAGCAGCTGCGCCTGCCGATGATGATCTACACCACCGCCATCAACAGCGTGTTTGTTTTTCTGATCGCTGCCGCACTGCTGTTTACGGCGGACGGTGTGACCGCATCCTTTTTGCTCAACCTGATCTTTTACATTATCATCACCCCGATTATCACCGTTACCCTGACCAAAATCATGTTCCAGAGCGAAAACGCGATGATCGTGTCGGATGCGCTGGAGCGCATCGACAGTGTGCTCAACCAGAAGCCGCTGCCGGAATACGGGCAGCCGGCCGTGCTGTGGGATGCGTCGGTGGAACTGCAGGACGTCAGCTTCAGCTACGACGGGCAAAGCGACGCGGTGCATGGCGTATCCCTGAGGATCGCTTCCGGCAGCACGGTTGCCCTCGTCGGGCCGTCCGGCGGCGGAAAAACCACGCTGGCCAGCCTCATCTCCCGCTTTTTTGACGTGAGCAGCGGGCGGATCCTGATCGGCGGCACCGATGTACGGCGTATCCCGAAAAAGCAGCTGATGGATACCGTAGCCTTCGTGTTCCAGGACAGCCGCCTGATCAAGGCATCTATCCTGGACAATGTCCGCCTGGCGCGTCCCGGGGCGTCTCGGCAGGAGGTAATGCAGGCGTTGGAGGCGGCGCAGTGTATGGATATCCTGGAAAAGCTGCCGCAGGGTATCGATACGGTGATCGGCACCAAAGGGGTGTTCCTGTCCGGCGGTGAGCAGCAGCGGATTTCCATCGCCCGCGTAATGCTGAAAAATGCACCGGTTGTGATTCTCGATGAGGCTACCGCTTTCGCGGATCCGGATAACGAAAGCCGGGTGCAGGCGGCATTCAGCCGGCTTGCCGAGGGGCGGACGGTGATCATGATCGCCCATCGGCTGTCCACGGTGGTGGGAGCGGATCAAATCGTTGTGCTCAGGGACGGGCGGATCGTCCAGCAGGGTACCCATGACGAGCTGACCGCACAGGATGGGCTGTACCGGTCGATGTGGGAAAATTATCAGACCTCCGTCCAGTGGAAGGTCGGAAAGGCGGCGACGGTATGCTGACAAAAATCCAAAGGATGTTCGCCCTGTCGCGGCAGGGGGCAAAGGATCTGATCAAGGGGTGTATTGCCTGTATTCTGCAGAATCTGTCGCTGATGGTTCCGGTGAGCCTGCTGTATATTCTGGTCAGCGACCTGATGGGCGGCGAGGTGCCGTCCGAGCATCTGGCCTTATACATCCCCGGCTGCGCGGCTTGTCTGGCGCTGATCCTGCTCACCACGTGGTTTCAGTATAACGCGACCTATTTTGCCACCTATATCGAAAGCGGGGTGCGCAGAATCTCGCTTGCGGAAAAGCTGCGGCGGCTGCCGCTGTCGTTTTTCGGGAAAAAGGATCTGGCTGACCTGACCAGTACCATTATGGCGGACTGTACGTTCCTGGAGCAGTCGTTTTCCCATTTCGTACCCGAGCTGATCGGCTCAATCATTTCCACGACGCTCGTTGCGGTCAGCCTGTTTGTCTTTGATTGGCGCATGGCGCTCGCCGCACTGTGGGTGGTACCGGTATCCTTCGCCATTGTATTTTTGTCCTTCAGGGTGCAGGACCGGCTCAACCAAAAGCAGATGGCGGCCAAAATCGCCTGTGCAGACGGTATCCAGGAATGCTTGGAAGCGATGCGGGATCTCAAATCCAACAATGCCGAAGGGGCCTATCTGGCCGGGCTGGATAAGAAAATCAGGGCGGTGGAGAAGCGGGCGATTGTGTCCGAACTGGGTACTGCGGTGTTTGTGGTCTCCGCCTCGCTCATTCTCAAGCTCGGCATCGCCACCGTAGCGCTGACCGGGGCCGTCCTTCTTGTGGGCGGTTCGCTGGATGTGCTGACCTTCTTCCTGTTCCTGCTGGTAGCCTCCCGCCTGTACGATCCGCTGCAGTCGGCACTGCAGAACCTGGCCGCAGTGATCGCCACCCGGACGAACGTGGCCCGCATGAATGAGATACTCGACCATCCGGTGCAGGAAGGAGAGGCGCGGCTGACCAATGACGGCTGCGATATTGTCTTTGACCATGTGGGCTTTGCCTACAATGGGGAAGATACCGTGCTGCGCGACGTATCCTTTACCGCAAAACAGGGAGAGGTAACGGCACTTGTCGGACCATCCGGCGGCGGCAAAACCACCGTGTCCCGGCTTGCCGCGCGGTTTTGGGATGCGGATCAGGGAAGGATTACCGTCGGGGGCGCGAACGTGTCCAAGGTGGATCCGGAAACGCTGCTGTCGCTGTATTCTATTGTTTTCCAGGATGTCACCCTCTTCAATAACACCATTCTGGAGAACATCCGCATCGGTAAAAAAGATGCCACCGACGAGGAAGTGCTCGCTGCGGCACGGCTGGCCAACTGCGATGAATTTGCCGAAAAGCTGCCGGACAGGTGGAACAGCCGCATCGGAGAAAACGGCTGCGAGCTTTCGGGAGGCGAACGGCAGCGGATTTCCATCGCCCGTGCCTTCCTGAAGGATGCACCGATTATCCTATTGGATGAGGCCACCGCATCGCTGGACGTGGAGAATGAAACGCTGATTCAGACCGCGCTGTCCCGGCTGATCCGGGATAAAACCGTTCTGATGATCGCTCACCGGATGCGTACGGTGGCCGGTGCGGACAAGATCGTCGTGCTCGCCGACGGGGTGGTGGCCGAACAGGGGTCTCCCGCCGAACTGCTGGAACATCAGGGGATATACCGCCATATGGTGGAACTGCAGGCCCAAAGCCAGAACTGGAGGCTTTCGGCCGGCGGATAAATCCGGCGGCACGGCGGCAGATTTTTCTCTTGACAATCGCCAGGCTATATGGTATTTTATAGAAGTTAGTTAAAGCTAACCAAAAAATAAAAGTGAACAGCACCCCATTTGTTAGACAGTATGGTATACTGAATAACAAGTGGGGT
>USCI01000118.1 GCA_900553255.1 uncultured Oscillospiraceae bacterium | reverse complement strand
TTTTCGTCAGCGGCGCAAAATTTGCCATGGTTTTTTTCACGCCGACCTTTTCAAAATGGATTTCCAGCAGCTGATCGTTACCCATCGGCGTAACCGCTGTAATCACTCCCGTGCCAAAGACCTTATGCACAATACGGTCCCCTTTCTGCCAGCTGACCGCAGCCGTCCCGTTACTGATGGAGACGGGGCGTGTAAAGCTCTTTGGCTTTTCTACGCTGCCAGCGGCGGGATGCTCACTCCTTCCGTAGGATGCTGCGCCGCTGAAGGCAGGCTTCGGCTGCCACTCGGCACTGCCTCTTGCATAGGAGTAGGCAGTGCCGGCGCTTTCATGACACTGCTGTGTGCACTCCATAAGGTTTTCCGGAATATCCTGCAGAAAACGGGAAATCCGGTTGCGGGTGGTCGATCCATAGATCATACGGCTGTTGGCGTGCAAAAGATACAACTCTTCCTTGGCACGGGTAATCGCCACATAGCACAGCCGGCGCTCCTCCTCCATCTCATCCGGCTGATAGATGGTCTGCATGCCCGGAAAGAGGCCGTCTTCAAACCCGGGCAGAAATACCACCGGAAATTCCAGCCCCTTGGCTGCATGCATCGTCATCATAACCACGCTGTCCGCAGAGGCATCGTAATTGTCCACATCGGTCATCAGGGCAGCCTCTTCGAGAAAACCGGCCAGATCCGGGAAATCGCTGTCGCTGTTTTTTTCGTAATCCTTAATGGAGGAAGCCAATTCATTCAGATTATCCACCCGGGCGGCTTCCGTCTCTCCGGCGGCCTGCCACATGGCAAGATACCCGGTATTCTCCAGCATGGTGGCATATAACAGATGCACGCTGTTTTCCGGATCATCGTTCATTTCCCGCAGATGATCCAGCATATCCGTAAAGGATTTCAGCTTTGCAGAAGCGCGGCTGATACTAGGATAATCCCCGGCGTGTGCGATGACTTCATACAGCGAAACACCGAGGTTTTCCGCAATTTCCGCTGCATTGTCCATTGTCGTATCCCCGATCCCGCGCTTTGGCTCATTGATAATGCGGCGCAGGCTGATACTGTCCTCCGGGTTTTGGATCACGCGGAGGTACGCCATGGCGTCACGAACCTCCTTGGTGTCATAAAAGCGATGGCCGCCAATCACACGGTAAGGAACGCCGCTTTTTACCAGCGCCCGTTCCACAGCGTTGGACTGCGCATTCGCCCGATACAATATCGCAAAGTCGCTGTATTTTCGCCCATTTCCTATGCCTTCCAAAATCGTGTCGGCAATAAAACGCCCCTCTTCGTCTTCGTTGTCGAGCGTGTGTACCTTCAGCTTGTCCCCTTCAGGATTCTGGGTCCAGAGCGTTTTCCCCTTCCGGTTCTGGTTTTTGGCAATAACTGCATTGGCGGCATTCAGGATATTCTGGGTGGAACGGTAATTCTGCTCAAGGCGGATGACCTTACAGTCCTGAAACTCGTCCTCGAAATTCAATATGTTCTCAATCGTAGCGCCGCGGAATTTATAAATGCTCTGGTCGTCGTCGCCGACCACGCATAGATTACCGCTGCGCGCCGCCAGCAGGCTGATCAGCTTATATTGCGCATGGTTGGTATCCTGGTATTCATCCACCATCAGATAACGATAGCGCTTCTGATAACGCTCCAGCACGTCCGGGTTCTGCACAAACAAATCCACCGTGCGGCAGAGCAGATCATCGAAATCCATGGCATCGGCGTCCTTAAGACGTTTTTGGTACAGGCGGTAACAGTCCGCAACCTTTTTGCGGCGGAAATCGCTTCCCACCTGCGGCGCATATTCCTCCGGCGTCAGCAGGCAGTCCTTTGCCCTGCCGATCTCGCCGAGTATGGCTTTGTGGCTGAGCGTCTTTTCTTCCACATTGGCCAGCTTCATGCATTCCTTCATCAGCCGCCGGCTGTCATCCGTATCGTAAATAGTAAAGTGGGAGGTATAGCCGAGATATTCGCATTCCCGCCGAAGGATGCGCGCACAGAAGGCGTGAAAGGTACTTGCCATAACCTCCCCGCCTTCGCTGCCCAGCATGTTGGTCAGGCGTTCCTTGAGCTCGCCTGCCGCTTTGTTGGTAAAGGTAATCGCCAAAATCCGCCAGGCCGGACACGGATCCACCGCACACAGCGCAGCCGCCTCGGCGGTCACCGGACGGATCCCCGCGGCACAATCCTGCAGCAGATGCCAGTCCTCCTCCGACAGGGAGGCGGGCATTTCGCGGCTGGTGTACGCACGGCCGTATTTGATCATATTGGCAATACGGTTGACCAGCACGGTTGTCTTGCCGCTTCCGGCACCCGCCAGAATCAGCAGGGCACCCTCCGTATGGAAGACCGCCTCCTGTTGCTGTTTATTCATCCGGGAGAACTCCCGCTCCATAATCTGCTTTCTCAATCGGTAAAAGGCGTTAATATCCTGCATAATCTCTCCTCAAAGCGGCTTGTCACAGCAATGGGCGGGTGCAGCTGCCACCCGCCCATTGCACATTTTGTTTATCCGTAAGTTTCGGTCAGCCAAACAGCGACAGAAGGACGCCGGCAGCAACTGCCGAACCGATGACACCGGCCACATTCGGCCCCATGGCGTGCATAAGCAGGAAATTGCCCGGATTCTCTTTCTGTCCGACCTTCTGGGAAACGCGTGCCGCCATCGGAACAGCCGATACGCCGGCGGAACCGATCAGCGGGTTGACCTTCCCCTTGGTAAACACATACATCAGCTTGCCGAACAGTACGCCACCTGCGGTGCCGATGGCGAAGGCGAGAAGGCCAAGCACAATAATCGCAATCGTACGCGGCTGCAGGAAGGTATTGGCATTTGCCGTTGCGCCAACCGTCACGCCGAGGAAAATCGTAATGATGTTCATCAATTCGTTCTGTGCCGTCTTGGAAAGGCGTTCCACCACGCCGCTTTCCCGGAACAGATTGCCCAGCATGAGCATGCCGATCAGCGGAGCCGCACTCGGCAGCAGCAAAACGCAGATCGCCGTCACAAAAATCGGGAACAGGATCTTTTCGGTTTTGGAAACCGTGCGCAGCTGCGTCATCACCACGGAACGTTCCTTTTTGGTAGTCAGCAGCTTCATGATCGGCGGCTGGATAATCGGCACCAGCGCCATATATGAATATGCCGCAACCGCAATCGGACCAAGCAGCTCCGGCGCCAGCTTGGAGGTGAGATAAATTGCTGTCGGCCCGTCAGCACCGCCGATGATGGCCACGGAAGCCGCCTGCTGCAGATTGAAGGAAAGCACTTCGATACCGGTCATGTCCAGCAAACGAGCACCAAAGAAGGTGATAAAAATGCCAAGCTGTGCAGCCGCACCGAGAAGGAAACTGCGCGGATTGGAAATCAGCGGACCAAAGTCGGTCATACAGCCGATGCCGAGGAAAATCAGCGGAGGATAAATACCAAACTTGACCCCCTGATACAGATACCACATCAGGCCGCCGTTTTCAAAATGCTGCCAGTAGTATTGCCCGTTCTGCTCAAACACGGGATAGACCTGATCGTATATCCCCTGTGAGAGATGTTCCAACTCCTCCGGTGTCAGAGGCACCAGGGAATTGCGCTGCGGATCCATGATGCCGGACAACGGCAGATTGACCAGGAGCATACCAAAGGCAATCGGCAGCAGAAGCAGCGGCTCAAAGCCTTTTTTTACCGCAAGATAGATCAGCACACAGGCAATGCCGATCATAATCAGGTTTTTCCAGCCGCCTCCCTCAAAATTAAATAACCGGACAAGCCCGGAATCGTTCCAGAGTTTGACAATCGCTTCCCATAAAGCCCCCATGCGTTTCCTTCCTCTCCAACGATAGAATCACGGCACTGCGCATTAAAACGGGCGGGTGCTTTCCGCCAGGCCGGCCATAGCCCACACCGGGCGCTCTCCCCGTACGCGGGTAACCTTCTTGACCGCGTAACGCTTTCCTTCGGAAGCGCCCATTGCAGCAACGGCGGCCGCAATCACCGCGATAATCTCATCGTCTTCCGCATGCAGGCCAGGTTGTGTCCCGGCCTTTTTGGCGGGAGCAACAGGCGGAATCGGTTCCGCTTTTACCGCCGGAACCGCTTTAGCCGGAGCCTCTCCTCCTTTTCGGTCCATAATCCGGCCAAAAAGGTAAAAAATAAGGGTCAACAGAATCAGCACGGCAAAAACAACGACCAGACCGATCAGTATGGTCTGCCCGGCGTTTGCCATGCTTTCCCCTACCGTCATACCGTCCCCGGTGTCTGCGGTAGCTAAACATGCAAATAACTGATTCACCGGAATATCCTTCCTTTCTCGAAGCGGTGTCTGTGAAAGGCTTCCCAAAACGTCTGTCCGGGTGTAAAAACCCATTCCCGCCCATGATAAAATATGGTATTTATTATAGCGCAGGATCCGGAAAAATGCAAACCCTATTTCATAACAGACGGCAACCAAATATCCCTTCCGTTTGTCCCGCGTTTTAGATAATATGTGGAACTACCGATTTCTGCCTTTCGTTTTTCTTTTGGTTCTGCTATAATGAAGAAAATCAAAGAAAAGGTGGCTTTTCTGTGAAGTATATCGTATTATTGTGCGATGGCATGGCGGATATTCCCTGCCCCGCGCTCGGCGGACGCACGCCGATGGAGGCGGCCGTAAAACCAAATATGGACGCCCTTGCCAAGCGTGCCGAGGTCGGCATCGTACGCACGGTGCCGGAGGGGATGACGCCGGGCAGCGATGTGGCCAATCTGGCGGTTATGGGCTACGACGCGAAGGCCTGCTATACCGGCCGCTCCCCTCTGGAGGCGGCCAACATCGGCATCGAACTGGCCGACGACGATGTGGCCTTCCGCTGCAATCTGGTTACCCTTTCGGACGCTGGCAGCTATGAAGACCGGAACATGCAGGACTACTGTGCCGGTGATATCCACACGCAGGAGGCACGAGAAATCATAAACAGTCTGCAGGAGGCTTTTGGCGGAGGGGAATTCGATTACTATACCGGCACTGCCTATCGGCACTGCCTGGTCTGGCACGGCGGAAAAACCGCGCTCGGCAAGCTGACACCGCCGCATGACATCCCGGGCAGGCGGATCGGCGAATATCTTCCTGCGCACCCGGATGCGGCGCCTTTGCTGGACATGATGCGCCGCAGCTGCGCGCTGCTGGAAAATCACCCGGTCAATCAGAAAAGGCGTCAGGCCGGGCTTCCTCCGGCAAACGCGATTTGGCTTTGGGGGCAGGGCAAGCGGCCGCAGCTTGAGAATTTTACGCAGCGGCATCATAAAACCGGCGCCGTAATTTCTGCGGTGGATCTGCTCAAGGGGATCGGCCGTATTGCCGGGATGAAGGTATGCGATGTGCCGGGAGCAACCGGTTACATCGACACCAATTTTTCCGGTAAGATGCAGGCGGCTGTGGACGAACTCCGGGCCGGATGCGATTTTGTATACATCCATGTGGAAGCGCCGGATGAATGCGGGCACCGGGGCGAAGTACAGAATAAGGTTAAAGCGATCGAGGAAATTGACCGGCAGATTCTCGGCCCGCTGCTGGAACAGATGGAGGGGATGACACCCTATTCCCTGCTGATTCTTCCCGATCATCCGACGCCGCTCGCCATCCGCACCCATTCGGCCGAACCGGTACCGTATCTGCTGTACCGCAGTAACCGGGAGACGGATGGATGTCCGGTGTTTACCGAACAGGCGGCGCGGGATACCGGCCGTTTTGTGGAGGTTGGCTACACCTTGATCGACCGGCTGTTTTCCGAATAGAGAGCAGACAAAACCCGGACAGGCTGTATCCTGTCCGGGTTTTGTTCAGTCTGTCGAAAAAGTGCTAGCAATCAGCTAGTGCATTTTGAGTAGGAGTGGT
>USCI01000117.1 GCA_900553255.1 uncultured Oscillospiraceae bacterium | reverse complement strand
AACTCAATATTTCCTACCAGGGGCTTTTTTGTGCTGTCCGCACATCCTGGGGCTGGTCAAAAAGCAGGCAGGCTTTTGTTTTAAAGTCGTTTGGCGAAGATTGCCTCCTGTGTATTGGTTCGACTAGAGTAGTAAACGCTCAACACGAGCCCTATCCCGAGATACAAGGTGGCAACCGAACTGCCGCCGGCACTGAAAAAGGGAAGGGTAATCCCGATCACCGGCAGCAGGCGTACGTTCATGCCGATATTGATAGCCGACTGAAAACCGACCAGCGACATCATTCCGATGCATATGAACATTCCCAGACGGTCGCGGGCGTGCATGGCATTGCTCAGCATTTTAATGACCATAAACAGAATAATCAAAATAAGCGCGATAGCACCGATAAAGCCAAACTCCTCGCCGGCGACCGTAAAGATCAGGTCATTGTTGCGCGCATACAGCCCGTGATTTCCACCGTTCAAAAAGCCGACCCCCCAAAGCTGGCCGGAGCCCATGGACATCAAAGCCAGATACTGCTGCCAGCCGGTGGTTTGCAGGTATTCATCCACGAACACCAGACACAGAAAGCGGTTGCGTTTATTGGGATCGCTCAGCAGGGTATTCCATAACACCGGTATAGCCGCGCATACCAACAGGCCGGCGATCAGAAAATAGATCGGCTTCAGGCCGGCGGCGAACATCATGGCGGCGAACATGAACAGAAACACAAGTGCCGTGCCGTCATCTCCCTGCAGGAATACCAGCCCGGCGGGAAACGCGGCATGCAGGCAGAGCAGCAACACCGTAAGCGGGCGGTTGATATGTTCGCGCACGGCGGTAAGGTGTTTGGAAAAGGTGATAATGAACACAATTTTCAATAGTTCGGAGGGCTGAAAGGTCAGTGTTCGGCTGCCAAGCTCGATGCCGAGCCAGGCCGTATCATCTGTTCCGGCAACATTCAGGCCGAGCGGCGTAAAGGTAAGGATCATCAGGATCAAGGCCGCTCCAGCATAAACAGGCCAGAAAGCACAGATGGTTTCGTAATCAATCCGGGAGATAATCAGTGCGGCCAGAATTCCGAGGGCCGAAGCCGCAATCTGCATAATAACGCCGCTCATCCCCACCTGGGCGGTGTACGCAGCGGAATACACTAGGACAATACCATAACCGGAGGCCAGAAAGCACAGCAGCAGCAACAGCTTATCGCTGTACCGAACATAATCCCCGACGAATTTTTTCATTCGTTTGAGAACGTTCAAAGTACCCCTCCTTTTTGTCGTCGATGGTAAGTATTATACCGTGAATGGCCGCACTATTCAATAGATAGCCTTCCAACATGGAAAAATTTATGGTATACTTAAGAAGTTCTTTCGATTTTCGTTGCAAAAGAGGTACAGAAATGCCGAAACACATCACCAATACACCGCAGGAAACCGAAGCGCTCGGTGCAAAGCTGTCTTCCCGCCTTAAAGCGGGAGATGTTGTTGCTCTATATGGCGGGCTGGGGATGGGGAAGACCGCGTTTGTCCGCGGTATGGCCGCCGGCCTTGGCCTGGACAGTACGCAGGTATCCAGTCCAACCTTTGCTCTCGTCAACGATTACGGCGGAAACCCGCCGCTGATCCATTTTGATATGTATCGCATCTCCGGATGGGAAGACCTTTACAGTACCGGTTTTTTTGACTATATGGATGCCGGCACTATTTTGGCTGTCGAATGGAGTGAAAACATCGAGAATGCTTTGCCGGAGCATTCCATTCGCGTTTCTTTTTCCCGTCTTTCCGACAACCAGCGGGAGATTGACATTGATCGGGAACTCTGAAGCGAGTCCCTCTTTAGCTTTCTGTAAAGGAGATTGACTTTTCATTGAAAATACTCGCTATTGAGACCTCTGCCGGCCCAGCTTCCTGTGCGGTGTGGGAGGATCATCGTACTCTAGCGAATGCTGCGGTCAACACCGCTTTAACCCACAGCCAGACACTGCTTCCTATGGTAAGCGGTATGCTAAACAATGCCGGCCTGACGCCGAAGGATGTGGATGCCTATGCCGTTTCGGTGGGTCCCGGCTCCTTCACCGGGATTCGTATCGGCGTTTCAGCTGTTAAGGGAATGGCCTTTTCGGATGATAAACCATGCTTTGGCGTATCCACACTGGCGGCTATTGCCCGCAACGCGGATGGACTGCCGTTTGATGGGATTGTCTGTGCGTCGATGGATGCCCGCTGCCAGCAGGTATATACGGCTTTGTTTGAATGCCGGCATGGCGTAGTAAGCCGGTTGTCTCCGGATGCCGCCGTTTCACTTGAGGATTTAAAAAAACAGCTGATTTCTGTACAAAAACCAATTTTTATGGTTGGAGACGGCGCCCAACTGTGCTATAATGCTTATCGGGATGAAATCCCGTCGCTTATTCTTGCGCCGCCGCATCTGCGTTATCAGCAGGCGGTGGGGGTGGCACGCGAGACGGCTGAACTCATGCTGTCGGAGCCTGCGTTGTCCCATCGGCAGCTGCGGCCGGTTTATCTGCGTTTGCCGCAGGCGGAACGGGAATTGCGCAAGCGCCAGGAGGCGCGCAGCCCTCGCTGAAACAAGGGTAAATTTGCGGCTGGTCCGAAGCCGGCCGCGGGATAAAAGCAAAAAATGGAGGTTGTTTGCATGATGTCGAATGTATTTATCGCTGACCACCCATTGATCCAGCATAAGGTGACCCTTCTGCGGGACAAGAATACCGGTTCCAAAGAGTTTCGTGAGTTGATTCAGGAGATCACCGAGCTGATGTGCTACGAAGCCACCCGGGATCTTCCGATGTGTGAGATCGAAGTGGAAACCCCCATTCAGATCACCAAATCCAAGGTGATTGCCGGCCGCAAGCTGGCGTTTGTCCCAATCCTGCGTGCTGGTCTCGGTATGGTGGAGGGAGCGCTTGAGCTTGTCCCGGCGGCCCGTGTCGGGCATATCGGATTGTTCCGTGATCCCGAGACGCTCAAGCCGGTTGAATATTACTGTAAGCTGCCGGGCGACATTGAGGAGCGTGAGGTGATCGTTCTGGATCCCATGCTGGCAACCGGCGGTTCGGCGGTCGATGCCATCGCGCAGATCAAGGAACGCCACCCGAAAAATATCAAATTCATGTGCATTATTGCCGCACCGGAGGGGCTTGAAGCGCTTAAGGCGGCGCATCCGGACGTGCATATTTATTGTGCGTCTTTGGACGAGCACCTGAATGATCACGGATATATTGTCCCCGGTCTCGGTGATGCCGGCGACAGAATTTTCGGCACCAAATAACCCTCCCGACTGAAAAACCGCACACTTCCCAAACGGGGAGTGTGCGGTTTTTTGAATGAGCGGCAGGTATCACCGGAAAAGGAACCGGCTGAAGAGGGCGGTCAAGTGCTGGCCGCCTTCACCGTAGGAATAATAGTCGTCATAAAACTCGTCATAAAACTCATTATAGTAATAGAAATCGCCGAAAAACTCATTCATCCATTCCGGATCGTTGATCAGCATGATCACAAAGCACATCATCACAATGGCCAGCAGAAGACCAAAAATGTTCAGGATAATCCCGGCGGTGGACATGCCGCCGTTTCCCTTGCGCTTTGCCACAATGCCCAGGATCAGGCCGACTATCGCCATCACTATCGAGATATACCATGCACAACAGACCGCGATCGACAGGATGCCCAGCACCAGAGAGGCGGCGGCCAAACCGCTGCCAGGCTTTGAAGGGGTCTGGGAATATACCGGAGGCGTTACATAGACCGGCTGCTGATAGGGAGGGTAGGACTGCTGCGGGGGAACCGGAGGCTGCACATAATACGGCTGCTGCGGGGAAGCTGGGGGAGGCGGAGGAGCCGCCGGCTGCGGTGCATTCTGGTATTGCGGCGCCGTGCCGCCCGGGGTATAGGAATCGGTGTCCGGAACAGGCGGTGTAACCGGCTGCTGCGGCATTTGAGGCTGCTGCGGCGGCGAAGGGATATTCCAGTCGGTATTACGATCGTCTGTCATCAAAATCATCCTCTCTCAAAACGTTTCCGCATAAACAACAGGGTTCTTCTTCAGTATAGCAAATCTTCGGCTAAATTACAATTGCCGCTTGGGATATTTTTGCGGTTCCCGGTCAACAATAGCCGGAGAAAGACGCGGGAAGAGGGGTACGGATGATGCGGATCACCGGCGAATACCAAACGGACAGGCAGATGCTTATGGATTACCTGCGGGCAGAAGCGAGCTTCGACGTTGTTGCCAAGCCGCTCAAAATCGGCGGGCATTCGGCCTTGCTGCTCATGATTGACGGCTTTGTCAAAGACGACATCATGGAAAAAGTGATGCAGTTTTTCCTTTCTGCCCGGGAAGAGGATCTGGTGAAATGGCCGACGCCGGACCTGTTCGCCGAAGCGATGATCCCGTATGTTGAGGTGGACACGCAGACCAATGTGCCTACGATCGCCGCACAGGTTTTGTCCGGTACCGTCGCCTGCCTGCTCGACGGCTACGATGCCGTCTTTATGATTGACGCGCGCACCTATCCGGTGCGTGGTGTGGGAGAGCCGGATGATGACCGCGTTCTGCGCGGAGCGAGGGACGGCTTTGTGGAAACCCTGGTCTTTAATACGGCTATGGTGCGCCGCCGAATCCGGGACCCTCAGCTGACGATGGAAATTTTTCAGGTGGGAAAGACCTCCAAAACGGATGTTGTCCTGTGCTACATGGCTGACAAGGCAGACGTGGCATACCTGCAGCGCCTGCGGGAACAGCTGAAAACAATGGATATCCCCGCCCTGACTATGGGTCAGGAAAGCCTCGCCGAATATCTGCTGCCGAAGCAATGGTTCAATCCCTTTCCGCGTATCCGCTATACCGAGCGCCCGGATTGCGCGGCAGCGAGCGTGTTGGAAGGCCGTATCCTGATTTTGGTGGACAATACGCCGTCGGTCATGATCCTTCCCACGGCCATTTTTGATTTTGTGCAGGACACCAACGATTATTACTTCCCACCGCTTGTCGGCACCTATCTCCGTCTTATCCGCATGGCCATTTTCTTTCTCACCCTGTTTCTGACACCGGTATGGTATCTGTGTATTCGCAACCCCGGCTGGCTGCCGGAATGGCTGCAGTTCATTCAGGTGGCTGAGCCCAATACCGTGCCCATCCTGCTGCAGCTTTTTGTGGTGGAGCTGGTGATCGATGGTGTTAAGCTTGCCTCACTGAATACACCGAGCATGCTGAATAACGCCTTCGGGATTGTCGGAGCGCTCATTCTGGGAGAATTCGCCGTCGGGGCAAAGCTGTTTGTTCCCGAGGTGCTTTTGTATATGGCGGTGGTAGCCGTCGCGACGTTTACACAGCCGAGCTTTGAGCTCGGATATGCCTTCAAGCTGTTCCGCATGCTGTTTCTGCTGCTGATCGCCATAGGGGATCTGTGGGGGTTCCTGGCCGGTATACTGATTATGCTCCTTGTACTGGTTACCACGAAAACCATCGGCGGGAAAAACTATCTGTATCCCCTGATCCCCTTTCGCTGGTCCGCACTCCATCGTCTGCTGATCCGCCGCCGCATCCATCATGACAACGGCTGACCCGTTTTTTTCAGATGACGGTTGCAATCGGGAAAGGACAGGGGGTATAATAAATCTGCTGTTTCCCAGCAGCGATAGAAGTGAGTCTTCCTTCCGTCTCTGACGAAAAAACAGACGGAGGGGTTACATATCTCAGCGATCGACATGATTCGGATCGACAGAAAAAGCCGGAGCTTTTGCCCCGGCCTCATGGGCTTATTCTTTAATCATTTGGAGATAAGGCAGCGGCCGATACCCCAGGCGCTCATACAGGCGCCGCGCTGCAACGTTGTCTTCCTCTACCTCCAGACGCAGGCGCGCAGCTTTGCCGCGGTAGGTGTCTTCGATGAAGGCGAAAAATTCGCTGCCCAACCCGTGTCCCCGAAAATCCGGACGCAGATACAGCTCTTCCAGCCATACCACCAGTCCTCCGGCTTCATTGGAAAAGGTTTTGGCCGTCATGGCGTAGCCGGCCGGCCGGTCCTCATTCT
>USCI01000116.1 GCA_900553255.1 uncultured Oscillospiraceae bacterium | reverse complement strand
AAAAGAAAAAGGCGCTTCGCCTGAGCAAAACGCCTCCTTCTTTGACAAGCTGAAATCCGCCTGCGGTTTTTCAAACCGCAGGCGGATTTTTTAACGTTAGTTATTTGTGATATTTGCCGCCAGAAGAAATCTGCATGGCGCGGTAAACCTGCTCGAGCAGCATCACCCGCGCCAGCTGATGCGGAAAGGTCATCGGGGAAAACGAGAGCTTCACCTTTGCAGCGGCTTTCACCTCATCCGCCAGCCCGTAGGAACCACCGATCACCAGCGCCACATGGCTGACGCCCCGCAGCGCATAATCCTCCAGAAGGGCGGAAAAAGCGGGCGAGGTCATCTGCCTGCCCTCAATACATAAGGCCACCACCGCAGCACCGGACGGCACCTTATCCAGGAGGCGCTTCCCCTCCGCAGCAAGGCATGAACGGATCTGCGCTTCCGATGGGCGCTCCGGCAGGCGTTCCTCCTCGACCTCTACGACCGAAATCCGGCAGAATGCCGACAGGCGCTTGATATATTCCGCACAGGCATCGCGCCAGTACGCTTCCTTGCATTTTCCCACACAGAGTATGGCTATATTCAGCATGAATCCCGGCAATCCCTTTCCCGCAGCGTTATGTCAGAACAGCGTGACCGGCGCCTGTGCGTCGCGCGGCGCAACCTGCAGCAGAAAGTCGATGTTCTCCTGCATCCCCGCGCCGCACAACGCTGCCTGAGCGGTCATATAGGCAATTTCCGGCAGATTGTTCTCCCGGCTCAGGTGCGCCAGCACAAAGCGGGTTGTCCCCCGCTGCGCGAGCCCGGCCAGCTCCGCAGCACATGCATCATTGGACAGATGCCCCGTATCCGCCAGGATCCGGCGCTTGAGATAATACGGATACGGCCCGTTTTCCAGCATCCGCACATCGTGATTCGACTCAATATGTACCAGGTCGCAGCCGCACAGCGCCGCCCGCACCGCTTCGGTCATCACGCCGGTGTCGGTTGCTATTGCCACCCGGCGCTCATCCGGAAGGGTGATGCGGAAGCCGAGGCTTTCCCGGCTGTCGTGGGAGGTGGCGAACGGCCGGATTTCCATACCGGCCGCGCATACCCCCTCTTCCCCGATGACCTCACACACCGTATGCGGATCAAGCGGCCGCGTATCCGCGATAGCCTCGAGCGTACCGCAGGACGCATAAACCCTCCAGCCGTAACGTTTTGTCAACACGCGCAGCCCGCTGACATGGTCGATATGCTCATGTGTGACAAAAACCGCCTGTATCGACTGCGGGTCGATATCCCGCTCGCGCAGTGCAGTTTCGATCCGCTTCGCACTCACACCGGCGTCCACCAGTATGCCGCCCTCCGCCGTACCGATATATGTACAATTCCCGCTGCTGCCGCTGAACAGCGGACAATATCGCGCCATAGCTACCTCCCGGCGGCACGAGCCGCCTAACCAAAAACGGCGGGGCAAGCCTGCCCCGCCCGCTGAATACACCGATTCCCGCAAAGGTCACCGCGCCTGGCGAAGCAGGCTGTCCGGTACATCGACGCAGCGGATATCCGCACCAAGCGCCGAAAGCTTTTCGATGATGTTCTCATATCCGCGTTCGATATGATAGACATCCTCAATCTCGGTCGTCCCCCGTGCCGCCAGCGCTGCAATCACCATCGCCACACCCGCGCGCAAATCCACCGCTTTGACCGGCGCTGCCGTCAGCTCGGTTACCCCCTGGACGACCGCCACCTTACCGTCAACCTGGATCTGCGCGCCCATTCGGCGAAGCTCGTCCACATAGCGGAACCGGTTATCCCAAATGCCCTCGGTCACAATGCTTGTCCCTTCCGCTATTGACAGCAGCACCGCCGCCTGCGGCTGCATATCGGTCGGAAAGCCCGGATGCGGCATGGTTTTGACGTTGCAGTGCATCAGCCGTCCGGAGCTGCATACCCTGACATAATCGTCGTATTCCTCCACCTCGACACCCATTTCCAGCAGCTTAGCCGTAATGGATTCCAGGTGCTTCGGGATCACGCTGCGCACCATGATGTCGCCGCCGGTCGCTGCAGCCGCCATCATATAGGTACCCGCCTCAATCTGATCCGGAATAATGGAATAGGTCGTACCGTAAAGCCGCGAAACACCGCGGATTTTAATCACATCGGTGCCGGCTCCCCGGATATCCGCCCCCATCGAGTTGAGAAAGTTGGCCAGATCAACGATGTGCGGCTCCTTGGCCGCGTTTTCAATGATGGTGGTTCCGCGTGCCTTGACCGCCGCAAGCATAATGTTCACCGTCGCACCGACCGAAACCACATCGAGATAAATCGAGCTGCCGGTGAGCTTCGGCGCCACCACCTCAATCATGCCGTGCTCCATCGGGGAAACGTTGGCGCCGAGCGCCGTAAAGCCCTTGAGATGCTGATCGATCGGCCGTACACCGAAGTTGCAGCCGCCCGGCATCGATACCCGCGCCGTGCCGAAACGGCCAAGCAGCGCGCCGATGAAATAGTACGAAGCCCGCATATGCCGCGCCAGATCATGCGGCACCACATGCGTAGCAATGGTTCGCGGATCAATATCGACCGTGTTCCGGTCGACTGGATGAATCTCTGCACCAAGGCTGGCCAATATATCCAGCGTGGTTGCCACATCGGCAATGTTGGGGATGTTCTCTATATGGCAGACACCGTCCGCCAAAACGACGGCGGGCAGAATCGCGACCGCTGCGTTTTTGGCCCCGCTGATTTCCACGTCACCGGTCAGGCGATTGCCGCCCCGTATGATATATTTTTCCAAGTTGTTGTTCCACTCCCTAAGCTTAATGCCCCCGCTTCACGGAGTTGGTTTCCGGCATACAGGCCCGCCGGCAGCACAAAAAGCGCAGAAGGTCTCCTGCTTTGTCCACAAGGCGTCCTCCTGACACTGAATAAAGCTTCATAACATTTTTATTATATCACCTAATTTCAAAAAATCAATTATTAATTATTGTCGCCACAAGGTAAATTTCCCTGAATGCCCGCTCAAATTATATTAACGATTGATATTGTTATCAATTAGTGTCGAGACTTGTGCAGACTGCATGCTTTTCTGTCCGGTTTCACTCTGGCAGTCTGTCTTTTCGCCGGACTGAGCCACCCGTTCATAACGGCCGTCCGGCAGCATCTCCCAGCGGTTTACCGTATCGGACAACATACGCTCTATACATCGTTCCAGCCGCATTACCGCTTGCGCGTCCTCAACCGGCGTCAAAATCTCAATCCGCCGGTCCAGATTGCGGGGCATCCAGTCGGCGCTGCCGATAAAATACCGCGCACGTTCGGGGCTGCCGAACCGGAAAATCCGGCTGTGTTCCAGCAGGCGGCCAACCAGGCTGTATACCCGTATGGTGCTGCTGACCCCCGGTATACCGGAGCGCAGACAGCAGGCACCGCGAACCACAAGGGTAACCGGCACTCCGACGGAGGAAGCGGCATACAGCCGCTTGATCAGTCCCCGGTCGGTCAGCGCATTGATCTTGGCAAAAATCCCGCAGGGGCGTCCCTGCCGTGCATAATCCATCTCCTCGGCAATGCTGCGGTACAAAAAGCTGCGCAGCCCCGCCGGTGCAGCAACCAGCGACCCAAGCGGCGGCAGCTGGCTCCCACCGGTTAAGTGGGTGAAAACCGCGGCAACATCCGCCGTATAGGCTTCCCGACAGGTAAACAGTCCGATATCGGTATACTGCCTTGCGGTTACCTCATTATAATTTCCGGTACCGATATGCGCATAACGGCGCAGCGTCCCGTCTTCCTGCCGGATGACCAGAAGCAGTTTGGCATGGGTTTTACGACCCGCGGCTCCATAACCCACCTGGCAGCCGGCGCACCGCAGACGCTCCACCACCTGCAGATTATGGGCCTCGTCAAACCGCGCCTGCAGCTCCACAAGCGC
This sequence comes from uncultured Oscillospiraceae bacterium, assembly GCA_900553255.1. Classification (GTDB taxonomy): domain Bacteria; phylum Bacillota; class Clostridia; order Oscillospirales; family Acutalibacteraceae; genus UMGS1591. The sequence continues at coordinate 2,126 of USCI01000116.1, read as the reverse complement.
CACCACGGTTTTGCCGTTCTCCGCCGCCCGACACAGCGCATCAATCACCGGCGAAGGCTCACTGACCCGGTAAAGCGTCTGCTCGATCAGGCACACCGCCGGATCGTCCGCAGCCTGCTGCAAAAAACGGATGACGCAGCCGAAATCCTCAAAGGGATGAAACACCAAACGATCCCGCCGTCGTATGGCGGCAAAGGCGTCCGTTTCCCCCAAAAAATCTTCCGCCGGGGCGCAACGCCATCCCGGCCACCGAAGGGCAGGCGGCGGCATACATTCAGCCAACTGTCGGCAAACGTGCAGGCCCGGCATGGAGGAAATAACCGAAACATCCGCCGGACCGGTTTGGGTGTAATGGAGAAAAAGCGAAGACATAAGCCCCTTTTTCGCCGTCGTTTCCAAACGCACAACCGCTCCGTTGCGCCGTCTGTCCAGAAGTTCTTTCGTCGCACGGCAAAGATCATCCGTCCCCGGCTGCAGCGTTTCGGCCGCGCTGCGAATCACACGAAAAACCGCTGTCTCCATCTCCGGTTTGCCGCCAAGCAGGGAAGGCAGACTGCTGCGCACCAGTTCCTCCAGCAAAACAAAAGCCCTGCCGTCGGTGCAGGGCAGCGGGAATAACCGCGGCAGCGACATCGGCAGCGGCACGATCGCCAGCTTTACCGGGTCCCGCCGTAAGCAGGCCAGAGCCAGCTGCCCGCTCGCAAGATACGGAAACGGGTGCGCCGCATCCACCGCAAACGGGGTTAAAAGGGGCTGGATTTTTTTCCGAATCAGTACAGCAACCATATGCCGCTGCCGCACATCCCACTGCTGCTGTCCAAGCAGCGATATTCCGGAGGCCTCAAGCTGCCCTTGCAGCTCATCCCAGCAGGCATACTGTCTGTGGACAAAATCCTTCACCGCCCCGCACAGCGTCTGGAAAATCCGCCGGTTTTCGGCCGTATCCGGCTTATTTCGCCATTTGGCCAGGCGGACCATGCAAAATTCATCCAGATTCTCCGCTGTAATCCCCAGAAAACGGCAGCGCTCCAGCAACGGGCAGTCAGGGCGCGTCGCCTGAGCCAACACCCGTTCATTAAACTGAAGCCAGCTGATATCCCGCTGAACCCATGGCAGCGCCGTCAATGCTTATCCCCCCGTTTACACCGCTTATGCCCTACCCTTAGTTTGAACCGAATAAGAAATAATTATCATAAAAATGAGGATAAAAATCACAAGGGACATATTGTTGCCGGTGCCTTTCCATGCTATACTGAAAAGGAGCAACAGCGTTTTCATGAATACAGGAGGGAAATCGGATGTCCATTTGTGTACAGGCGCACCGCGGCGCCTCCGGCTATGCTCCGGAAAACACCCTGCCGGCTTTTCAGAAGGCGATGGATCTGGGTGCGGACGGCATCGAAACCGATATCCATTATACCCTTGACGGGCGTTTTGCCGTCTGCCATGACGATACGCTTGAACGTACCTCCGATGGCCAGGGTTCTGTTTCCGGCAAAACCATCGAGCAGCTCAAGACCTACGACTTCGGCTGCCATTTTGATCCCCGCCCCGCTGAACCGGTCCGGCTGCCCACGCTGGAGGAACTGCTGGAGCTGGTCGGCCATATGGATGTCATTAACATCGAGGTCAAGGAGCTGCCGCCGGATCCCGCATGTCGGCGGGAAGCGGTGCAGTCCCTGCTGCGTATTCTCCGCGATTTTGCCTGCAGCGACCGGGTGATCCTGTCGAGCTTTCAGCACGAGTGGCTGCGGGAAATCAAGGAAAGGGCGCCCGAGCTGCGCACCGGGCTGCTCTATGGCGGGCAGAGCAAATATTCCCTTGAGTATACACTCGCAATGGTCAAAGAATTCCGGGCGGATTTCATCCACCCCTATCTCTACATGATGGATGCCGGGCTGGTGGCCGGCTGCCGCCGTCAGGGAATCGGCTGCAACGTGTGGACGGTGGATACGCCGGAGGCCATCGATTTTGCGATTGCCTTAGAGCCGGACGGCATTATTTCCGATTATCCGGATCGTGTGCTCCGGGCACTTGGGCGGTAATACGGCAAAAGCGGGACGCGATGTAAACTGATATGCTTCCTCTATGAGAGACAGAGAAAAAAGTAACTGTCAACATAGAGG
>USCI01000115.1 GCA_900553255.1 uncultured Oscillospiraceae bacterium | reverse complement strand
GAAACCCTATCAAGGGGTTTCCCGATGCGGCGTCTCACGCCGCATTTGTGCAGCTCGCTGTCTGCCAACCAGTTTTTTGACAGTTTGACCGGAGGCCAGCAGGCCTCCGGTTTTTTGTGTCCGTCACCTGCGCAGGAGGGGGCGCAAAAAATACCGCAAAACGGTTGACAAGCGCGCGCCGGCATGATAAAATAGCGGATGCCGCATGATCCGGGCATGGATAAAGCGGACGGTTTTCCGTCCCGCCTGGGAATCAGCGAGTCTGGAAGAAAAGGCAGGTGCCTGTCACAATGTACGCAATTATCGAAACCGGCGGCAAGCAGTACAAGGTGGAGAGCGGCGACGTTCTGTTCATCGAAAAGCTGGATGCGGCCGAGGAAGCCTCCGTCACCTTTGACAAGGTCGTTGCACTGCATAACGACAAGGAGCTGAAGGTCGGCGCGCCGTATATCAAGGGCGCTTCGGTGGAAGCTCAGGTTGTCAAGAACGGCAAGGGCAAGAAGATCACCGTTTTCACCTATCGCCCGAAGAAGGGCAGCAAGCGCAAGCTCGGCCATCGTCAGCCCTACACCAAGGTGCAGATCGGCGCGATCCATGCCAGAGCGCCCCGCGCGAAGGCTGCGGCGGAAACCGCTGCTGCGGAAGATGACGCGAAGTAAGTTCCTGCAGAGGAACGGACGCCTGTGCGGGTTTGTCCTGACAGGCCATACGGGAAGCGCCGAAGCGGGACAGGATCTTGTCTGCGCGGCGGTGTCTTCGGCGGCGTATATGACGGCCAACACCATCACCGAGGTCTGCGGCTGCCATCCGGATATCCGGGAAGAGGACGGCTGCATGGCGGTGCGGCTTTCTCCGCAGGAGGAAGAGCGCTGCCGGGACATTCTGGAAGGGTTTCGGCTGCATATGCAGGAACTTGGGGAAATGTATCCGAAAAACATTACGATCGAATTGACGGAGGTGTAATCTTATGCTGAAAATAAATCTGCAGCTGTTCGCTCACAAGAAGGGCGTCGGCTCCACCAAAAACGGCCGTGATTCCGAATCCAAGCGTCTGGGCGTCAAGCGCGCGGATGGGCAGTTCGTGCTCGCGGGCAACATCCTCGTGCGTCAGCGCGGAACCCATATCCATCCCGGCGAGAACGTCGGCATCGGTTCCGACGATACGCTGTATGCCAAGGCGGACGGTACCGTGCGTTTTGAGCGGGTCGGCAAGGACCGCAAGCGCGTCAGCGTTTACGCTGTCGAGCAGTAAGCGGCGCCGAATCCAAAGTCAGGTTGACGCCCCTGCCGCGTATGCGGCGGGGGCGTTTTTTTGTCGGTCGGCCGGCATAATCGCGCGGCAAACCGGAAAAACTTGACTTTTCTGCGGCTTTTGCCGTATGCTATACTCAGGAAATACTAGGTGTTCTGTGTGCGGGAGGATGCCCGCAGAAAGGGGAGACTCCCATGTTTGTGGATACCGCGGTGGTACAGGTCCGCGCCGGCAGCGGCGGGAACGGCGCCGTATCGTTTCATCGGGAAAAATACGTGGCGGCGGGCGGCCCCGACGGAGGGGACGGCGGCCGCGGCGGTAATATCGTGTTTGTTGCGCAGGACGGCGCGAATACCCTGTCCGACTTCCGCTACCGCCGCAAGTTCGCGGCGGAAAACGGGCAGAGCGGCGGGGCGAAGCGCTGCTCCGGCCGTTCGGGGGAGGACTGCGTGATCCCGGTGCCGCGCGGGACGCTCATTTATGACAACGCGACCGGCCGGCTGATGGCGGACATGTCGTCGGACGAGCCGTTTGTCGCCGCCAGAGGCGGCCGCGGCGGCTGGGGCAACACCCATTTTGCCACCGCCACCCGCCAGGTGCCGCGGTTTGCCAAGCCGGGCGCGCCCGGCGAGGCGTATGAGCTGCGGCTGGAGCTCAAGCTGCTTGCGGATGTCGGGCTGGTCGGGTTCCCGAACGTCGGCAAATCCACCCTGATTTCGGTGGTCAGCGAGGCCAAGCCGGAGATCGCCAACTACCATTTTACCACCATCACCCCGGTGCTCGGCGTCGTCCGCGTGGAGGAGGGCACCTCGTTTGTCATGGCGGATATCCCGGGGGTGATTGAAGGCGCGAGCGAAGGGGTCGGCCTCGGCCACGAATTTCTGCGGCATGTGGACCGCTGCCGCCTGCTGGTGCATGTGGTGGACGTTTCCGGCAGCGAGGGCCGGGATCCGCTGGAGGATTTTGAAATCATCAACCGCGAGCTGAAAGCGTATAATCCGGAGCTGGCCGCCCGCCCGATGCTGGTCGCCGGCAATAAGTGCGACCTGACCGACGACGCGGCGGTGGAGGCGTTTGCCAAGGAGATGGCGGCGCGCGGCTGCGAATTTTTCCCGCTGATGGCCGCGATCGCCCACGGCACCGACGCGCTGGTCAAGCGCTGCGCGGAGCTGCTCAGCAAGCTGCCGCCCATCCGGGAGTATGAGCCGGAGCCGGAGCCGCTGCCGGATACCTCCGCGCTCGAGCAAAAGCAGGTGCGCATCGAAAAGCACGGCGACGTGTATTTTGTGGAGGGCGAGTGGCTGCTCCGCCTGATGCGCACGGTCAATTTCGACGACTACGAGAGCGTGCAGTATTTCCAGCGGGTGCTGCAGTCCACCGGGGTGATCGACGCGCTGGTGAAGGCGGGCGTGCAGGAGGGCGACACGGTCAGCCTGTACGACCTGGAGTTTGACTTTGTTCCGTAACAGACGATAAAAATAACCATAAGCAATAGAGGTGAGATTCAAAATGGAACGGCTGGTGCCGCAGGAAACCGATGTGCGCACGCTGAGCCCGCTGGCGCTGGCGTTTGTGGGCGACGGCGTATACGAGCTCATGGTGCGGGAAACGCTGCTGTCGCAGGCCAACCGCCCGAACGGCGCGCTGCATAGAATGGCGGTGTCGCTCGTGCGGGCTGAAGCGCAGGCGGAGGCGATGGAGCGGCTGCTGCCGTATCTGAGCGAGGAGGAAACCGCCGTGTACCGCCGCGGGCGCAACGCGCACACCGCGCGGACGGGCAGCGACTACCACAGCGCCACCGGGCTGGAGACGCTGTTCGGCTATCTGTATCTGAGCGGCAACATCGACCGCGTGCGGGCGCTGTTTGCGCTGGCGATGGAGAAAAGCGCATAATTGCAGAAGCGGTCGATTATACTATAACGGCATATGCGGCCGTCGGTCCGCCGCGTGACGGCCATTTGCAGGGTCCTGCCCAAACGGCAGGGGAAAGGCAGGCGTGAATGAAAAAGTTTCCCTTTTCCACCCATGCGCGTCTGGCTCCGAAAAAGCTGGTGGCCGACGCGCTGTTCTACCTGGCCGGTACGGTGCTGTATGCGCTGGCGGTGAACATTTTTACGGCGCCGAATAACGTTGTGCCCGGCGGTGTCACCGGTGTGGCGACACTGCTCAACTACCTGTTCGGGCTGCCGATCGGTACCCTGATCTTTATCATCAACCTCCCGCTGTTTTTCCTTTCCTGGCGTTTTCTGGGCCGGGAGTTTACGGTGCGCACCATCATTGTGACCACCGTCGGCGCGGCGATTATTGACCTGCTGGCGCCGTTTGTGCCGCCGTTCCGCGGCGACAGCATGCTGGTGGCGGTGTTCGGCGGCGTGCTCGCCGGTGCCGGTCTCGGGCTGATCTATATGCGCGGCGCGACCACCGGCGGCAGCGAAATCGTGGCCCGTCTGCTGGAACGCCGCTTTCATCACATACCGATCGGCCGGCTGATCCTTGCGGTGGACGGCGTCGTGGTTGCGGCGGCGGCGGTGGTTTATCAGAATGTCGAAAGCGCGCTGTATGCAATGGTGATGATTTTCGTGTCCTCGAGCGTAATGGATGCGCTGGTCTATGGCAGCGACTCTGGCAAGATGCTGCTGGTTATGACCGGTAAGGAGCGCGAGATCGCCGACGACATTCTCAAAACGATGGGGCGCGGCGTCACGATGCTCAACGCCACCGGGGCGTATACCGGGGACGAGCGGCGGGTGCTGCTGGTGGCGGTGCGCCGTTCCGAGCTGTATCAGCTGCGCACCCTGGTGGAGGAACATGACCCGGAGGCGTTCATGATCGTCACATCCACCGACGAGGTGCTGGGGAAGGGCTTTAAATCCGTACAGGATGAGAAGAATTGAAAATACATTTGGCGAAACCGGACGCCCGGATGAACCGGTATCCGCCGTTTTGTCTGCTGTATCGACATTATACGCGAATCGAATTTATACAAAATCCGTCATACTTATAGCGTAATTTCTCGATTTATTCGCGAAATGCTTATATAATAGAAGCTGAAATGAAAGTGGGAGGAATGGGCTTTGGCTTTTGGTGATCAAATAATGGAGCTTCTGCAGAGCCGGGATATGACGCAAAAGGAACTGGCAAAGGCGCTCTCCCTTCCGGTAACGACCCTTAACGGTTATGTACGCGGGCACCGCGAACCGGATTATGAGACCCTGCAGCGTTTTGCCGATTATTTTGGGGTTTCCTGCGACTATCTTCTGGACTATTCGGTGAATAAGGAGAATCAGACCCGGCTGACGGCCCTGTCTGCCGAGGAATACCGGTTTATCGGGGTTTGCCGCCAGCTGCGTGCGGATCAGCGCGAGCTGCTGGTCGAGGAGGCACAATTTATGGACAAGCAGAACAAGCGCCGGGCGAACAAAGCGGAATAAATTGCCGCCTGCAGCACAGTCCCTGCCGTTAATAAGCAGGGGCTGTGCTTTTTTCACGCTTGTGTTGCGGTTGATGACAAACGCGGTATACACGGTAAAAAATCCCGCCGTGCTTCGGCGGGGCTTTTGCAAAAAGAAAGAATCGCTTACATTTTCAAGGAAATAGGTTTGTTAAGTTGACATACTTTGGCAAATGGGTTATGATGGCTTTAGGTCATTTAGCAATAACCTGCAGAAAATCAACAAGAATGTCCCGCTTTTCAGCGGGAAGCTGCCGATAAATCTTAATCAGGTGCTGCTCCTTCTCGGTGAGCTCAAATCGAGGGAGGGGCGAGAGCCCCATAAGATAATCCACGGAAACATTGAAAAACCGGGCAAGGGTTTCCAGCATGGCCAAATCCGGCTGATGCTTGCCCTGCTCATAGTAGCCGATACTCGATTTGCTCAAACCGACCAGGTCGCCGAGTTCCTGCTGAGACATATGCCGGGAATCACGAAGCTCTTTTAATCTTAACAAGGAATCCCCGCCTTTTATAAAAGTTGTCATATGTCTAGTGTAGCAAATTCCTGTTGCCTTTTTGCCGATGATTCGGCGCCTAAAGTGAGTTTTGGCCACTTTTGGTCAACTTTATACACAAAATTTGAGTTATGATGGAGGCGTGGGCATTATGATCGATCTTCCTTCGCGATTAAAAGAGCTGCGTGAGAGAAACTGCCTTACCCAGGAGGAAGTCGCTGCGGTGATGCAGGTGTCGCGTTCCTCGTATACATATTATGAATGCGGGCGGGTTAAACCCAGTCTGTCCGGGCTGGAGCTGCTGCGGACATTCTACGGGCTTTCGTGGAACCAGCTGCTGCAGGAGGAAGAAGAAAAGCCGACGGTGCGCTGCGGCATGGGCATACGCCGGTACCGGAGGCGCCGGGGCCTGACCGTGGAGGAGCTGGCGGCAAGATGCCGCAAGCTGTCCGGCGACTGCCATCTGCGGGGATACGATATTGCACGGGTGGAAGAAGGGAAACGCTTTGTGTCTAATCGGGAGCTGAACTGGCTGTCGCAGATTCTGGATACCAGTATCCTGTCCTTTTTCGCCTGACAGCGGTATAACCGGTGTGAAGCAAAGTTTATGGCCGCCCAAGCGATTTTTCACTTGATTTCGCGCGGCTGGTGTGCTATAATCATCTACGCCTTCCTGTGGAAGCTGTCATATCCGGGTGTAGCGCAGATTGGTAGCGCGCTTGAATGGGGTTCAAGAGGCCGCAGGTTCGACTCCTGTCACTCGGACCAAATGAGAAGAAACCTTGAAAAATCAGGGTTTCTTCTTTTTTCTGCTCCAAAAACGGACGCTTGATTTCTCGAAAAAAATTTGAGGGGCACTGTAAAGAAAAAATGAAGAAATAGGACCCGAAAGCACAAAAAGGGTCTA
>USCI01000114.1 GCA_900553255.1 uncultured Oscillospiraceae bacterium | reverse complement strand
TCCTACATCAGGGGGGATTTGTCTATTGTCCGTTTTTTCTGGCGCGGTTCATTTTTTATACTGGTATAAACTTTAAGCCAGCCGCGCCTTGAGACCCTCGAGCTGTTTCTTGAGCTCTTCGGGCAGCTTGTCACCGAACTTCTGATAGAACTCGGCAATGCCTTCTGCCTCAGTGGTCCAGAGATCCTTATCCACTTCCAGAATGGACTTCAGGGTATCGAGGCTCAGATCCAGACCCTCGAGGTTGATGTCCTCGGCCTTCGGCACATAGCCGATTGCGGTCTCGACGGCGTCAGCCTTGCCTTCGCAGCGCGCGAGGATCCACTCGAGCACCCGCAGGTTGTCGCCGAAGCCCGGCCAGATGAAGTGGCCCTCGTCATCCAGACGGAACCAGTTGACGTTGAAGATCTTCGGCGCCTTGTCGCCGAGCTTCTGGCCCATTTCCAGCCAGTGCGCCCAGTAGTCGCCCATGTGATAGCCGCAGAACGGCAGCATCGCCATCGGGTCACGGCGCACGACGCCTACGGCGCCGGTCGCGGCAGCGGTGGTTTCGGAAGCCATGATGGAGCCGACGAACACGCCGTTGTTCCAGTCACGCGACTGATACACCAGCGGAGCGGTCTTTGCGCGGCGGCCGCCGAACACGATCGCGGAGATCGGCACGCCCTTGCCGGAATCGAATTCGGGGGAGATGCAGGGGCAGTTCTTCGCCGGCGCGGTGAAGCGGGAGTTCGGATGAGCGCCCTTCGAGCCGTCGGTGCAGTCCCACTTCTCGCCCTTCCAGTTGAGCGCGTTCTTCGGCGGGTTCTTGTCGAGGCCCTCCCACCACACGGTGTTGTCGTCGAGGTTGTGCACCACGTTGGTGAAGATGGTGCCCTGACGGGTGGAGGCGAGAGCGTTCGGGTTGGATTTTTCGTTGGTGCCGGGGGCCACGCCGAAGAAGCCGTTCTCCGGGTTCACCGCCCACAGGCGGCCGTCCTCACCGATGCGCATCCAGGCGATGTCGTCGCCCACGCACCAGACCTTGTAGCCCTTCTTGCGGTAGATTTCCGGCGGGATGAGCATGGCGAGGTTGGTCTTGCCGCACGCGGACGGGAAGGCCGCGGCGATGTATTTCACTTCACCCTGCGGATTCTCGACACCGAGGATCAGCATATGCTCGGCCATCCAGCCTTCCTTACGGCCGAGGTTGGAAGCGATGCGCAGCGCAAAGCACTTTTTGCCCAGCAGCACGTTTCCGCCGTAGCCGGAGTTGACCGAGATGATGGTGTTGTCCTGAGGGAAGTGGCAGATGTAGCGGTTTTCCTCTTCGATCTGGCACTTGCAGTGCAGGCCGCGCACCCAGTCGTCGCTGTCGCCGAGAGCCTCGAGCACGTTCTTGCCCACACGGGTCATGATCGCCATGTTCAGCACGACGTAGATGGAGTCGGTCAGCTCAATGCCGTACTTGGCAAAGGGGGAACCGACCGGGCCCATGGAATAGGGGATGACGTACATCGTGCGGCCCTTGTAGCTGCCGCGGGCGATGTCGTAGAGCATTTTGTACGCCTTTTCCGGAGCCATCCAGTTGTTGGTGGGGCCGGCGTCCTCTTCCTTTTCGGAGCAGATGAAGGTGCGGCCCTCCACACGGGCGACGTCGTTGACGGCGGTGCGGTGCAGATAGCAGCCGGGCAGCTTCTCCTCGTTGAGCTTGATCATTTCGCCGGTGGAGCAGGCCTCCTTGCGCAGCTCCTCGAGCTGCTCCTCGTCGCCGGTGATCCAAACGACCTTGTCGGGCTGGACGAGGGCAATTTTGTCCTCGATCCAGTCGAGGACCGACTTGTTGGTGGTCAGTGCCTGATTCATAGATCCGAACTCCTTTCCTGATAAAAAACCGCAGAAGGTTTTTATTGACGGTTTTTGACCTTAAACGATCGTCTCTTATTATAGTCTATCCCGCCGCATTTGTGAATATCGAAATTGTGAATAAAGTGATAATTTTTTAACGAAATATCGGCCATGTTGCATACGGGAAGCCCTCATCCTGCAAAAATCAAAAGATCAGCGGGGAAATTCGCTTTCAATCGGCATTGTCGCGCAGGCGTTCAGATCCCATCCTGCCGTATGGCCGGCCTGGAACTCGTAGAAGCCCTGCGCGCCGACCATCGCGGCGTTGTCGCCGCACAGCGACAGCGGCGGGCGGCAAAGCGCAAGCCCGCGCGCAGCGCATTCCGCCTCCATGCGGGCGCGCAGCCGGGAGTTGGCGGATACGCCGCCGGCGAGCACGAGGGTGCGCGCGTCAGTCTGATCGGCGGTCTGCAGGAAGTGGCTGCACAGGATGTCCACCACCGTTTCACGGAAGGAAGCGGCCAGGTCGGCCGTGTCGAGGGTTTCGCCCTTCTGCGCGGCGTTGTGCAGCAGGTTGAGCGCCGCGGTTTTCAGCCCGGAAAAGCTGAAGTCAAGCGGGTTGCCGTCCACGCGCGGATGAGGAAAGGAGAACGCGTGCGGATTGCCGCCCTCGGCGGCCTTGTCGAGGTGGATGCCGCCGGGGTAGGGCATGCCCATCGCACGTGCGGCCTTGTCAAAGCATTCGCCGGCCGCGTCGTCGCGGGTGCGGGCAAGTACCTTGAAGCGGGTGTAGTCCTCGGCAAAGACGATGTGGCTGTGCCCGCCGGAGACCACCAGGCACAGAAACGGCGGCTTGAGCTCGGGATAAACGAGGTAATTCGCCGCGATGTGGGCGCGCAGATGGTGTACCGGGACAAGCGGCAGGCCGGAGGTCAGCGCAAGCCCTTTGGCAAAGTTGACGCCGACAAGCAGCGCGCCGATCAGGCCGGGCGCGGCGGTAACCGCTATCGCGTCGATGCCGCCGAGAGACAGGCCGGCGTCGTCGAGCGCTTGCTGTACCACGCCGGAGATGGCCTCGGTGTGGCGGCGGCTGGCGATCTCCGGCACCACGCCGCCGTAAATCTTGTGTTCCTCGACCTGCGAGGCGACTACGCTTGACAGAACCCGGCGGCCGTCCTCGACCACCGCGGCCGCCGTCTCGTCGCAGGACGATTCGATTGCGAGAATTTTCATATTGTCACGTCCTTGTTACAGAAAAACACAGGTTTCAAAAAAACACGCCGACCGGCCGGGCCGGGCAGCGTATCTCCTGAGTTTATAGCTTCCGCGAATACAGCAGCGCGTCTTCCTTTGGGGAATCGTAAAAGCCGGGGCGCCGTCCGTCGAGGGTGAAGCCGAATTTTTCGTACAGCGCGATGGCGGCCGTGTTGGAGGGACGCACCTCGAGAGTGATGCGGGAGATGGCGTGCTCCTCGGCGTAGCGGATCACCTCCTGCAGCAGACAGGAAGCAATGCCCTGCCGGCGGTAGGCGGGATGAATGACGATGTTGGTGACGGCGCCTTCGTCCAGAATATGGTGCATACCGATGTAACCGACGGCGGATTCGGCATCGACGTCCTCCGCCACATAAAACACCGCAAGCGGGTTCTGCAGCTCCTCGGCCAGTGCATCATAAGACCAGGGGATGGAGAAGGCCATGCTTTCGAGATCGGCGAGCGCGTCGAGATGATCGGCGTGCATCGGGGTGATCATAATGCCCGCAGGGGGCTTGGTACTGGGGTCGTCCATAGTGCTTTCAAGCCTTTCTGATCCGGGTTGCGGATCGTATTCCATTTAGAGCCGGTATTGTTCGGCCAGTGCCTCGACCGCTTTTTCGAGGGCGTCCCGCGTGCGGCGGTAGTCCTCGAGGGTGCCGCCGTAGGGGTCGGGAATGCCGCCGTTTTGCGCCGCGAGTACGTGGATGTGCTCCGACGGTACGCCGTGTGCGGCCAGCGCGGCGGCGTGCGAGGCGGACATGACCGCAAAGCGGTCGGCGCTGCGCAGCAGCGCGTCGCCGAGGGGCTTCGCGCGGTGGGCGGATAAATCCACCCCGCGCTCGCGCATCGCTTCGACCGCGTGCCGGGAAGCCGGCTGCCCGGCGATTGCCGCCAGACCGGCGCTCGTTACCATTATATCGCGCCGGCCGCGCTTGTCAAGGACCTGCCGCATCAGTGCCGCAGCCATGGGACTGCGGCAGGTGTTGCCGGTGCAGACGAAAACGATGGTCATAGCCGCGCCTCCTGCCGGGTAAACTAGATTGTCTATCATCATACCATATCGGCCGCGATCCGGCAAGAGGATGACGGCGGCGGAAATTCGTGGTATACTGTTCCTCGGCCAATATTTTACCGGAAGGGAAGTCGCCTGTTTATGCCGGAGCTGTTTCATTCCCGCAAAGCTGCATACCGTTCGCCGTTCGGCGCCGTAGCGGAGGGCACCTCGGTATTTTTCCGCATCTGCCTGCCGCGGCATCTGGGCTGCTCGGCGGCCCATCTGATCGTGGGGGCGGACGACCGCATGGACGACTGGCAGGGGATGTTCTGGGCCGGCATGGAGGGGGACGAGCATGAGTGGTGGGACTGCCATTACGCCCCGGCGTCCCCCGGCCTGTATTTTTACGCTTTCGCGCTGGATACCGCGCAGGGGCGAAAATACCTGGAGCGCCAGCCGGACGCGTCGGCGCGGCTGACGGATACGCCGCGCGGCGCACGCTGGCAGATGACCTGCTATGCGGCGGATTTTGTCACGCCGGACTGGCTGGCCGGCGGCGTGATGTACCAGATATTCCCGGACCGCTTTGCGCGCTCGGGCGAAGAGAAGCCGAAACTGCCGGATGACCGGATCCTGCGGGAGGACTGGGGCGGCCAGCCGGAGTGGCGGCCGGACGCGCAGGGGGAGATCCGCAATAACGACTTTTTCCAGGGAGACCTGAAGGGGATTGAGCAGCGGCTGGACCGGCTGGCGGAGCTGGGGGTCACCTGCCTGTATCTCAACCCGATTTTTGAAGCGCATTCCAACCACCGGTACGACACTGCCGATTACCGGCGGATTGACCCGCTGCTCGGCACCGAAGAGGATTTCCGCTCACTGACGAGGACGGCCGCGCAGCTGGGCATCCGGGTGATGCTCGACGGGGTGTTCAGCCATACCGGCGCGGACAGCGTGTATTTTAATAAGGAAGGGCGCTACCCGGAAACAGGCGCTTATCAGTCGCCCGGCTCGCCGTATGCGGGATGGTACCATTTCCGACGCTGGCCGGACGATTACACCGGCTGGTGGGGATTCAAAACGCTGCCGGAGGTCAATGAGCTGCACCCGGATTTCCTCGCCTTTATCTGCGGGGAGGACGGGGTGGCGCGGCACTGGCTGCGGGAGGGCGCCGGCGGCTGGCGGCTGGATGTCGCGGATGAGCTGCCGGACGCGTTTCTGGAGACGCTGCGCGGCGCGGTCAAGGCGGAGAAGCCGGACGCGGTGATCCTCGGCGAGGTGTGGGAGGACGCGAGCAATAAGCAGAGCTACGGCCACCGGCGGCGGTACCTGCTCGGCCGCCAGCTGGACAGCGTGATGAATTATCCGTTCTGCAACGCGGTGCTGGATTTTTTGCGCGGCGGTTCGTCGGCGGCGTTCCACCGTACGGTGGGGGATATCGTGGAGAATTACCCGCCGCAGGTCACCCGGCTGCTGATGAACCATATCGGCACCCACGATACGGCGCGGGCACTGACGGTGCTCGCCGGAGAGGATGCGCACGGCCGCGGCCGGGAATGGCAGGCGCAGCAGCGGCTTACCGGGGAACAGCGGCAGCTTGGGCTGAAACGGATGCGGCTGGCGACGGCGCTGCAGTATTGCCTGCCGGGCGTCCCGTGCGTGTATTACGGGGACGAGGCGGGGATGGAAGGCTATCGCGACCCGTTTAACCGCGGGTGTTATCCGTGGGGGCAGGAGGACCGGGCGCTGCTGGAGTGGTACCACCGGCTCGGCCGGCTGCGGAAGGTGTGCCCGGTGTTCCGGGACGGGGATTACGAGCCGGTGGCATCGGGGGATGAGGTGGTGTGCTTTGTGCGGCATAGCGGGGCATCGCGCCTGGTATGCGCGGTCAACCGTGCACAGGAGGAACGCACGGTGCTGCTGCCGGAGGAGTGGGCAGGACGGACGGTGAACCTCGGAGCGGGCGTGATTGTGGAGCGGGTGCTGCATCTGCCGGCGCTCACATGCGCGATTGCGGTGGATAACGGCGAAGAATGAGAAACAGCCGGGCGATCGAAAAGGATCGCCCGGCTGTTGTGTTGAGAAAAGCAGAAGAATAAAAATTTTCGCCGGCCTTTTTGAAAAGGCCG
>USCI01000113.1 GCA_900553255.1 uncultured Oscillospiraceae bacterium | reverse complement strand
ATATTTTCCTACCAGGGGCTTTTTTCTCCTGTCCGCTCAATCTGGGGCGGTTCAACAGCCGGGGGGGTTCTCTAGACAGAAAAAGCTACATTTTGATTTCTCAAAATGTAGCTTTTAACTTGGCTGGGATGGCTGGAATCGAACCAGCACGGGCAGAGTCAAAGTCTGCTGTCCTACCACTAGACTACACCCCAGTATATATACCCGCACCGGGCGGGATTTTTGGTGAGAAAAAGGGACACACAGCGCTGTGTGTCCCTTTTCATGTGGGGTGGAAGATGGGACTCGAACCCACGGTCTCCAGTGCCACAAACTGGCGCTTTAACCAACTAAGCTACATCCACCATATTGGCGCGCCTGAAGGGACTCGAACCCCTGGCCCTCTGCTTAGAAGGCAGATGCTCTATCCGGCTGAGCTACAGGCGCATATACGCGCCTTCGCAAGACGCAGGAAAAATTTGGAGCGGGTGATGGGAATCGAACCCACACAACCAGCTTGGAAGGCTGGGGTTCTACCACTGAACTACACCCGCATCTTTAGCCGTTTGCGGTGCTCCCATCCGGTTACGCCGACAGCGAAAATTATAATAGCACAACCCCGTGTTTCTGTCAAGGGATTCCCCGACTTTTTTTCGAAAAGCCGACCGCGCCGCCGCCATGCCGCATATACTGTCAACGGCCGGTTTCCTTACATTCTTTACCGGCCGAAAGGAGCGGCAGCATGACCATCAGCTTGTGTATGATCGTCAAAAATGAGGAGGCCGTGATCGGCCGGTGCCTGGATACGGTGCGGGATATTGCGGACGAAATCATTCTGGTGGATACCGGTTCCACCGACCGAACGGTTGATATTGCTAAAAAATATACAAACAGTATTTACCATTTCCCTTGGTGCGACGACTTTTCGGCGGCACGCAATTATGCGTTTTCCAAAGCCCGCATGGATTATCAGATGTGGCTGGATGCGGACGACGTGATCGAGCCGGAGGATCGGGCGAAATTCCTCGAATTCAAGCAGCATATGCCGGACGCCGACATGATTATGATGCCCTATCACACCGCCTTCGATCAAAGCGGCCGGCCGGTGTTTACCTGCTACCGCGAACGGCTGATGCGCCGCAGCTTCGGCTTTCGCTGGGCTGGTGCCGTACACGAGGCCATTGCGCCGGCGGGAAAGGTCGTTTACAGTGACATCGCGGTTTGCCATCGCAAGGTACAGGTCAACGAACCGGGCCGCAACCTGCGGATTCTGGAAAACCAGCTCCGGCGGGACGGTACGCTCGAGCCGCGCATGCGCTTTTATTTCGGACGTGAGCTGCACGACGCCGGCCGCGACGAGGAAGCCGCCGAACAGCTCGAAATTTTCCTGCGGGAACCGGATGCCTGGATCGAAAACCGCATGGATGCCTGCCTTACCCTGTCCGCCTGCTACCGGGCACTCGGCCGGACGGAACGGGTATTGCCGGCGCTGCTGCAAAGCCTGGAATGGGATACCCCCCGGGCGGAAATCTGCTGTGCGGCCGGCACCTACTTTTTCGAACGCCAGCGGTTTGAACAGGCGATTTTCTGGTACGATCTGGCCACCCGCTGCGCACGGCGTGACAACGGCGGCTTTTCTTCTCCGGACTGCTACGATTATCTCCCCTACATGCAGCTTTGCGTATGCTACGACCGGCTCGGCAATACGCCGATGGCGGAAATCTGCAACGAAAAGGCAGCCGCCTGCAAGCCCGACGATCAGGCGGTGGCCTACAACCGCGCCTACTTCGCCCGCTGGCATCTCGAACGCGAGGCCACGCCCGGGCCGTCCGACTGAGAGGATGGGTGCTGCGATATGACACATTTTGTGTCATATCGCAGAAATGCGCTGTTTATCCCGTATAATGGTAAAAAACATTGGGAGGCAGCAGCATGGCTATAATGAAATTTTCCATGGACAGAAACCAGTCGGGCAGTCGCATACGAACGGCTCGTTACCTGTACTCGCCTGCACTGACGCAGGACGACCTGTGCGCCAGAATACAGGTGCGGCACGGCTTGGTTCTATCTAAGAATACGCTCTCACGCATCGAAAACGGGCAGCGCTATGTGACCGACCTGGAATTGATCGCCTTTGCTGATGTACTGAAGGTATCTGTCGCCTGGCTGCTCGGCGAAACCAATGACCCCACCCAGAACCCGGGCGGACGCGAGAAAAGACCATAACCGTCACATCGGTGTAAAAGCTGACCGGCGCATAGAGACCGAACCAATATCACAAAAAATCAGGGACGGCAAAACCGCCGTCCCCTCTTTATTATTTCGCCTGGTAGTCAATAAGCGCCGAGAGCAGGTGCATCGCATACAGGCGCGCCAGCCAGTCGTTCGGATGATTGACGTTGTTGCCGGTGCACGCGATATAGTCCTTGGTCTGCAGGATCTTTTCGTGGGTGGAATAGATATCCACCGCGGCGACCCCCTCGGTTTCCAGCGCGCCGTAGGCGGCAGGCAGCTGCCCCTGGTTGAACATATAGCCGGACTTCCGGTTCGGGACAATACAGCTGCACACGAGGAACTCACAATCCGGGTTCTCCGCCCGGATGGCGTCCATGATCGCCTGCACATTTTCGGCCGTCTGCACGCCGAGGCGCACCGAGTCATTCATGCCAAACCCGATGATCGCCAGGTCGGTTTCGGTTTTGGCCACCTCCGGTGCCTGCTGCTTTCCCCATTTGGAATCCTTGCCGCCGACCGACGGGTTATAGATGGTCACTTCGCCGCCGTACTCCGCTTCGAGCCCGTATTCCAGCAGCTGCGGGAACATCGGCACCTGCGGCAGGCGGTTATACTTGGAGCTGGAATCGGCGCCCTCAAAAATACTGTCACCGAATACGGTGACGTGCAAATCCTCTCCGTTTTGCAGCTTCTCCAGCGTTTTCGGCAGGTTGGCCCCTTTGAATTCCGTATTCGGGCCGTCCCATTCGGTTTCGTCGTACACATAGGTCACCGCAATCTGCTTCTCATACAGCCACGGGCCTGTGCAATGCACCTCTTCCCCGAACAGCATACGTCCGTACTTATCCTGTTCACTGCTGCTGAGCAGGTTGCCCAGGCTGTCCTTCCCCGCGATGTCATCCGCCGTGAAATACGGAATGGACGAGCCCTCCAGCCAGCGGATGGTTTTGGTTCCCTCGTCCCATTCCCAGTCAACCCCCTCGACATACTCCCTTTTCAGCGAGTTGTCCCGCACCGAAACAATGCGCTTCGGGGTCAGCAGCAGATCGCCGGTTTTGGAGCCGTCCTCCCTCTCGATCAGGCACAGCGATTCGTTATACATCACGTTGCCGTACCAGAACGGCTGCACCATCTGCGCTTCATCAAAAGCATAGTTTACCTGCTCCTCCGGCTCGAGCTTAAGCGGATACTCCCGGCGCTCCCCCGGGACGGCCGGCGCCGTGGTCGCACCGGCGGCCGGCGTCTGCGATGACACGCCGTCCCCCGCCGAACCGGCGGATTCCGGGACCGAGGACTCCGCCGCCGGCGCGCAGCTGCACAGCAGCAGCGTAAACGCCCCGCAGGCCGCCAGGCACTTTTTCCACATTCTTTTATTCATATTGCATCCTCCTTCTTACGGATTGTTCCTTAACCTTTTCGGGTCACGGCGGACAAAGGGGACGAACATACCGAACAACCCCTGCCGCCGAATGATCCTTTCCTGATTCACTATAGCCAATTTCTGTCCGAGATTCAAGGTGGTTTTTTGCCGTTTTACTCGTGATTTTTGCTTTTTTGGCTTGCACCGGGGGCAAAACTGCGGTATCCTGTGGATAAGATAAGCGAGCTCGAACCCGACACGATTTCGGCAGTGGAAGAAAAGCGGGCCGCCGGCGCCACAGGCGGGCAAAGGCCTGACCCGTTTCTGCTCGGCCCGAAACAAACTCCGGAAAGAAGGATCGCAGACATGAAAAACGATATTGTCCAGGTCAGCCTGGTCATCCGCAGCTATATCGGCGCGCACGCGGCAGACGCCGAGGTCATCCCGCTGTCCCTGTCCGGCACGGCACAGGTACAGGCGCAGCGGTTCCCCCTGACCGCGCAGGCGGCCTTTTCTGAAGACGGCGACGCCCTGCGCGGAAGCCTTGAGGTGGCCTTCACCGGGCAGACCGCGCTGCCGGCGAGCGTTTCGCTGGAATTTTCTCTGAAGGACTGGAGCCGGGAGGATTACCTGCTGATGCCGGCGGCGATATACGCCGGCAACCGCTTTTGCAGCGTGCCGCTCGCTTACCCGCCGTATGCGGTTATGGATCCCGCCGAAGCACTCGACCCGCCGGTGACTGTCACCGACATTCCCCGGCTGAGCGACACCGACGCCTGCTCGCGTATCCAGCTGCTCGCCGGGGATCTGTCCACACCTGCCATCGGCTGCTTCTCTCCGGAAAACCGGCGTGCGCTGCTGCTGCTGACCGAACACGAGACGGCGGCGGGCTATACCGGTCTGTTCTTCGAGGAGGATCTCGGCACCGGTTGCGCGGTGCTGCGGCTGAGTGTACCGGGGGTACGCGAGGACACGCAGTATGTCTTTGCCAACAACCGGTTTCCCTCCACCGACCGCGGCGTCACCTTCCGGGCGGGCGAGCGGATTCATCTGCCGTTTTGCCTGTACGCTTTTCCCGCCGACACGGTGGACGGGTTGTATGCGCGTCTGTTTGAAGCCCGGCGGGAATTCGGCGGAAACGGCGAAGCGCACTGTGTCCCCTTTTCCGCCGCGTACCATGCAATCCGGGACAAGTATGAGCGCTGCAACTACGATGCGGCGGACGGCTACTACCGGGTCGGGGTGGACGGCAATCCCCTGTACAACGACTGGCAGACCGGCTGGGTGGGCGGCGGCATCGTCCCCTATGTCTTCCTGCACGAGCACGGTCTGCCGCATCAGCACGCCCTGAACAACCTGCGCTTCCTTCGGGAGAGGCTGCAGCGCGAATCCGGGCATTTCGTGCCGATGTACAGCCGGGGCCGGGAGGTCAACGACACCTTTGGCCATGTGGACGGCAGGATGATCGCACTGACCAGACGGGATGCCGACCTGCTGTTTTATCTGACCAAATCCCTGCCGATTCTGCGCCGGTGCGGCGAGGGCCTCACCGAAGCGGAGCAGAGCGTGCGGCAGCTCGCGGACGCCTTCGCGCAGACCTTTGCCCGCTACGGCCAGTTCGGCCAGTTTATCGACATCGACACCGGCGAGATCGTCACCGGCGGCACGGCTGCCGCGGGGCTTGCACCCGGCGCGCTGATGCTGGCCGCCGACTGGTTCGACGACGATGCACTGCGCGACACCGCGCGGCAGGCCGGGGAGTATTACTACCGCACCTTCACCGCCAGGGGGCTGACCAACGGCGGCCCATGCGAGATCGCGCAGTGCCCCGACAGCGAATCGGCGTTCGCCCTGCTGGAAAGCGACGTGCTGCTGTACGAGGCGACCGGGGACGGCGTATGGCTGACCCGCGCCGAGGAGGCCGCGCGGCAGGCCGCCAGCTGGGTGGTATCCTACAATTTCCACATGCCGGCAAATTCCCTGGCGGGGCGGCTGGGGCTGCACACCACCGGCGCGGTGTTCGCCAACGCCCAGAACAAGCACGCGGCGCCCGGCATCTGTACCATGTCCGGCGACAGCCTGCTGCGGCTGTACCGCTATACCGGCAAAACCGCCTACCTTGAGCTGCTGCGGGACATCGCGCACGCCATCCCGCAGTTTGTATCGCTCGCCGGCAGGCGGCTGATGACCTGGGACGGCGTCTTCCTGCCGGAAGGCTTCATCAACGAGCGGGTACAGCTCAGCGACTGGGAGGGCCGGGAAACCATCGGTGAGGTGCGCAACGGCTCCTGCTGGCCGGAGGTTTCCATGCTGCTGACCTATACCGAAGTGCCCGGCATTTACGCCGACCGGCACAGCGGGCTGGTGATGGCGCTCGACCATGTCGACTGCACCGCGCAGTGGCGGCTGGACGGTTCACTGGCGCTCGACATCCACAATCCCACCCGCTTCGACGCCGAGGTGCGCATCCTGGTGGACGGCGACCCCGCCGATGAAGCCCACCGGGTGCGCCGCGTGGCACCGGTACCCGCCGGCGAAACCGTTACCGTGACCATCGCCTGATAAAATATAGACACAAGCCCTGCGGCAAAATTGAACCGCCCCAGATTGAGCGGACAGGAGAAAAAAGCCCCTGGTAGGAAAATAT
>USCI01000112.1 GCA_900553255.1 uncultured Oscillospiraceae bacterium | reverse complement strand
ACCCTATCCAGGGGTTTCCCGATGCGGCGTGAAACGCCGCATTTGGGCAACTTGCTATTCGCCAACTGGTTTTTCAACACGCTGACAGAAAAAACGCCCTGTCCCGTTTGGGACAGGGCGTTTTTTCGCCGTAAAGCAGATTATTTCTCGTCGCCGTACAGATTCAGGCGGAACAGACGGCTTTCATCGTCCGGATCCTTACAGACGATCGTCGCTTCCTCAATACTGGCCTGCGTAATCGCATTGGACAGCACGAGCATCTGGGTCAGACGGCTTTTGAGATTCAGCACGTCGCCCTCCGAGGTTTCCAGATAGATGTCGCCCTTCGCCGTCGAAGCGAATTCCATGAGTTTTGCAAAATCAAAATTGTGAATCTTAATGCCTGCCATACTGTCTGCAGCTCCTTTCCCAGTCGTACTACCGATCCCCTCTAACGGAAAATCGGCAGAAAGGCTTTACTGCTTTTTATTATATACAGAAACGCGGCGTTAATCAAGCGATATTTTGCCAAACTTTGTCTTGTCGCTTCTCCCATTTTTCACAACAATCGCCAGCCGGTCAAAAAAACGCCAACCTTTTACAAAAGGTTCACAATTGCATATTGACAGCTGGCGAACGGAATGATAAAGTATATTATGTTAGCACTCAGACAAAACGAGTGCTAAATTGTCAAAAGACGATCACCACCCTCTGCCGGAAGGAGGAGCTTCATATGGAACTCGGCGAGAGAAAAAAACGTATACTGAAAGCGATCATCGACGAATACATCCGCACCGGCGAGCCAGTGGGCTCCAAAACGCTGGTGGAGATGCTGGAGAACAAGGTGTCGTCCGCCACCATCCGCAACGAGATGGCGGAGCTTTCGGCCGGCGGCTACCTCGACCAGCCGCATACCTCGGCCGGCCGGATTCCCACGGCGACGGCGTTCCGGCTGTATGTGGATGAGCTGATGCACCGGCAGCCGCTGTCGGAAAAAAGCCGGCGCAGCATCGACGAACAGCTGGAGAGTTCGGCGGACAACCCCGAGCGGCTGATGGACGAAGCGTCTCAGGCGCTGGCCAACGCCACCGGCTGCGCGGCGGTCACTACCACCCCGTCCGAGCAGAGCGCCTCGATCCGGCGGGTGGAGGCGATGCGGGTATCCCCGCGGGTGGTCGCGATGCTGCTGATGACCAATTCCGGCGTGCTGCGCTCACGGGTATGCCGGCTGGACACCGACATGCCGGACGCGGTGCTGGAAAAGCTGTCCCATGTGCTGACCGCCGTATTCAACGGCGCAACCCTCAGCTCCATCGATCTTTCCCAGATCCAGAGCCTGATGGTTTCCCTCGGGGACGCGGGGCTGATCTGTGCACCGGCGCTGACCGCTTTTTACGAGCTGGTGCAGGAATCTGCGGAAGCGGAGGTGCTGCTGTCCGGGCAGCTCAACCTGCTTGAGCATCCCGATTACGAGCTGTCGCGCGCCCGTTCGCTGCTGGGCTTCCTGGCCCATCGCGAGCTGCTGGCCGACATGCTCACCGCTCATTCGGGCGGCCTGCGGGTGCTGCTCGGGGAGGAGAGCCTGCGTCCGGAGCTGTCGGGATCGAGCATCATCGTTACCCGGTATACGCTGGGCGACGGGGCAAACGGCGCCATCGGGATCATCGGCCCGCAGCGGATGAATTACGCGACGGCCATCCCCCAGATTGAATATGTCGCCCAGACGGTCAGCCGGCTGCTGACCCGCCTGTTCGGCGAGGAAGCATAAGAGGAGGTCTTTTCCAAATGGAGACAAAAAAGGAGCCGGAGGTCACCCCGGAGGAGTCCCCGAAGGCAGAGCCGGCCGAACCGGCGGATAAGGCTGAGCAGACCGGGCAGGCACAACCGGAACCGGCGGCGGAGAAGCCGGAACCGGCGCCCAAAGAAAAACCCCACAAAAAAAACAAAGGCGAGGCAAAGGCCGAAGCCCTGCAGGCGGAGATCGACCGGCTCAAGGCGGAGCTCGACAGCCAGAAGGACGCTTACCAGCGCATGCTCGCGGAATACGCCAACTACAAGCGCCGCACCGAGCAGGAAAAGGAGCGCATCGGTGAGTTTACCAAGGCCGATTTGCTAAAACGCCTGCTGACCTCGGTGGACAATATGGAGCGCGCGATCGAAGCGGCGGACGGCCCGGAATACAAAAAGGGCGTGGACATGACCTTCCGTCAGTTCCATGAGACGCTCGTCGCGCTCGGGCTCGAGGAGATCCCGGCCAAGGATACCCCGTTCAACCCCGAGGTGCACAACGCGGTGATGCGGGAGGACGCCGACGGCGTTGAACCCGACACCGTCACCGAGGTGTTCCAGAAGGGCTACCGGCTCGGCGAGCGCGTGCTGCGCCCGGCGATGGTCAAGGTGGCCAACTGAATGTGTTTTCCCGGATTTTCCATCCATTACAGATAAAGAATAATTTGGAGGTAATGACTTATGGCAAAGATTATTGGTATCGACCTTGGGACGACGAACTCCTGCGTAGCGGTTATTGAAGGCGGCGAAGCGGTGGTTATCCCCAACGCCGAAGGTGCCCGCACCACCCCGTCGGTCGTCGCGTTCAAAAAGGACGGCGAGCGGATCGTCGGCCGCGTGGCCAAGCAGCAGGCGGTTTCCAACCCGGACCGCACCATCTCCTCGATCAAGCGTGAGATGGGCACCAACCACAAGGTCAAGATCGACAACAAGGAATACACCCCGCAGGAAATCTCCGCGATGATCCTCACCAAGCTCAAGCAGGACGCGGAAGCCTACCTCGGCGACAAGGTGACCGAAGCGGTCATTACCGTGCCGGCCTACTTCACCGACGCCCAGCGCCAGGCAACCAAGGATGCCGGCAAGATCGCGGGCATGGATGTCAAGCGGATCATCAACGAGCCGACCGCCGCTGCGCTTGCATACGGCATCGACAAGGAAGCCGACCAGAAGATCATGGTGTATGACCTCGGCGGCGGCACCTTCGATGTATCCATCATCGAGATGGGCGACGGCGTGCAGGAGGTGCTTGCCACCGCCGGCAACAACCGCCTGGGCGGCGACGACTTCGACCAGCGGATCGTCAACTGGATGGTGGACGAATTCAAGAAGGAAAACGGTGTGGATCTGTCCACCGACAAGATGGCGGTGCAGCGTCTGCGCGAGGCGGCCGAGAAAGCCAAGATCGAGCTGTCCGGCAGCACCACCAGCTCCATCAACCTGCCGTTCATCACGGCGGACGCCACCGGCCCGAAGCACCTGGATATGACCCTCAGCCGCGCGAAGTTCAACGAGCTGACCGCCGACCTGGTGGAATCCACGATGGGCCCGGTCCGTCAGGCATTGTCCGACAGCGGCCTGTCCGCCGACAAGATCGACAAGGTGCTGCTCGTGGGCGGTTCCACCCGTATCCCGGCGGTACAGGAAGCGGTCAAGAAATTCATGGGCAAGGAGCCGTTCAAGGGCATCAACCCCGACGAGTGCGTCGCCATGGGCGCGGCGCTTCAGGGCGGTGTGCTCGGCGGCGAGGTCAAGGGCCTGCTGCTGCTCGACGTTACCCCGCTGTCGCTCGGCGTGGAAACGATGGGCGGCGTGATGACCAAGGTCATCGACCGCAACACCACCATCCCGACCAAGAAGAGCCAGATCTTCTCCACCGCCGCGGATAATCAGCCGTCGGTTGAGGTGCACGTGCTGCAGGGCGAGCGTGAATTCGCCAAGGACAACAAGACCCTGGGCGTGTTCCACCTCGACGGTATCGCGCCGGCACGCCGCGGTGTCCCGCAGATTGAGGTTACCTTCGATATCGACGCCAACGGCATCGTCAACGTCAGCGCGAAGGATCTCGGTACCGGCCGTGAGCAGAAGATCACCATCACCTCCAACACCAACATGTCCAAGGAGGACGTGGAAAAGGCGGTGCGTGAGGCCGAGCAGTACGCGGCGGAGGACAAGAAAAAGCGCGAAAGCGTGGAGGTCCGCAACGGCGCCGACCAGATGGTCTATCAGTGCGAGAAAACCCTCGAGGAGCTCGGCGACAAGGTTGATGCCGCGGACAAGAGCGAGCTCGAGGCGAAGATCGCCGACCTGAAGGAAGCGCTTAAGGGCGAGGATATCGATGCCATCAAGGCCAAGCAGGAGGATCTGACCAAGAAGTTCTACGACGTCTCCGCAAAGGTCTACCAGGCGAATGCCCCGCAGGACGGCGCGGCGCCGGCCGGCGACAACGGCAGCACCCCGCCTCCGACCGATGACGGCGGATACTACAACGGCGAAGTCCACTAATCGCATAAGCCAACCCCCAAAAGGCCAGCCGCAGGGAAATTTCCCCACGGCTGACCTTTTGATGCGGGTTTCCCCCTTTCCCGCCCGCCGCCGGGCAGGAAGGCGGTTGATAAATCTAAGTGTACCGGCGGTAGAACGAGGCTGAATTATGGCGGAAAACAAACGTGATTATTATGAGGTGCTGGGCCTGCAGAAGGGCGCCTCGGACGACGACATCAAAAAAGCGTTCCGGCAGATGGCAAAAAAATACCATCCCGATCTCAACCCCGGAGACAAGGAGGCGGAAGCCCGCTTCAAGGAGGTCAACGAGGCGTACGAGGTGCTGTCCGATCCGCAGAAAAAGGCGCGGTATGACCAGTACGGCCACGCGGGCGTGGACCCGAACTTCGGCGCCGGCGGTTACCAGGGATACGGTTTCGACAACATCGATATCGACCTGGGCGACATATTCTCCTCCTTCTTCGGCGGTATGGGCGGCAGCGGCGGCCGGCGGCAGAACCCGAACGCCCCGCGCCGCGGCAGCGATGTGACCGCCTCGGTGGTGATTTCCTTTGAGGAGGCGGCGCACGGCTGCAAAAAGCAGGTGAGCATCCATCTCATCAGCACCTGTGCAGACTGCGGCGGCTCCGGCGCGGCCAAGGGGTCTTCCCCCACGACCTGCCCGGTGTGCAACGGCACCGGCCAGGAACGCCGGCAGCAGCGCACGGCATTCGGTGTTTTTCAGACCCAGTCGGTGTGCTCCCGCTGCCACGGCAGCGGCCGGATTATTGATAACCCCTGCAAGACCTGCAACGGCACCGGCCAGGTGCGCAAGCCGGCCACGGTGGGGATCAACATCCCCGCCGGCATCGATGACGGCCAGGTAATCACCGTCCGCGGCAAGGGCAACGCCGGCAGCAACGGCGGCCCGGCCGGCGACCTGCAGCTGCAGGTGTCGGTGCGCCCGCATCCGATTTTTGAGCGGGACGGCTACGACGTATACTGCACCCTGCCGCTGACCTTTGCACAGGCGGCGCTGGGTGCCGAGGTTTCGGTACCGACCCTTGATGGCAAGGTAAATTATTCGATCAAGGAGGGTACCCAGCCGGGCGATTCCTTCCGTCTCAAGGGCAGGGGAATCCCGTATGTCAACGGGCGCGGCCGCGGCGATGAGATCGTGCAGGTCACCGTCGAGGTGCCGCGCAACCTCAACGGCGAGCAGAAGAGGATTCTCGAATCCTTTGAAAAGGCGACCGGCGAAGGCAATTACCAGAAACGCCGTTCCTTCTTCGATAAGCTCCGCGACGCATTCAACAACTAATCCAGGGGCCGCCGGACCTGCCGTCCGCGGCCCTTATTTCTGCAAATCCATCCGAAGGGAAGCCTCGCCATGCACCGGTTTTTGTCTTTCTGCAAGCGTGAAGCGGTTTTGTGCATAACAGCGCTGTGTGCGGCGGTCACCATGTTCCTGGTGCCGCCGGACACGGCGTATCTGACGTATATCGATTTCCGGGTGCTCGCGCTGCTGTTCTGCCTGATGGCGGTGGTCGCCGGCCTGCAGTCCTGCGGCCTGTTCACCCTGCTGGCCGAAAAGATGCTCGCCGGGCGCAGGCCGCTGCGGCTGCTGTCGCTGACCCTGGTGCTGCTGCCGTTTTTTACCTCCATGCTGGTCACCAACGACGTCGCACTGCTGACCTTTGTCCCGTTTGCGATTCTGGTGCTGCAGATGATCGGCTATACCCGCCTGCTGCCGTGGGTTGTCGTGCTCCAAACGGTCGCCGCCAATCTCGGCAGCATGGCCACGCCGGTGGGGAACCCGCAGAATCTTTACCTCTACTCCGCCTTTTCCCTGACCGCCCGCAGCTTTTTCGGCACCGTACTCCCGCTGACCGCGTTCAGCCTGGCGCTGCTGATCCCGCTGTCCCTGTGCGTGCCCGGCGATACGCTGGAGGTACGCCTGCCAAACGGTCCCCAGCCGGCCGACCGGCGGGGGCTTGTGCTGTTCGGTGCGCTGTTTCTCCTGTGCCTGCTCACGGTGTTCCGGGTTTTGCCCTGGCCGCTGCTGCTGGCGGTGGTGCTGGCGGGACTGCTGCTGTTTTCGCGCGGCGTGCTCCGCCGGGTGGATTACGGCCTGCTGCTGACCTTTGTCTTTTTCTTTATCTTTGCCGGCAACCTCGGCCGCATCCCGGCCGCGCGGGAATTCCTCATGCAGCTGATGCAGCGGTATCCGCTGACCGTCAGCACCGCCGCCAGCCAGGTGATCAGCAACGTACCGTCCGCGGTGCTGCTCTCGGATTTCACCGAAAATGCGCCTGCGCTGCTCGCCGGCGTCAACATCGGCGGTCTCGGCACACCGGTGGCGTCGCTCGCCAGCCTGATTTCCCTCAAGCTGTATCTGCATACCCCCGAAGCCAGGGGCGGACGGTATCTCGCGCTGTTCAGCGGCATTAACGTGCTGTTTCTGGCGCTGCTTTTCGCCCTGTCCGCCTGGCTGCTGCACAGCCTGTAAAGGCGGCAACCTAAAAACCGCCGGCGTGAACGGTGAACAGCCCCAGATTGTGCGGACAGCATAAAAAAGCCCCT
>USCI01000111.1 GCA_900553255.1 uncultured Oscillospiraceae bacterium | reverse complement strand
CAAAGCAGGCGGCCGGAAAGCGCAGGACTGCGGGCGTGAACGGGCCTGCAACTTAGCGCCGAAGGCGCAGCCTGTCGCACCCGGTGAGGAGCGGGGGATTCATTCGCCGAGGCCGCCGGATGGATGGGAAAAAGCGTTTTTGGTGCCTTTTGGGGCTTTGGCCAAAAGGCACTGCGGCGCGGCACCCGTGTGTTTCGTGCGGTAAGTTATTGCGCCGCATACGCGCGCACACGTTTGTCCGCCGGTCAGCCGGCGGCCTCCAGCAGGCGGTCGAGCACCTCACCAAACGACAGCCCCGCGCCGCGCATCATCGACGGATAGCGGCTGTGCGCGGTGAAGCCGGGGATGGTGTTGACCTCGTTGAACACGATGCGGCCGTCCGGCGTATAAAACAGATCCACCCGCGCAAAGCCGGAGCAGCCCAGCGCCCGGTAAACGGTTTTGGCGGCGGCGACGATACGCGTCTCGGCCGCCCCATCCACCCGGGCGGGCATATGGATGCGGGCGGTCTCGAGGGTGTATTTCTCGGTATAATCGAAAAAGCCGCCGGCGAGCTCCACCTCATCCACCCGTCCGGCCAGCAGCCCGCCGAAGGCGTCCTCGAGGATCGCACAGCCGACCTCAAAACCCTCGACCGCTTCCTCGACGATCACCTCGCTGTCGTGCACAAACGCCCGCTCCAGCGCCGCGGACAGCTGGCCCGCCTCGGTGACGCGGGTGATGCCGAAGGACGAGCCCGCCCGCACCGGCTTGACGAACAGCGGCAGCCCCAGCTGTTCGGGCAGCTCCTCCCATACCTGCGGGCCGTCCGCGCGGGTGAGCACCGCCGCCCGCGGCGCCGCAATCCCGGCGAGCGCGGCGAGCTTATGCGCCCGGTCCTTATCCATGCACAGCGCGCTCGCTAGCGTGCCGCAGCCCACCAGCGGGATCCCCGCCAGCTCGATCAGCCCCTGCACCGTGCCGTCCTCGCCGTTTTTGCCGTGCATTACCGGGAAGGCGAGATCCACATACACCGTCTGCACCCGCCCGCCGTCCCGCATAAGCAGGCCGTGCACCCCGCGGTCGGGCGACAGCGCTGCCGGCGTGCAGTGCGCGGCATCCTCCCACCAGGTGTCGTCCGGGATGCGCTCCAGCGGCCCATCGTACCGGAACCACCGGCCGTCCCGGGTGATGCCGACCGCCAGCGTCTCATAGCGCGCGGGGTCGAGGTTTTCCAGCACCGCATGCGCGGACTGCAGGGAAATCGGGTATTCCGGCGAGCACCCGCCGAAAAGCACCGCCACCGTTTTGCGTTTCATTCCTCCAACATCCTTTCCTCGCCGGCCGCCCCGGCCTCCTCCGGGAGGGGGTAGCCGATTTCACACACGTTTTCGTACAGCGTTTCCTCGGCCGTCCGCCCATCCGCGAGCGCGGTGCAGCGGCGGCGCACCGACGCGGTCTGGAACACCCGGCCGTCCCGCCGGTCATAGCGCACAAAGCCGTTTTCCACCGTATAGGCGAAAGCAACCGGCTGATCGGTGCGCAGTGCGCCGGTCATCACGTCCCCGTCAAAGGTGATCCGCAGCTGCCAGGCGGCCGCCGTATCGTTGCGCACCTTCAGGTCGAGCCAGCCCTCGCTGACCGTCGCATCCACGCCGGCGGGCCGGTCGTCCTCGGCCGGCGGGAACGATTCCACCGCGTGGCCGTGCCGCTCGACCACCGTCAGCGGCGAATGCAGGAACAGCCAGTACAGCAGGTTGCTCATGTGGCACAGCCCGCCGCCGTAGCTGCCGACAATTTTGCCGTCCACCAGGTTCAGCCCGTCCTTATACGGCGTTTTCCGGTCGGCGCGGCGGGTCGCCAGGCAGAACGAAAACGTCTCGCCCGGGCGGATCACCAGCCGGTCGAGCGCGGCCGCCGCCAGCCGCAGGTTATGCGCCTTATTGTACTGGTACTCGATGGCAAAACCGCTGTTCGGGTTGATCATCGGCGTCGCGCAGCGGTACGCCTCAAACGGCAGCGGCTGGACAAAACCCGCCGCGTACCGGTTTTTGTCCAGCCGCATTTTCAGGTAAAAGCACACCCTGCGCTGCCAGCGGCGCAGCGGCAGCAGAAAGGGGAAGCGCTGGGTCAGTCGTTTTCTCGCCACGGGGTATCCTTCCTTTCCGGTTTGGCCGTCGGCGCGCAGCAAAAAAGCGTCTGCGCTCCGGGCAGTTTCATTCTACCCGAAACACAGACGCCGTTTATCCGCAGGAGTTCAACAATTTCCTGCTTTTTTCCGATGCACTTCTTACGATTTTCTGACGCTCCCCCGCGGGCCGGGTGCGGCCGGCTTAACGGTACGGCAGCGTGATGGTGAAGGAAATGATCTCGTTTTCGCTCGCGGCGGTGATGGTGCCGCCGTGCAGGTTCACAATCTCCTTCGCGATCGCCAGCCCCAGGCCGGCGCCGCCGCTGCGGCTCGTACGGGCGGTATCCAGCCGGTAAAACTGCTCAAAAATCCGCTCGAGCTTCTCCGGCGGGATGGTGTTGCCGTGGTTGACCACCTCGACCGACATCCCCTTCTCCAGCCGCGACACCCGCACCTCGATTTCGGTGAACGGGAAGCTGTAATTGACCGCATTGCGCAGCAGGTTATCGAATACCCGCTGCATTTTGTCCACGTCGCATTTGATCTGGACGTCCGGGCGCGCGTACAGCGTGCAGGTTAGGTGCTTTTCCGCAAACATCGGCTGAAACTCGAAGATGATCTGCTCGAGCATGCGGGTCAGGTTCACCCGGCTGATCTCCAGCGTCAGCGATGTGAGGTTGAAGCGGGTGATTTCAAAGAACTCGTTGATGAGGTCCTCCAGCCGCTCCGCCTTCGCGAGCGCAATCGACAGGTATTTTTCCCGCAGCTCAGGCGAAATCTCCCCCTCGTCCCGCAGCAGGGTCAGATACCCGATCACCGAGGTCAGCGGCGTCTTCAGGTCGTGCGCCAGATACACCACCAGGTCGTTCTTGCGCTGCTCGGCCGCGCGCGCCGCCCGCTCGC
This sequence comes from uncultured Oscillospiraceae bacterium, assembly GCA_900553255.1. GTDB lineage: Bacteria > Bacillota > Clostridia > Oscillospirales > Acutalibacteraceae > UMGS1591. Next base: position 3,834 of record USCI01000111.1, on the reverse strand, counting down.
TGTCCTGCATCTTCACCTTGAGCGCGTTGATCTCCACCTCGTATTCCTGCAGCGGGCCGGGCAGCTCGATCATCCCCTCCTCCATCCGGTAGGCGCTCTCGGTCGCCTCGGCCAGCTCGCTGAGATAGAGGAACGGCTTGCGCCAGAAATAGGCGAAAATCGCCGCGTATCCGATGATGATATATAAAAACGCAAACAGCAAGGTGCGCAGCTCAATCCATTTGCCGATGCGGTACAGCAGCTCGTCCCCCTGCCAGGTGAACTGGTCAAAGAACGTCCACGCCACCAGATACGCTGCCACGCCCGCAAACGTATACAGCGTCGCGGCGCCGATCATCCGCAGCAGCAGACGCCCGGCCAGGCTGCGCGCCTGCCGGCTCAGCTTTTTAGTCTTCAATCTGATATCCCACTCCCCACACCGTCTTGATGAACTTCGGCCGGCGCGCCGGCTCGTGCAGCTTCTCCCGCAGCCGCCCGATATGCGCCATCACGGTATTGTTGCTGCTCTCCAGGTATTTCTCCCCCCAGACCGCCTCAAACAGCTCCTCGGAGGACACCACCCGCCCCTTGTTCTCGCACAGATACCACAAAATCGAAAATTCCATCGGCGTCAGGCTCACCGGCTTGCCGTACAGCGTGCATTTATGGCTGTCCTTATTGATAATCAGCCCCCGTACGTCGTATTCCGCCGCCGGCCCGTCCGGCGCCTCCCCGCGGTTATAGGTGGTGTACCGCCGCAGCTGGGTTTTTACCCGCGCGACCACCTCCAGCGGGTTGAACGGCTTGGTGATGTAATCGTCCGCGCCGAGGGTCAGCCCCATGATCTTATCCATGTCCTCCACCTTGGCGGTGAGCATGATTACCGGGTAAAAGTATTTTTCCCGGATCTTCTGGCAGATGCGGAACCCGTCGATCCCCGGCAGCATCACGTCCAGAATCGCCATGTCCAGCCCGCCCTTCTCCACGCACGCGAGCGCTTCGGCGCCGTCGTAAAATTTGCATACCTCGAAGCCCTCGTTCTTCAGGCAGACCTCCAGCAGGTCGGCAATTTCCCGCTCGTCGTCCACCACCAGTATTTTTTCATGCATGCCGCATGCCCCCTATACACCGATTCCTCCCCTTTACTATACCCCACCCGGCCGGCGCGGCGCAATGTCCGCAGGGGAAATTTAAGACTTTTTTATGAATTTTGGAAAAAGGGGCGCCGGCCGGCCAGGGGGCTGCCACGCAAGCCAAACCGCCGCGAAACCAGCGGCGCGCCCGGCCGCAAAAAGGCCGGGCGGAAAACTCCGCCCGGCCGTCAGCGTGTCGAAAAACTGGTTGGCAGATGGCAAGATACACAAATGCGGCGTGAGACGCCGCATCGGGAAACCCCTTGATAGGGTTTCCCACGACGCAACAGCCCACCGGGCTGTTGCGTCTCCCTTCCTGATCCTTTGAACTGTCGGGCCTTTCGCCTTCTGCGGAAGGCGAGGAGGGGCGCCGCCCCTCCACCCCGCCGCCTTTTCGAAAAAGGCGGCCCAAAACGTTTTGTGCACTATTTTTTGCGAAACGACTTTTTGACAGTCTGAGGCCGGGCGGAAAACTTCCGCCCGGCCGTCTCCTTATTCCAGTCCCACCTGCGACTTATACCACAGCGCATCCTGCATAAACGTCAGCGACACGATTACGCCGCCGGCATCCTGCCAGGTACACATCAGTATATGGCCCGACGTCCCCTTTTCCCCCAGCTCCGACGTCGAACTCGGCTCGCATCCAAAAATTTCCCGCACCTGCTCGTAGCTCATCCCCATCTCCAGCCGGTCGTATTGCTCCCGGGTGATCGGGGCTGCTGCCGGCGTGCTCTCTTCCGGCTGACTGTCCTCCGGCTCGCTTTCGGTGATAATCGGGCGGCGGTTGGTCTCGCTTTCCGGCGTGGATTCGGTTACGACAGGCCGCCGGCCGGCCTCACTGGAGGCGGTGCCGGTTTCCCCATCGCTGCCGGGGAAACTCCCGAACCGGCTCACAACCATGAAGAACACCAAAAGGATGACCGCCGCAATCCCAATAACCGCAACAAACCGGGCACAGCCGGCAGGCTTTTGCCTCTGCGGCGGAACCGGCGGCTGTGCCGGCTCCGGCTCAGGCGGCGGGGTTGTCTGCACCGGCGGCGCAGACGGTGCCGGCGCCGGCTGGGACGCCGCGGCCGGCGCGCCGCAGTAGGGACAAAAAGTCCCTTCAAATTCCGTACCGCAGTAGCTGCATTTCATGCGCAATCCTCCTGATGCTCCCCGCTTTTCCCTGTTTTCAGTATACCATCCCGGCGCAACGGATGCAAGAGGATACGTGCGTCCGGAAAGGACGAAAACCGGCGGATGCGTGGCTTTTTTGCCGCCGAATTTTCCGGGTGCCGGTCCACCTTTCGGCAGATTCCGTCCGGTTGCGCGCCTATAATGAAGGTATTCCCCTGCGAAGCGAGGTGAGACGAATGCCGGTGATCTATCTCGACGTATTGCTGGCGCTGAACCTGTTCATCGATTTCCTGCTGCTGAGCGCGGCCGCCCGCATCCTGCGGATTCCCGGCCGCACCGGACGGCGGGTGCTCGGCGCCCTGCTCGGCGCCGCGTGCGCGTGTCTGGTTTTCCTGCCGCCGCTGCCCGCTCCGCTCACCTGGCTGATCAAGCTCGGCAGCGCCGCGCTCATCGTGCGGGTCGCCTTCCCGTGGCACGGCCCCGCCGCCTTCGCCAAGCAGGCAGGGGTGTTCGTGCTGCTGTCCGCGGTTTTCGGCGGGGTCGCCTATGCGCTGTGGTTTTTCGCGGCGCCGGAGGGGTTTTATGTCGTCAACGGCGTGGTGTATTACAACGTCTCGCCGCTGATGCTCACCGCGCTGACGGTGGTCAGCTACGCGGCGGTGAGCGTCTGGGACCGCATCACCCGCAAAAGCGCGCCGGCCGGGCACGAATACCGCCTGCTCATTGAGGGGGACGCCGGCAGCGTCGTCGTGCGGGCGCTGTACGATTCCGGCAACGGGCTGCGCGAACCGTTTTCCGGCAAGCCGGTGGCGGTGGTGCAGCGCAGCGCGCTGCTGCCTGCCCTGTCGCCGGCAATGGCGCAGGCGCTGTCCTCCGCGCTGACGCGGTGTGCTGTCCCGGCGATGGCCGGCACGGCCGCCGCGGGAGATGACGCCGGTACGCCGCTTCCGCCGGTGCGGCTGGTCCCCTACCGCACGGTCGGCGGCGACGGGCTGCTGCCCGCGTTCTGTCCGAAGCGGCTGACCCTGACCAGTCTCCTCGGCGCCGGTGCGGACGTATCCGGTGCCTACATAGCCGTCTGCGACCGCCTCGGCCGCGGCGATTACGACGCCATCCTCGGCAGCGAGCTTGCCGGTGCGGCCGATGCCGGCCGTCCCGCAGCCGCACGCCGCGGTCTCCCCTCCCGGGCCGCAAAACCGGAGCATGTGCCCCGGCAGTCATCCTTCGGATTCTGCGAAAGGAATGGTCACAGGCAATGAACAGAAAGCTTTCGGTGCGCCGCCTCTTCTCCCACTGGCGTATACTGCTGCAGCGCCTGCTGCGCCGGCAGGCCGAGGGGGTGCACTACATCAACGGCGCCGACACGCTGCCCTCCCCGCTTACCGCCGAGGAGGAGGCCGCCGTTTTTGAACGCATGGAGGCCGGCGACCCGGCCGCGCGCGACGTGCTCATCACCCACAACCTGCGGCTGGTGGTGTATATCGCGCGCAAATTCGAAAATTCCGGCGTGGGCATCGAGGACCTGATCTCCATCGGCACCATCGGGCTGATCAAGGCGGTCAACACCTTCTGCCCCTCCCGCAATATCAAGCTGGCCACCTAC
>USCI01000110.1 GCA_900553255.1 uncultured Oscillospiraceae bacterium | reverse complement strand
AATATTTTCCTACCAGGGGCTTTTTTCTCCTGTCCGCTCAATCTGGGGCGGTTCACGGCCGTGCGCGGGGAAAAATCATGTGTTTTTTTCCTTCTGGATAACGGCCTTCACCGCAACGATGCGGTTGCCACCGTTGTTTTTTTCAAAGGTGATCTGGCCGCCGCAGACACAGCATAATTCCTTGGAGGCGTCCGGGTCCGCGGCCTCCATGGCCAGCTCAAGCCCCTTCTGCCCGGCGATGCAGGCCCGCTGATTCCCGGATACCACCTCGGCATGCCCGCATTCACAGGGGATAATCAGGATCGGCTTCATCCGCTCGCCGCTGCGCATCGCGCGGTAAAGCCGCGGACAGTACAGCAGGTCATTCGGCGCGGTTTTGGTGAAGCCGGATACAGCGTAGTCGGTGACCACATTCAGCGAGCATTTTCCGGTTTTCATAAAATAACATGTCGATTTGTTCAACGACAAGGTGACTTCCAGCATGCCTTTCACAACGCCCATAGTGGATTACGAATCCTTCCGTCAGTAGACTTCCGGCGCGTCCGGCGCGGCGGATGTGCAATCAGATTACCATATTTTTGCTTTCAGGACAAGGGATTTCTTGAAAAAACAGGCAAGGCGCCGCTTTCCAGCGCAGCCAAAAAGTAATCCGGCGAAAAAAATACTGGGTAAATAGTTTCTGCCGCCGGGGAAAGAGTAATAGCATCCTCCGTAAAGCGGGGGAATGTTCTTTTCTGGCGAAAGGGATGAGAATGTGAAAAAATTGATAAAAAGCCTGAGCGCTGCGCTTACCGCCGTCTGCGGGCTGCTGATGACGGCGGTTACGGTGCTTTCCGGCCAGATGCCGGAGCAGTTCAGCGTGGTGGAAGGCTCCTGCCTGCATCTGGATGGTGCGGTTTCGGTGCAGGAGACCATAGGCAGCAACGGGGAATCGGCCGAGGTGGCGGCACTCAATGCCGGCAGTACCTATACGGCAAATCTCAAGCTTTTCGGCCTCTTCCCGGTCAAGCAGGTGACGGTCCGTGTAGTGGAACAGGAAATGGTCATCCCCTGCGGCACGCCGTTTGGCATCAAAATGTTTACCGACGGCGTCCTGGTCGTTGGCATGTCTGACGTGGATACCGCGGCGGGGGCGTTTAACCCGGCGAAATCCGCAGGGATAAAAACGGGTGATGTGATTGTCAGCATCGACGATACGACGGTGACAAGCACCGACCAGGTAGCCAAACTGGTCGAGATGTCGGAGGGCAAAGCGATGACCTTCCACATCCGGCGGGATAATATTGCCTTTGACGTGCAGTTTACTCCGGCGAAATCGGTGAATGAAAATCGCTGGAAAGCCGGCCTGTGGGTGCGCGACAGCTCCGCCGGCATCGGCACGCTGACCTTTTATCGGCCCGGCTACAACGTTTTTGCCGGTCTGGGCCACGCGGTGTGCGATGTGGATACCGGGGAGACGCTGCCGCTGGCAACGGGGGAAATTGTCCCGGCCCGCATTTACAGCATCGTGCGCGGACAAAGCGGGCAGCCCGGCGAACTGCGGGGCGGCTTTGAGAGCGGCACGCTGGGCAGGCTGACGGTCAACGGCGAAACCGGTATCTACGGCACGCTCAGTCAAATCCCGGTGAACAATGATCCCGTACCGGTGGCGATGAAGCAGCAGGTCAAAACCGGGGATGCCCAGGTGCTGACAACACTGGACGGCGTTACGCCGCAGCTTTACGATATCCGCATTGACCAGGTGCACTACAATGACAGCTCGCCGACCCGCAATATGGTCATTGAGATAACCGACCCCGAATTGCTGGAGCAGGCGGGCGGGATTGTACAGGGGATGAGCGGCTCGCCGATCCTGCAGGACGGCAGACTCGTCGGCGCGGTTACCCATGTGTTTGTCAATGATCCTACCAAGGGATTTGCCATCTTCGCGGAAAATATGCTGAAGACCTGCGAAAATGTCAAGCAGGAAAACGCCGCGTAAAGGGGGAAGCGTTAACAGACACGGCGTTTTTTGCCGAACCGTGTCACTTTTGATCGAATGTCTTTCGCGTTTCGCTGTTTTTCTTCTGCCTGAAAATATTTTCTCCCAAATTCCAAAAAAACCATTGCCAAGGTATTGCATTTTATTCCATTATATGGTAATCTTGGAACTGCCAAAAAATAGCAAAAGAGAGGTTTGGGAAAAATGGAGAAGAAAATCAAGGTTATGCTGGCGGATAACAGCGAAAGTTTTGGTGTTCCGTGCTCTTCGGTGATGCATATGTATGGTATCGAGACACAAATGGTAGAAAAAGACGGACAACGGGTTTTGGAAGAGGTTTCAAAATCCCATCCGGATGTTGTAATAATGGATTTCTTTATGCCGCATGTTGATGCAATCGGTGTGATTAAGGGAATTAAGGCCCTGCATCTGTCTCCGGCACCGCGGACGATGGTGATGTCCGGCTACGACAATCCGAACCTGGAAAGGGAAGTGCTGCTGGCCGGCGCCGATTACTATTTCCTCAAACCTTTCGATGCCGAAGCCATGTCGGAACGGATCATCGCCATCTGCGGGAAAGCTTCGTCGGAGCCGGTGAAGCGTCCGGCTCCTGCGCAGGTGAGCACCGCTGGAAGCTCGCTGGAAATCAAGGTTACGGAAATCATTCATCAGATCGGCGTGCCGGCGCATATCAAGGGCTACCAGTATCTGCGGGACGCCATTCTCATGGCGATCGAAGACGATGATATCATCAATGCGGTAACCAAAAGGCTGTATCCCGCTGTAGCCAAAAAACACAACACCACCTCCTCCCGCGTGGAACGCGCTATACGCCACGCCATCGAAGTGGCCTGGGATCGCGGCGATGTGGATGTTTTGAACTCGTATTTCGGCTATACCATCCATAATGGCCGCGGCAAACCGACAAACTCCGAATTCATTGCCATGATTTCGGACAAATTCCGTCTGCAGCTGAAAATATCCTGAAACGAAAAGCCCTTCTGCCTTTTTTGGGAGGCAGAAGGGCTTAAAAAATAGCGAACATTTTTTCGCCAAACCCCTTGCTTTTTTGAAAAGTGATGCTATAATGGCATTGTAAACATTTGTTCGGAACGAGTGTTCGAGCTTGCGCCGCACATTTGGATGCGGCCGTGACGCCGAAAGTAAGGATAGGGTGATGGATATGTGGGAGAGCCTGGTTAGCATTCTGGTGATGGGATTTGCCTTTTTGTATATGATCAATAAGGCGCATTTTGCGCAAACGCGCCGCGTCGCGCTGGTGCCGCTGGGCTTTTGTGCGGTAGATCTACTGTGTGCCGGCGCTGTCCCGTTTGGTACATATCCGGTTGTTTCGCTGCTGCTGATGGTTTTGCGGCTGGCGGTGCTGCTCTGCTGTGCGGGGGCGATGCACAAGGATACGGTTGCGGCCCGCCGTGCGGCGCGCAATGCGCAGAAAAAAGCCGCTGTGCAGCGTGCCAGGCAAGCTGTGGCCTGTGCTCCGGAAGGGTCAAATACAAAGCCGCTGCCGGCCATCGGCGGCCGTGTGGTGGAGCTGGAAGCAGTTCGCCGTACCCGCTGTGCGTGATTTTGGCAAGATATGCAGGTAATGCGGCATAAATCGGACTGGTTCAGCGCAATTTTTCCTGTTATACTATTCCCGGAATACCGAAGGACAGGGGAGGTAACAGGATATGAGCAGAACACCGGATTTTGTCTATACTGGTGAGTATACCCGGGAAATATCCTTTCCGCTGGGCGGGATCGGGACCGGCTGTATTGGCCTGGGCGGCAACGGCAGGCTGATGGATTGGGAAATTTACAATCGCCCGAATAAGGGTTCCCTGAACGGGATGAGCCATTTTGCCGTTAAAGCCGTGCAGGATGGCCGGCTGCTGGACGCGCGGGTGCTCACGGGCGATCTGGATAAGGATTTGGCCGGTCAGTATGGCGGTGGTGTCGGGCATTGGCAGTGCCCGGGATACGGCTTCGGCGCGGAATCCGGTACGATGGCCGGTTTTCCGCATTTTTCCGACTGCCGTTTTAAAGGCACCTTCCCGATCGCAGAACTCACCTTTACCGACAGTCATTTTCCCGGCAGCGTGAAAATGACCGCCTTTAATCCGTTTATCCCTCTGGATGCGGACGCGTCCGGCATGCCGGCTGCGTTTTTTGAGATAGAGCTGGAAAATCCGACCGCGGCGCCGATCACCTATACGGTTGCCCTGTCTGTGGGGAATTGCTTTTCGCAGGGCACGGTCAACCGCGGGGGACGCGTGGACGGTATTTCCTATATTTGCCTGGAGCAGAATGTATTGGGGGAAAAGGAACAGCACTACGGGAATATCACCGCGGCAACGGACGGCGGGGATGTTTGCCTTCAGGAGCATTGGTTCCGTGGTGCCTGGTTTGACGGCCCGACCATATTTTGGAAAGAGTTTACCGATACCGCGCCGCTTCCGGCGAGAAGATACGATCCGCCCGGGGATCGGGATATGGCAACCCTGACGGCCTCGGTGACGGCGGCTCCCGGTGAACAGAAAACGGTTCGGTTTATCATAGCCTGGTATTTCCCCAACAACGAGTACGACTGGCCGCCGATTTATGCACCCGCGCCGGGTGAAACGCTGGGCGGCAGATGGAAGAACTATTATGCCGGGCAGTATGGCTCATCGGTGGATGTGGCGGTACAGGGACTCCGGCAATGGCAGAGTCTGTACGGGCGCACACGGCGTTTTACGGATGTGCTGTTTTCCTCTACGCTGCCGCGGGAGGCTCTGGATGCGGTTTCCGCCAATTTGGCGGTGCTCAAATCGCCGACGGTCTGGCGGCTGGAGGATGGCACGCTGTACGGTTTTGAAGGCGTGTCGGAGCATTGCGGCAGCTGTGAAGGCAGCTGTACGCATGTCTGGAACTATGCGTATGCCATGCCGTTTTTGTTTCCCCAGCTGGAACGTTCGATGCATTCGGCGAGCTATCAATATGACTTTTTGGAAAACGGCCGGATGTCTTTCCGGATTTTGCTTCCGCTTGGGAAAAAGCCTTTGCCCTTCCATCCCTGTGTCGACGGCCAGATGGGGGAAATTATGCGCGTATACCGCGATTGGAAGCTGTGCGGTGACGATGACTGGCTTAAAGCCATCTGGCCGCGGGTGAAGCAGTCGCTGGAATATGCGTGGCATCCGCAGAATCCGTACCGCTGGGATGCGGACAAGGATGGCGTGATCGACGGCCGCCAGCATCACACGCTGGACATGGAGCTGTTTGGCCCGAATTCCTGGCTGGAGGGTTTTTATCTCGGAGCATTGAATGCAGCGGCCGAAATGGCGGAGTATCTTGGCGAAGCGGACGCAGCGGAGGATTACCGGTGCCTGTTTGAGAACGGCCGCCGCTTCTGCAACGAGAAGCTGTTCAATGGGGAATATTATGAGCAGAAGGTCGACCTGCACGATAAAACGCTGTTGGAGAGCTACGGACAGGATGCGGTGAACGCATACTGGAACGAAGAAACCGGTGAGATGAAGTACCAGATTGATCACGGCTGCAGCATCGATCAGATGACGGCGCAGTGGCACGCCAATATTATCGGGCTGGACGACATTTTTGATAAAGCCAAACGAAAAAAGGCTCTGCAAAGCCTGTATCGCTACAATTTTAAAGCCTGCATGCGGGACTTTTTCAATCCCTGCCGTGTGTTCTGTACCGGCGACGAGGCCGGCGCCGTTATTTGCGAATATCCGGATACGGCGGAAAAGCCTGCCGTACCGGTGCCGTACTGCCAGGAATGCATGACCGGCTTTGAATATCAGCTGGCTGCGCTGATGATCAGCGAAGGCATGCAGGAAGAGGGCCTGCGTCTGGTGCGCGCTGTCCGTGATCGCTACGACGGCAAAAAGCGCAATCCCTGGAACGAGGTGGAGTGCGGCAGCAACTATGCGCGTTCGATGGCAAGCTATTCGCTGCTGCCGCTTTACAGCGGGTTTCGGTTCGATCTGCCGCACGGGATGATCGGTTTTTCCCCGTTATATCCGACGAATAGGCCTTTCCGGTGTCTGTGGAGTGCGGACAGCGCCTGGGGCAGCGTGGACATTGTGCCGGAGCATGCGACGATCCGCATCGAGGAGGGTCATTTGTCCCTGCAGCGGCTGGAGCTTCCCTGTATTACCGGGGAGGTTTGCATAACGGTTGACGGGGAGCCTGTGCAGGCCAACTGGGAAAACGGTGCGGCGTTTTTTGCGGATCGGATCAGGGCAGAATGCGAAATTGTGGTTTCACGGAAATAACTTTCGGAAGTCCGTCTTGGATACAGCCGCTCCTTTTTAGGTGATGAGGATGTGGGCTTTGCCGGTTTAGAATTGCCGGGTACAGAATCCTCGCGGCTGTACGGTTTTAATGCGGATAATGTACAGCTATATGGGAAAGACTAAATGCGCGGGAAAATCCCGCGCATTTTTTATCGTACAGGGGAGGATACTTTATGGCTACGCTTACCGCGAAAGAACTCAGCGCCCTGGAGGATCAGCTCAACGCCGAGCAGTTACTGGTGAAAAAGTATAAATCCTATGCGACGCTTGCCACTGATCCGCAAATCAAGACGCAGTGTGAACAGATTGCCGGGCGCCATCAGAACCATTTCAACAAACTGATGGGCTTTTTAAACTGAGAAAAGGGTTCCTGCGCCGCAGGCAACCGGTATGTTTTGCCGGCCGGAAGAGAAAGGGGTATACACTATGGATCAGAATGTAAATATACCGATGAAGGATCAGGAAATGATGATGGACTGCATGGCCTCTCAGAAGGAGATTACCGGTATTTACAACACCTTCAGCAACGAATGCGCGACGACCGCGATCCGTGATGAGATGCTTAATATCCTTCACGACGAGCACTGCATCCAGGCTGACCTGTTTATGGAGATGCAGAAAAGAGGCTGGTATCCCACCCCGATGGCGGAAGAACAGAAGGTACAGAGCGCCAGGCAGAAATTCACCAATATGGCGTCCCAGCTGTAAAGCGCCCCGCGTACACAAAACCCCTGCCGTAAAGTGAACCGCGCCAGATTGAGCGGACAGGAGAAAAAAGCCCCTGGTAGGAAAATATTGAGTTTTAG
>USCI01000109.1 GCA_900553255.1 uncultured Oscillospiraceae bacterium | reverse complement strand
ATTGTACCAGAAGGGCTGACGGGTCCTCAACTTTCATTTAACTTTACAGTCCGATCCATTTTGAAAGGAGCAGTCAACATGAAAAAGCTAACCGCATTATTCTTAAGCCTGGCGATGGTGTTCAGCCTCGCCGCGTGCAGCAATGGAAACCCTGCATCTTCTGTCTCATCAAATTCGTCAGAGCCCAGTGAAACAGAATCCCTGCCGCCGGCAAATCCAGATGACGAAAGCGGGGCGGAAACAGGCCGTACCCTTGTGGTGTATTTCTCTGCCACCGGTAATACGGAAGAGGTTGCCAATTATATTGCCCAGGCCACTGGCGGCGATTTGTTTGAACTGGAGCCCGCAGAGCCATACACGGACGAAGATCTGAACTGGACGGCGGAGGGCAGCCGTGTCAACCGTGAACACGAGGATGAATCTTTGCGGAACATTGCATTAATCGCTGATACCGTGGAAAACTGGGACAGCTACGATACTGTATTCATTGGGTATCCGATCTGGTGGGGCATCGCCGCCTGGCCTGTAAACACTTTTGTGGAAGCCAACGATTTCACCGGCAAAACGGTGATTCCTTTTTGCACTTCGTCCAGTTCCGGACTCGGGCAAAGCGGGGAATTGCTCGCGGAGCTGGCGGGTACCGGTGACTGGCAGGAGGGCCAGCGGTTCCGTTCCGGCGTCAGCGAAGAAGATGTACAGGCCTGGCTGGATGAACGGTAATGTGCAAAACGTTAAGTTCTTATTTAGGAGGTAGTTATCATGGAATATACGACTTTGAACAATGGCATCAAAATGCCCATGGCCGGAATCGGAACCTTTCTGCTGACCCCCGACGAGGCGGAAGCTTCCGTCCTCAGCGCCCTGGAGTGCGGCTATCGCCTGATCGACACGGCCAACGCCTATGTGAATGAAAAAGCGGTTGGACGCGCCATGAAGAAGTCCGGCCTTCCCCGGGAGGAAATCTTCCTGGAAACCAAACTTTGGCCCAGCTTCTATGAGCAGCCCGACGCCGTGGAAAAGACCCTGGAGCGGCTGGATACGGATTATATCGACCTGCTGCTCATCCATCAGCCCGCAGGAAACTACATTGCCGGCTACAAGCAGATGGAGAAAGCTTACAAAGCAGGCAAGGTAAAGGCCATCGGCCTTTCCAACTTCAATCAGGAGCAGATACAGGAGATTCTGGATATGTGCGAGGTAAAGCCTGCCGTACTCCAGACGGAGGTGCATCCTTATTTCCAGGAAAAGGAGCTCAAACAATTCCTCAGCAAGGAGGGCATCCTTATCCAGTCCTGGTATCCCCTGGGACACGGCGACAAGGCCCTGCTGGAAGAGCCCTTGTTCTCGGAGCTGGGCCGGAAATACGGCAAGTCCAATGCCCAGATCATCCTGCGCTGGCACATCCAGGACGGCAACATCGTCATCCCCGGTTCCAAAAAATCCCGCCCACATCCGGGACAATTTCGATCTGTTCGATTTTTCTCTGACCGGCGAGGAAATGGAGAAAATCGCGGCCATGGACAAAAAGGTTCGCTATTATACCAGCACCCCGGAAATGCTGAAGGCTTATGCGGAAATGGTGCCCGATGTGGACGGTCAGAAATAAAAAATGCGAGAGCCGGGCGAGTCCCGGCTTCCTCTTTATCCATAACAGAAGGGAGTCGTTTTTATGCGCAGAAATTTCGGAGCAAAACCCTGGTTTTATCCCCTGCCGGTGCTGATTATCGCCACCTATAACGAGGACGGCACCGCCGACGCCATGAATGCCGCCTGGGGCGGCCTGTATGATGCCGACAAAGTGGTGCTTTGCCTGAGCGCCGGCCACAAGACCACAAAAAACATTCAGGCCAAGGGCGCCTTTACGGTGAGCTTTGCCGATGCCGACCATGTGGTTGCCGCCGATTATGTGGGCATGGTCTCCGCCAACACCGAAACGAAAAAAATGGAAAAGGCCGGTTTCCACACGACCGAGAGCAAATTTGTGGACGCTCCCCTGATCGACGAGCTGCCTGTAGCCCTGGAATGCAAATTCCTCAAAATCAACGAAGACGGAAACATCATCGGCCAGATTGTCAACGTCAGCGCCGACGACAGCGTTTTGGGCGAGGACGGCAGCATTGATTTTGCCAAGTTCCGTCCGATATCCTTTGAGCCCGCTCACAGCGGCTATCATGTGATGGGCCAGCGCGTGGGCAATGCTTTTCAGGATGGCGGGCAGCTGAAATAACCTTCGGGAAAGGATGGGATTTTCAATGGAAAAGGTAACCGCAGGCCGGGATGCCATGAACAGATTCGCCCCTAAATTTGCTCAGCTGAACGACGACGTGCTGTTTGGGGAGGTCTGGTCAAGGGAAGACAAGCTTTCTCCCCGAGACCGCAGCCTGATTACCGTATCCGCTTTGATGGCCAGCGGGATTCTGGACAGCTCGCTTCTTCACCATATTGAACGGGCAAAGGCAAACGGCGTTACCCGCACCGAGATGAGCGAAGCCCTGACCCAGCTTGCCTTTTATGCAGGCTGGCCAAAGGCCTGGGCCGCTTTACGGATGGCCAAAGACGTCTATGGAGAGGAATAAGATGGAGCGACCTTTTGTTGTCTGCCATATGCTGGTCTCCCTGGACGGGAAGATCGACGGGGACTTTTTCGGCATGCCGGAAACGCTTCCGGCTTTGAAAACCTATGGCGAGCTGCGCAGCTTTTACCGCTGCCAGGCCACCCTCTACGGCACTACTACCATGCTGGGCGGCTATGCGGAGGGGATCAGACCGATAGTCTCCTCGGAGAAAACACCTCTGCCCAAGGAAGATTGGATCAATGAGGAAGGCCGTGCTTTGGGGAATTTCATCGTCTCCATGGATCCGAAGGGGGAACTGGCCTTTTCCTCCCACCGTTTGGAGAAAAAGGGCCGCTCCGTTTCGCACATTATCGAGGCACTGACACAGCAGGCCTCCCCGGAATGCCTGGACGATCTGCGCCGGCGGGGCGTGTCCTATCTCTTCGCCGGAAAGGAGCGCCTGGACTGTGCACTGCTGCTGGAGAAGCTGCGGGTGCTGTTTGGCATCGACCGGCTGATGGTCGCAGGCGGCGGCATAACCAACTGGTCTTTTCTGCAGGAAAATCTCCTGGATGAGTTAAGCCTGGTGATTGCCCCGGCGGCGGACGGCGGCACGGAATCCGTGTCGATTTTTGAGCGCGCGGATTTCCTGCCCTCCCGCCCACCGGCAGCATTTTCCCTTAAAGGTGCCGAGATCCTGGACGGGGACACGCTTTGGCTCCGGTACGGTTTGCGGCGTTTGCAGGAGAAAACGGGAGGCGGTAAAAAATGAAAAAGAGACGATCGGGAATTCTTCTGTTTTCGGCCCTGGTTATGATTATCGGCCTTACTTCCTGTGCCGCGGAATCCGGTTCTCCCTCCCGGACAGAGTCCATAAAGGACGCCTCATCCGCCGCCCCGGAACTGCAGGATGAAGGCAGTGCGGCCGCCGGCGTCGTGACGGAGGGCACAGAAACCTACCGCGGCTTTGTGCTGGACAATGTACTTCACTCGGAAACCGAGGGGGATATCCACTATAACCTATACATTCCCGAAAGCTATGACGGCAGCGTCCCCTATGCGCTTTTCGTCACCCTGCCCGGCTATGAGGGGCTATATTTCCAGGGTGTGGGCGCCAACCTGCGGGCAGAAGAATACGGGTTTGAAGCGCAGAGCTATAACAAGGAAATGATCGTGGCGGCCCCGCAACTGAATGACTGGGGTGAAACCTCAGCAAACCAGGCCATCGCTTTAACCGAATATCTGCTTTTCCACTACAACATCCATCCGGAAAAGGTATACTTGCACGGGTTTTCCGGCGGTGGGGAAACCGGCTCCCTGGTAATGGGAAAGCGGCCGGAACTGTACACAGCATACCTGGCCACAAGTACCAGGTGGGACGGCGATCTGGAGGCGCTGGCGCAGGCTCAAACGCCCGTCTATTTGGCAGTGGGCGAAGAGGACAGCTACTATGGCTCGGCACCTCTGCGTGAAGCCTACATCCGGCTGCACGACCTTTATGAAGAGCAGGGGCTGACACAGGAAGAGATCGACGAGATTCTGGTCCTCGATATAAAAGGTCAGGAGTACTTCACCGAACGGGGGTATTCCGACCAGCACGCCGGCGGGGCGGCCTTTGCCTTTGACGAGGAAATCATGGGCTGGCTGTTTGCCAAGTAAACAGAAAGGAGACAGACAATCATGCGAAAATCCGGGTTGACAGGAATCTCCTTGTGTATCATAACGATACTTATTACCGCCTGCTCTGCCCAAACCGGAAGCAGTACCCTATCCTTATCGCATACAGAGGAGGAAGCCATGCAATCCCAACCATACCTTCCGACACTGCAGGAGGAATCGGAAGTCCGCAACGGCACCTCCGAGGATACGCTGGCCACGCCGTCGGATTTTCCCGCCTCCTACGATTACGGCAGCGGCCGCTATACCGACTGGGACTACGGCGACACACATCGCCGTCTGCCGGAACCGGACGGCAACCAAACGGTTTTGAATACAACCCCTGATCCCGCCGGAATCCAGGCCCTGTATTTGTGGGAGGAAGGGAACGTCCCGGCCAGAACGGAAATTTCCCAAACGATGACCGGATACTTCGACGAACCGGATTTCCGTCCCTATCTGACGGCCATCCCTGTACGGGAAGGTACCGAGGTAAAAGGCGCGGTGGTGCTATTGGCGGGCGGCGCTTTTCAGGTCCGTGGCAACTACACCGATACTCTGCCCACCGCCGCCCATCTGCGGGAGCTGGGGTACCAGACCTTTATCGTGGATTACCGATTGCGTCCATACACTCAACAGGAAGGCGCATTGGATGTGGCCCGTGCTGTGCGGTTCATCCGGAAAAACGCCGAAACTTACGGCATCGACCCGGATGACATTGCTGTGATGGGTTATTCTGCCGGAGGGATCCAGGCCGGGGAATTCTTCCTCAACTTTGACGAGGACATCCTCCCGACAGTTCTGGATCCGGATTACGTCCCAGACGAACTGGACGCTATACCCGCCCGCGCTTCTGCTGCAGGCATGATTTACTCCTTCTACGGCAGGCTTAGTGTGGCTTCTATGGACGAAGAGGCGTTAAGGGCCGGAAACCTTCCGCCGACCTTTTACTGCTATGGGACGGAGGATCCTTTCTATGATCAGTTTGAGGCCCAGTATGCCCTGATGCAGGATGTAGGGGTTATCACCAAACGGATTGTTCTGCAGGATTGGCCCCACGGCTTCGGCGGCGACGGCGGCTGGGTAGAGGATTATGCACAGTGGCTGGAACAGGTTTTTTCACAAAATTGAAAGGGGCGCAGTCTCTTGAAGGTTTTATTGGTAAATGGAAGTCCGCACCGAGAAGGTTGCACCTACACAGCCTTATGCGAGGTATCCGGTACACTGAACCAGAACGGCATCGATACCGACCTTTTCTGGATCGGCAGCAAACCGCTTGCCGGCTGTACCGCCTGTCATAAATGCAACGATTTGCAGCGCTGTGTTTTTCCGGATGCGGTCAATGATTTTTTGGATTTGGCCGGAGACTACGATGGTTTTGTCTTTGGTACGCCGGTCCACTGGGCCGGGGCATCCGGAGCGATCACTTCCTTTTTGGACCGGGCCTTTTATGCAGACCTGAACGGCGGCGGAAAACGCTTTTATCTGAAGCCGGCAGCAGCCGTGATTTCCGCACGACGGGCAGGTACGACGGCCACCTGGGATCAGATAAACAAGTATTTCGGCCTGATGCAGATGCCCATTATTACTTCCCGTTACTGGAACATGGTACATGGGACAACGCCGGACGAAGTCCGGCAGGATTGGGAAGGCATGCAGACCATGAGGGTCCTTGGGCACAACATGGCCTATTTTCTAAAATGTAAAGATGTGGGCAGCAAGCTGGTTCCCCTGCCGCCTCAGGAGGAGTTTATCTATACCAACTTTATCCGGAGAAATCCCGAATAAGCTGACGATCCCGACACAATCGAAAATTACGCCGGGATATGGCCAAACGTCACGACCGGCTGCCGAAATGGATATTGTCCGCCCGTTCAGGGTACGCTATACAAGAGGTGATTGTATGGCGAAAAAGGGTATGGCACGGCCGGAACGGACACATACGCAGCCGCGAAACGATGCTCCGGCGGTTCCGGAAATCCAGGGGAAAGCCAGGCATGGCAAAGAGCCGGCAAATCCGATTGTCGCGGGCACACACGCCCCACAAATGAAGGTTTACCATGAGCAGTAGGGCGGCGGTTCGAACAAAGAATCCCGCTCCTGATCTCCCGGCTGCCAACGAAAATCGGTGCTTTAAAAAATGATGCCCTCCCGTCACCAACCGGTCCGGGAAGGCATCATTTTCTTTTTTCTGTACGTCTCTGGACGGAATGCAATCCCATTACCGGCCGTCATTCACCGGGGATGTTGAACGTGATGGTATTTTGCACAGGACGACATTGGGCGCATAGAATGGACTATCCTACCCGAACGGAGGCGATTCGATCTGATGAGAACAACCATGAGGGCGACGGTGCTTTCCGCACAGAACTGCCGGATGTCCGTCTGTGACCAGAGTACTTCTCAGGAAGTGGTGGTCCATTCCCCCTGCGCCTGCCATTTCCGTGCCGGCGACCAGGTGTGCATCACGTATAGCGGGGCGATGACCATGAGTATCCCCCCGCAGATCACTGCGGACTTCATCACCCGGCTTTCTCCCTCCACCTGCTGACCGATAATGAGATGCGCCCCGGGCTGCCGCACGCAGCCCGAGGCGCGTTTTTCTATTTCGTCTTATGCCTCCAGCAGCGCCATAAACTCTTCTCCTGTGATCGTTTCCTTCTCCAGAAGATGTGCGGCCAGCTCATGAAGCTTTTCCTGATTTTCCTTCAGAATGGCAAAGGCCTTCTCATGGGCCTCTTTTACGATCTCCACCACCCGTGCATCAATCCGCGAGGCGGTATCCTCGGCGCAGGCCAGCGCGGTATCCCCGCCCAGATACTGGTTCTGTACCGTTTCCAAAGCGACCATATCGAATTCATCGGTCATACCATAGCGGGTGATCAGGGCCCGC
>USCI01000108.1 GCA_900553255.1 uncultured Oscillospiraceae bacterium | reverse complement strand
CCGGGTGTACGCGTCCGCGGCGCTGGAGAGCCTGTACACGGCCGAAAGCCTGGTGAAGGACGGCGTGTCGGTGCCGGCGAATACCGCGACGGACGTGGAAATCGGCAAAAACGTCCGCTATGTGGCGGTGCTGAGCACGGTGCCGACCGGCAACGCCCGCCCGACCGAGTTCCAGCTGTGGGGCGGGGCGAAGGAGGAGGAGCCGGATACCGGCGCCGTCAAGGTGCTCACCATCGGCAACAGCTTCTCGGAAAACGCCTCCAGCTATGCCACCGAGATTGCGCAGAATCAGGGCTACGATCTGACCTTTGCGTACCTGAAGCTCTCGAGCGGCACCATTGACCAGCACTGGACAAACGCGCAGAACAACACGGCGGCGTACAAATTTGCGTACACCGATTCCACCGGGCGGCACAACATCAAGGAGGAAGGCAGCGCCGGCGCGACCATTCAGGAAGCGCTCGAATACATGGACTGGGACATCATCGTGTTCCAGCAGGGCAGTACCGCCTCCGACGACTATGCGACCTACAGCAACCTCGGCAATCTGATCGATTATGTACAGCAGTTCTGCCCGGATGCGCAGCTGATGATCCACGAGACCTGGAGCTGGGCGAGCTGGCCGGCAGAGCGGTTCGACGACATCGAGGCCGCCTACCACCGCGCCGCGCAGGAGAACGGCAATCTGCCGGTTATCCATACCGGCCGCGCGTTTGAATTCGCGCGCACTGCGCTCGATTCCCGCACCATCCTCAACGAGAGCGACAATCAGCACGCCAACGCCTACGGCAAGTTTGTGGCCGGCGCGAGCTATGTCACCGCCATCTTCGGCTGCGACATCCGCGAGAACACCTTTGTGGTCACCGACAGCAGCGTCGAGGGCACGGTGGACATGGCCATCCTGCGCAAGGCGGTCATGGACGCGATGGACTATGTGCCCGAGGAGCCGGATCCCGGCGACGAGGATTTCGTGGCCGAATGGCCGGCAGTTCCCTCCGGTGACAACCTGTTTGCCGGTGCGGACGCCACCCCGATCCTGGCGCCGGGCGGCGACTTCTCGCAGGGCCAGTACTACAATTACAGCTTCATGGACGGCAGCAATAAGGCCGATCTGTCAGCGCTCGCCGACGGCGACACCACCAAGCATTACGATGCCTACGGCTTCGGGGAGAACGACAAGCCCGGCGTGCTGTACGATCTGGGCGCGTACTACGATATCACCCAGATTCGCGGCTGGGCGGGCATTTACAACGCCTCTGCCTACTGCATCAACGGCTACCGCGTGTACGCCTCCGAGCTGCGTGAGGATCTGTTCAAGGACGAGAGCCGGGTGTTTGAATACAGCAAGGCTAACGATGTCAGCAGCATGTTTGCCTATGAGCCGGACGCGGCGCTCGGCAAGATCCGCTATATCGCGATCTTCGTCACCGATACCCGTGACGGCGGCTGGCGGCTGCGCGAATTCGCGGCCTACGGCACAAAATCCGCCGACCAGACCGGGCCTTCCGAGCCGGAAGTGCCCGACAAGCCGGACACCTATTATAAAGAGTGGCCGGCGGCACCCTCCGGCGACAACCTCTTCGCGGGCGCGGATGCGTCTACCATCCTGGCGCCGGGCGGCGATTTTCTGGCGTCCAAGGAGCAGGCGTATTCCTTCATGAACGGAAGTGATCCGGCCGACCTGTCGGTGCTCACCGACGGCGATCTGACGCTGCACTATGACGCCTACGGCTTTGGGGAGAACGACAAGCCCGGTATCCTGTATGACCTGGGCGGATACTACGACCTCAGCCACATCCGCGGGTACGCCGGCATCTACAACAGTGAGAACTACCGTGTCTACGGCTACCGGGTGTATGCTTCGGATAACCTGGCCGACCTGTACAAGACCGACAGCCTGGTGTTCGAGTACAGCGACCAGAAGGATCTCAGCAGCATGTTTGCGGCGGATGTCAGCCTGGAGCGGGTGCGCTATGTCGCGGTGTTCCTGACCGATACCCAGGACGGCGGCTGGCGGCTGCGCGAGTTTGCGGCCTACGGCACGAAATCCGCCGACCAGACCGAACCGGAAATCCCGTCGAGCATCATTGAGGGCCTCGATGCCGATTACTACGGTGTGGCCACCGATGATCTCACCGACCCGATCTACGCGGGGGCGAGCGCCGAGGTCGGCGCCCTCACCGACGGCAAGCGGGACAGCGTGGAGTTCTGGGGCGGCAAGGATACCGAAAATTCCAAGTTCGTCTTTATCTATGACCTGTACGCCAACTATGACCTCACCGGCGCGGCCATCTACGCCTTCGGCGATATGATGGATACCGAGTTCGGCGTGCATAAGGGTATCCGTTCGGCCACCATTTACGCCTCCCGCACCTTCGACGACCTGTTTGCCGAGGGCAACGGCGTGGTGGTCAAGGCGGACTACGCGGTGCCGGGCGTCGCAGACGAAACCTCGTTCTACGAGACCGATGCGCTGTCTTCCTGGAAAATGGCGCGCTATGTGGCGTTCGTGTTCACCATCGACGATTCTGCTTACGGTGCCTGCCGCCTGGAGGAGCTGCAGGTGTACGGCACCCTGAGCGCCACCCAGGACGAGGAAGAGGAAGAGGAGCGCCTGCCGCAGTATCTCGATATCCAGGGCGACAACGGCGTCATCCTGCGGCTGTTCCAGAAGGACGGCAGGGACGACCTCGCGGCGCTCGGCGCGCAGCTGGTGGTCACCCTCTCGCAGGAGGCGGCCGACCTCGATCCCGTCACCCAGCAGCTCGGCGGCCGGTATGATGCCGAAAAGCTGTACACGGTGAAGCTGGTGGATGCCAGCGGCAAGGAAATCCCGCTCGACGGGCGGATCGTCCGGCTGAGCTTCCCGGCAGAGGAAGATACCTCCGTAGACTGGAGGATCGCCTGCGTGGACGACTACGGCGCGGAGATCATCTCCAACAGCGTGCAGGGAGACAGCTACACGGTGGAAACCGAGACGCTGCGCTCCTATGCGATGGTCAAGGCCGCCGGCGCGGCGGGCGACAGTGGCGATGAGCCGGCGGCTGCCGCTTCGGTGCTGCCTACCGTCCTGTGGGCGGTGGCGATCGTGCTCGGTGTGCTGGCTGTCGGCGGCATCACGCTGACGGTGGTGGCCGCTGTCCGCCGCGGCAAGGGCAGGCAGGAATAAGAGCATAACCATTGTATGAAACCCGATTCGGGAGCGGGCGGATGCCCTTAACCCTGTGGAAAAGCGTCCCGCGGGCCGGCGGCTTGCGGGGCGCTTTTTCGGCAGGACGGGAACCGCGTCCGCTTTGCGGAACGTTTTGGAAAGGAATGGGAATCATGGACAATCAAACGGTCACGGTGCCGGCGGACGCCGCGCACCTGCGCTTTTTCGGGCGCACCGCCGCAGGGGTGCTGCCGGGGGCGGTATTTTTCAACTGGAGCGGTTCCGGCTTCGCCTTCCGCTTCACCGGTACCGCCGCGTATGCGCGCCTGCTGACCGACCGGCGCGGCGACGGCATTGCCGCCGAGCAGGACCGGGCGTATATCGGTGTGTTCGTGGACGGCGAGCCGGTGCAGTCGGCGCGCTTCCCGCTCGATGAGGAGGAAAAGTGGTACCCCCTCGCCGTGGGGCTGGCCGACGGCGAGCATGAGCTCCGGGTGGTCAAGCAGACCGAGGCCGGCTACGGCCGTGCGGCGGTCCGGGAGATCCGGGTGGACGGCTCCGCCGCGCCGCAGCCGACCGCCGCAAGGCCCCGCCGGTTTGAGTTTATCGGCGATTCCATCACCTGCGGCTACGGCAACATCTGCTCGAACGCAAGCCCGGACTTCGTCACCCGCGAGGAAAACGCCTCGCTGACCTATATGGCGCTGCTGTCCGACGCGCTCGATGCGGAGTTCTCCTGCGTCGCCGCCTCCGGCAACGGCATCTGGCACGACTACGGCGGGAACACCGTCAACCTCATCCCGGAGATGTACCCCTGCACCGACAGGATGCTCGACGGGCATTACGGCCGTCAGCCGGAGCGCTGGGATATGGCGGCCGACCCGGTGGATCTGGTATTCATCAAGCTCGGCGCCAACGACTGGCAGTACTGCTCCGGCGTATACCTGCCGGAGGCCGAGCGCACGCCGGAAACGCTCGCGGCGCTGCGGATACAGTTCGCGGACAAGCTGTACGCCTTCCTTGACGAGGTGTTCACCCTGCGCGGGGACGTGCCGGTGCTGTACATCTACGAGGAGGATATGCCGCTTAAGCCGGAGATCACCGCAACCCTCGCGCGCTATGCCGCCGACCACCCCGCCTGCCGTCTGCACGGGGTCGGGGTGCACCCGAAATACCCGCACGAGGGGGTCGGCGCGAACGGCCACTGGTCGGCCGCCACCCACGCCCGGGTCGCCCGGGAGCTGGCGGCTGCGGCGGCCGCGCTGCTGTAAGGGCCAAGGATGGAAAGGGGGATTAAACCGATGAATCAGCCGGTACCGGAAAAACGCATCGACGCGTTTGAATCGATGGCCTTCGGCCTGTTTGTGCACTGGGGGCTGTACTCCCAGCTCGGCCAGGGCGAGTGGATCCAGCACAACGGCGGGATCCCGAAGGAGCAGTATCAGAAGCTCAAGGACACCTTCACGGCGGAGCGCTTCGACGCGCGCGCGCTGGCACGCACCGCCAGGCGGGCCGGGATGAAATACATCACCCTGACCACCCGGCACCACGACGGCTTTTCGCTTTACGACACCTGCGGGCTCAACGACTACGACGCGCCGCACAGCCCCGCCGGCCGCGACCTGGTGGCGGAGTTCGTGGAGGGCTGCCGCGCGGAGGGGATCGTGCCGTTTTTCTACCACACCACCATCGACTGGTACGAGGAGTCCTTTGAGAAGGATTTCGACGCCTATCTCGAATACCTGCGGCGGTCGGTGGAGATCCTGTGCACCCGCTACGGCAAGATCGGCGGGCTGTGGTTCGACGGCAACTGGGCGCTGCCCGACGCCGACTGGAAGCTCGACGAGCTGTACGGCACCATCCGCAAATACCAGCCTGACGCGATCATCATCAACAACACCGGCATGGATCACCGCGGGCAGCTGGCGCACCCTGAGATCGACTCGGTGACCTTCGAGCAGGGGCTGCCCAAGCCCATCGACCGCACCGGGATGAAAAAATACGTCGCGGCGGAGATGTGCTACACCATGAACGACCACTGGGGCGCGTCCACCGCGGACTACCACTACAAGTCGCCCGCCGAGCTGATCGAGGCGCTGTGCCACTGCCGGAAGGTAGGGGCAAACCTGCTGCTCAATGTCGGGCCTGAGGCCGACGGCAGCCTGCCGGAGATGCAGGAGGCGATCCTGCATATCCTCGGCCGGTGGATGGACGATTACGGTGTGCCGGTGCGCGACGGCCGGCCTGCGGGAATCGTCGGCGACGGCAAGAACTTCGGCCTGCGCACCGCCGACGGGCGCATCTTCCTGTTTGTGGCCGGCCTGCCCATCCGCGGCAACGAGCACGTGACGGTGGCCGGCGGCACCGGCGGGGTCGCCGCCTTCAGCGGGATTTTCGACAAGGCAAAGGCGGTGCGCTGGCTGGACAACGGCCAGGAGCTGCCGTTTATCCAGGACCCGGACACCGGTATGTTCGCTTTCCGCGCCACCGCCTACGATTACGGCATCAACCGCGTGGTGCGGGTGGCGGAAGTGGTCCGGTAAAGAGGGGTGCGGCCATGCTGAAAATCAGTGCCAACCGGCGGTATATCGTCGATGAGCGGGGAAAGCTCTTCCCGTATCTCGCCGATACCGCCTGGACCCTGCTGCAGCGGCTCGACCGCCAGGAGATCACCGAATACCTGAGCATCCGCGCCGCGCAGGGCTTCAACGCCGTGCAGGTGTCCGCGATTTCCGAGCTCGACGGCCTGCGCGTCCCCAACCGCGAGGGCGCGCTGCCGTTTGCCGACGGCGACCCGACGAAGCCGGACGAGCGGTATTTTTCGCTGGTGACCTTCCTGCTTAGCGAGGCGCAGCGCCGGCGGATGGTGGTTACCCTGCTGCCCACCTGGGGGGACAAGTTCAACCAGAAATGGGGCGTCGGCCCGGAGGTGTTCACCCCCGAAAACGCTTTTGCCTATGGGCAGTATCTCGGCGGCCTCGCCGGCCGCTTCGACAACCTTATCTGGATGCTCGGCGGCGACCGCCCGATTGAAAACGAACGCCACCGCGCGGTTATCGACGCGATGGCGGCCGGTATCCGCCGGGGCGAGGGACGGCATCACCTGATGACCTATCACCCCTGCGGCGAGGCGTCGTCGGCCGATTTCCTCAAGGGATGCGATTATCTCGATTTCCATGCGGTGCAGTCCGGCCACGGCTTCGGCGGCTGGCACAGCCACCGGATGGTCGCGCGCACCCTCGCCGCCGAGGATAAGCCCTGCCTGGACGCCGAATGCTTTTACGAGGATTTTCCGGTGGATTTCTGCCTCGACTGGGGCTACCGCTGGGGCCCGTCGGATATCCGCCGGCGGGTGTATGCCAACCTCGTCAGCGGCGCGCTCGGCCATACCTACGGCCACCAGAGCGTGTGGTGCTTCCGGGACCGGCGGGACGCGGAGTACCCCTACCGCTGGAAGGAGGCGCTGCACCGCCCGATGGCGCTGCAGATGAAGCAGGTCAACAAGCTTATCTCCTTCATCGACCTGCTCTCGCTCGAGCCGGGCGGCCTGTCCGCCAACTGCCTGTCCGCCGCCGGCAGCGACTATGCGCTGGTGTATCCCACCCGCGGGCGCCGCGTGTTTGTGGACATCGGCAAGCGGTTTGCGTGCGTGCGGCTGCAGTGGTACGATACCGCCGCCGGGACGATGCTTGAGCCGAAGGGCGAATACCGCGGCAAATGTGTTTTCACCCCGCCCAAACAGGGCGATCATATCCTGCTGCTGCGGGCGATCTAAAAGAGCCGTGACGTGCTCCCGTTTTTCGGGGAGGCGTCACGGCTTTTCTGTCGGTTCCAACTTTTGCGCAGGCATGCGGCGCAATAACTTACCGCACGAAACACACGGGTGCTGCTTGAGCAATGGGACAGTGGCAGCGCTGTCACGGGAGGGGATGTTTTGCGCATCGCGCAAAACTCCCGAAGAAAGCA
>USCI01000107.1 GCA_900553255.1 uncultured Oscillospiraceae bacterium | reverse complement strand
AGACCCTTTTTGTGCTTTCGGGTCCTATTTCTTCATTTTTTCTTTACAGTGCCATTTCGAATGCAGTTGGCAGACCGCATTCTCATTTTAGCAAAGGGAGTTTTTCTGTCTACCTTATCGCCTTAGGCTCTTTTGAACCACTGGCCTAGCCAGTGGTTTTACGCTACAAAAATGCGGGCCACTGTTCGTGGCCCGCAAGCGGTTTTCCAGAGGGGGTTGCTTTGTTTGGCAACACCCCTTTTTGATCCCCTGAGCCAAAGGTCACCGGTGGCACCCGGGGGAGCTTTGGCGACAGGGCATTTGCGCGGGAAGGAATTTCATACGGCACGGCCGGAATGCTTTAAGGACATAGATGCAGCCCGCTTTAGAACCAGGCGGCCTGCCGCCTGTGCGGCAGCCTTGCTTTTACGGCAGCACTTCGGATAAAAGCTGCCAGCCTTTATGAGGATCCTCACTGTAGGAGTCGGTATTGATCAGCAGACGGGTGGAATCCTTATCCTCGCGCACCCAGCCGGCCTTCATGTTGTATTCCTGGCAGTAACGTTTGAGCTCGGCAAATTTTTTGGGAGAATAGCTGTCGACATCCTCGCTGCCTCCCTGGCGGGTAAAGCCGCCCTTGATTTCGATGATCCAGGTTTCGGTTTCCCCGTTTCCCGCGTCCACGCCGATCAGGTAGTCGGGAAAAAAGCATCTCTGGTAGCCGGCATTGTCCTGATAGACAATGGAAAAATATTCGCTGCCCTTATCGCCGTTTTTATAAAACCACCGGATGGAGGTATGGTGTTTATCGTTGCAGTATTCTTCGAAGCGGCATTCTCCGGTCGAACGGGGTTTGGCAGAGGCAAGATAGCCTTCATAAACATTTTTTTCCATAACCATCTGTGCCATGGCGGTGCTGCTGTACGTGAACACCGTGGTCTGCGGGATGTGGAAGGCGACCTTGGAAATGTCCGCCGCCTGCAGCTGGAGCTGATCCAGCTGCACCGCCATGGCCTCGCGCAGGTATTGCCGCAGCAGCGCAGCGTTATTGATCACAAACGCATAAAGCTCCTTTACCTCCAGCGGCAGGATTTTGAGCGGCGAGGGGACACGGCTGCTGAACAGCCTGCCGAGGATCGTGTTCATGGCCTGGTACGGAATACCAAGATCCAGCCCAAACCGGGCAACCTGATGGTGGTACTCTCTGCCGTGCAGGTGGGTGTTGATCCGCTCGTCGGCTTCTACCCGGTTCAGCTTCTGCGAATCGATTCTCTCGAGCAGCCGGATTTCCCCGGAAGAGAAGGACCACGTGACGTCGGTGCGGAAGGTGAAGCCGCTGAGCTCCAGCCGCTTCTGATTCTCCTTCATATTGCTGCCGACGCCGGCCGCTTTCTCAAAGTACAGCCGGATCACCTTGAGCATCTGCTGCGGATCGCGGCCGACCGATATTTGTTTTTTCTGCTCGCTGGTGAGCTCGACCGTTTGATACTCCGGTTTCAGCGTGAGCGTACAAGCGTCAACCGCCAGCCGGCTCAGCTGCTGGCGGACCCCCTGGGTGAATTTGGTGTCAAAGGTGTACAGATAGCAGCTGTCGAGCAGATCGCTCGCATAATGCCGGCCTTCCGGCATGCGGCGGATCCGGCCGATGGTCTGCACCTCAAAGACATCCTCCATATTGCTGCGCAGCTTGACCAGAATCTGCGCCCGCGGACAGTCCCAGCCGGTGGCGACCGCCTGCTTCATGATCAGCGCGACAGGCTCCGCGTCATTCCTTTCGATCGCTTCCAGGTTTTCGTGCTGATTGGAAAGCCATATGGCCAGGCGGTTATTGATGCGGGTGATGTCCTGCTTTTCCAGAAAGCCCTCCACATCCTGCTGCATGAATTCCGCCTTATTGGGCAGCTGGATGAGAATCAGCGGGTTGATCTCCAGGCCGCGGGACAGATACGCGCGGCGCAGCTGCCGCTGCTTATCGAGCGCGCGGGTGAGCAGATACGCAATCTGGCTGTCCGCATGGATATGGGAGGGAAAGTCCTCGTTGATCACGAGGAGGCTTTTGATCAGGCCGGAGAGGATGACATCCCTTTCGTCCACCTCGATCATCGTCGCCTCCTCCGTAAGGCGGGGCGTGGCGGAACAGCGGATGATTTTTTCGGTGTGGAAAAGCGAAAGCAGCGCATCGGCTTTGATCGTATTGTTATGGTGGCTTTCATCCACCAGCACAACAAAGCGAAGTCCCTGGGCCATTGCCATTTCCACATGCTCGACAAAGTTGGTGTGTTCACTTTCCTTGAGGGCGTTATTGCCGGTTTTGGTCAGCTTTTCCCAGTTGATGAAACAGGCATCGCCGCCGGCAAAGCCCTCGGTCATCACATCGTCGAGCAGCTTGGTGTGCGCATCACGGACATAGCGGTCCATTTTGCTCTTGCTCTGCTCCTCGAGACCGCCGGCGCCGGGGGTGAGCCAGACAAACACCACCTCCGGGTGTGCCCGGCCGTACATTTCCATAAAGCGGGTCAGTATAAGGGTTTTGCCGCTTCCGGTCGGACTTTTGAGCACGATATTCCGCCCGGACTGCTGCATAGCTTCATACAAACGCAGGACGGCGTCGCTTTGGAATTTTTTCAGCTGATATTCCATGTTTATGTATCAGGCCTTTCCGGCAGTTACTGCCTGTTCGGTGCCCTTACAGAGTAAAAGCATCGTAGTAGATTTCCGGGACATAGTGGATATGAATGCTGCGTTGAGCCAGAAGGGCCTGCTGCTCATTGGAAAGCAGAATATAGCAGCCCAGATACAGCTCCCGCAGACCGGACAGCCGCTTTTTGTCCGCAAGCAGCTCCTCGAGTGCCTGGTCGTCCAGTGCAATGCCGATTTTGACCTCGTCAGCTAAGGACTTCTGCTTTTCAAGGGCGGCCAGAGGTTCGATATGGTCGAGAAGCTCAGGGGCGTACTCATCGTACAGGCGGTTTTCCATCGGCAGATGCTCTATGCGGAAATACCGCAGTGAAGCGGGATATCCCTCCGCCTGAATGGTGCGCCGGATCCGCTCGTAGGTGATGTCCCGGCAGATGCCGTTCTGGTTGTTCGTGCACAGGATAAAGCGGCGCTTGCCGCCGTCCTCGGCGTTGAGCTGCATGACCGCCTGGCCGGTGGTCCCGCTGCCGGCAAAGCAGTCGAGGACGACACGTGCGTTATCCACCAGGGCGATCAGCTGCTTAATCAGTGCGGTGGGCTTGGGAAAGCCAAACTGCTCAAGGCCGACTTTGGCGATTTCCTTTTTGGCGTTGTCGTTGGAATAGGCGTTATCGGTAAAGGCCAGCGAGGAGAGGAGGCTTTCTCTGTCGGTGATTTCCACCGTATAGTCCCCGCCTGTCTTTTCGATAGAGGCATTGGCGTAGGTCTTGGTATAAATCCGCCGCCGGCCGCGGCCCTTTTTGACCACGACAAACCCGTTGGCCAGACCGAAGGCAAATTTTTCCCGGCTCCAGCGCCATACCCAGTCCTTATCCTTGTGGTTGCCCCGCTGCCGCTGCGCATACGCTGCGGCGTCCCCGCCGGGGTAGAAGGTTTCACCGTCGATGGTGAGAGGAAAATCCATTTTGGGGTTATACCAAAGGGAATCATAATCGAGCGTCTGGTTGAGCTTGTAGCCGCCGCGCTGGGCATAGTATTCATCCCGCAGAGGATAGGCATCATTCGATACCGCAAGGCCCTTGAACCGGGCGCGCTCCGTATTGCGGGCGTAGGCAAGAATATAGTCGTGGTTTTTGGCCACCGCCAGGCTGTGATCCTTTCCGGAGCGCTTGGTGACGCGCGGCAGCAGCCCGATAAAGTTCTTTTCCCCGAACAGCTTGTCCATGACCAGCTTGAGCTGGCAGACCTCGTGGTCATCAATGCTGATGAAGATGACGCCTGAGGGGGACATCAGGGGTTTGATCAGCTCAAGGCGTCGGTACATGAACGACAGCCACTTGCTGTGGCGGAACTGGTCGTCTTCCTCCACGTAGCGGTCATCATAGAGAAAATCCTTATTGCCGGTGTTATAGGGCGGATCGATATAGACCACGTCCACCCGGCCGCGGTGGGTTTTCTGCAAAAGCTGGAGCGCATCCAGATTGTCGCCCTCCAGCAGGAAATTCATCGTTCCCTCCCGGCGGATGGCCAGCTCTTTTTCCTCGGTCAATACCGGCAGATGGGACAGCAGCCGGTCATCCACGGCTTCCCGGTGCTCTTCATACACCAGCTCGTAGCGCCTTGCATTGATGGCGTTCTGCGCTTCGTTGAGCAGGGGGAGATAGGTATCGGCTGCGGCCTTGTCGTCCTGCAGCAGGATGTGCTTTTTCAGCTCCTCCAGCTTCTGCAGCAGCCGTTCCCGTTTCTGTTTGGATATGTTTGTGCTCATCCGTGCTCCTCCATGGGGTTTCGGAAGTTGTTAGGGAGTTGTTATGGACTTATTATAGCACAACTGCAAGAAGAAAAACAGGAAAACCGCAAGATTCCCCCGTCGAAATTTATTTCTTTACGGCGAAAAGCCGGCAGTGCTGTCTTTTTTGGTGGAATAAAAGGGGATGTGCGGCGAATGGATAACAAAAACCGGACGGAATACTTGGTATTCCGTCCGGTTTTGTACGATGGCGATTTATTCCTTGTAGTCGAGGGTCCCCGTAGCGGCGGCCTTGAGATAGGCGTTGATAAAACCGTCGATGTCGCCGTCCATCACCGCGTTGATATTGCCCATTTCATACCCGGTGCGGTGATCCTTGGCCAGCGTATACGGCATGAAAACATAGGAACGGATCTGGCTTCCCCAGGCGATCTGGGACTGGTTGCCCTTGATATCCTCGATTTTGTCGAGATGCTCGCGTTCCTTGATCTCGAACAGTTTTGCCTTGAGCATGGTCATGGCCATTTCCCGGTTCTGGTGCTGGCTGCGCTCATTCTGACAGGCCACCACGATGCCGGTGGGAATATGGGTCAGACGCACGGCGGAGGAGGTTTTGTTGATGTGCTGGCCGCCGGCGCCGGATGAGCGGAACACGTCCATTTTGATGTCCTCAGGGCGGATGTCGATCTGGATGGTGTCGTCAAGCTCCGGCATGACCTCCAGCGCGGCAAAGGAGGTATGCCGCCGGCCGGAAGCGTCGAACGGCGAAATGCGCACCAGGCGGTGCACCCCGGATTCCCCCTTGAGATAGCCGTACACGTTTTCGCCCTCGATGACGATGGAGGCGCTTTTCAGGCCGGCCTCGTCGCCGTCGAGATAGTCGAGAATCTTATAGTGGAAGCCGTGGCGTTCCGCCCAGTGGGTGTACATGCGGTAAAGCATTTCCGCCCAGTCCTGTGCCTCGGTGCCGCCGGCGCCCGCGTGAAAGGACAAAATGGCGTTCTTGGAATCGTATTCCCCGGTCAGCAGGGTGGACAGCCGCTGGCTTTCCAGTTCCGCTTCGATATGCTCCACGTTTTTGGTGCACTCGTCGAGCAGTGAAAGGTCGCCCTCTTCGTCGGCCAGCTCAATGAGCGCGATGCCGTCGTGATAGTCGGCAACCAGCCGGTCGTAGCCCTCGATTTTGGCTTTGAGCGCGGCGTTGCGCTGGGTGACCGCCTGTGCAGTCTCCATATCGTCCCAGAAGCCGTCCATCGCCGCCTTCTGGTCCAGCTCGGCCGATTCCCGCTTCGCCTGCGCGAGACCAAGCGCGCCGGCGAGCTCCTCGATATCCGGCCCGATGTTTTCCAGCCGGAGCTTCAGTTCTTCAAATTGCAGCATATGGGTTGACCATTCCTTTCGCGGCGGCCGGTACAGGCGCCGAAACGCAGATTCAACAGCAAAAAATGCTGAAATGCCCTTGTATTCTTTCCCATTATAGTGGATAAGCCGCAGCGGGTCAAGAAAAATCTGCCTGTTTTCTGCGATTTTGCTTGACGCGGCGGGTCAAGCCTGCTATAATATTTTAGCGCTTGTTGTCAGAAAGCGCTACGTCCTTGCTCCGTCCGCCGTGGCGGGGCCATTAGACCGTGAGGAGGTGCAACAAACATGCCTACTATCAAAGCCGATTACGAAGCCGTATTCATCTTCTCCCTGAAAAACGGGGAGGAAAGCGTCGCTGCGCTTAAGGAGAAGTTCCAGAGCCTGATCGCGCAGAATGCGGAGCTCGGCGAAATCGATGAATGGGGAAAGCGCCGTCTGGCCTACCTGATCAACGATGAAGCCGACGGGTTCTATGTGCTGTATAACTTCAGCAGCGGCCCGGAGTTCCCGATGGAGCTCGATCGTGTCAGCCAGATCACCGACGGGGTGCTCCGTTCGCTGATCGTGCGCAAAGAGAAGTGAGAAAGGGTGGGGGTTGAATGAACAACATTTGTCTGCTCGGCCGTCTGACGGCTGATCCGGAGCTTCGGCACACCCCGTCTCAGGTCGCCGTGACCAGCTTTACCGTCGCGGTTGACCGGTCGTACACCCCGAAAGGCCAGGAACGGCAGGCGGATTTCATTCCGGTTGTCGCCTGGCGTCAGACCGCTGAGTTTGTCTGCCGGTATTTCCGCAAGGGGCAGCGGATCGCCCTGCAGGGCAGCCTGCAGTCCCGGTCCTACACCGACAAGGACGGCAACAAGCGCACGGCCTACGAAGTGGTGGCCGACAATGTGTTTTTCGCAGAATCCAAGAATGGCGGTGCCGCGCCGGCATCCCATTATGACAACCAGGTTCCGCAGTACAGCGAGCCGCAGCCCGCGTTTTCCACCGCTTCGAGCGGGGATTTCGAGGAGATCGTCTCGGACGACGAGCTCCCGTTCTGACGCCGGGGCGGCAGACCTGAGCCATTTTAACGTAAAGGAGGCCTTTTCATGGCAGAGAGAGAGCGTTCCGAGCGCCCGCAGCGCGGCGGCCGCAAAGCGCGCCGTAAGGTGTGCAGCTTCTGCGTGGATAAAGTGGACAGCATCGACTACAAGGATGTTGCCCGTCTGCATCGCTTCGTTTCCGAGCGCGGGAAGATCCTGCCGCGCCGCGTGACCGGCACCTGCGCACGCCATCAGCGTGCGATGACCGTGGCGATCAAGCGTGCGCGCCACATCGCGCTGATGCCCTATACCAGCGAATAAGCGGTAATCACAAAACCCGCCGGACGTTCGTCCGGCGGGTTTTCAGCTTGTCAAAGAAGGAGGCGTTTTGCTC
>USCI01000106.1 GCA_900553255.1 uncultured Oscillospiraceae bacterium | reverse complement strand
TGGGGCTTTGGCCAAAAGGCACTGCGGCGCGGCACCCGTGTGTTATCGTGCGGAAAGTTATTGCGCCGCATACGCGCACACAAGTATGTCCGCCTAACAGAAAGCGCCGCACAGCGCAAAACATCCCCTCCCGTGACAGCACCTGTTCTAGCCCCGCGACCAGACCGCGCGATAAAAACGCCGCCGTACCAAACCGGCACGGCGGCGGAGCTTATTTTCCCGGACGGTTGCCATAATACCGCCGGCGGCGCCGCTTTTGCCCGCCGCTGTGCGGCGATGCGCCATTATGCGGCGGTGCGCTGTGCGGCGGCTGTCCGGCTGCCGCGCCCTTCGGTGCAGCGGTATTCCGGTGCTCCGGCACCGGCGCGGCTTTCGGCGCGGGCGGCGTCACCCGTTTGGGGACGGCCGTCTCCTGCGGCGGCTGCCGGCGGGAGGGCCGGGGCTGCGGCTGCTTTTTGGGGGTGAGCGTAAAAATCTCCATCGGGTACGGGTGGTTTTCCACCACCGGCACCGGCCGCTTCATCAGCTTCTCGATATCCTTCAGCAGCGGCTTTTCGTCGATGTTGCAAAACGCAATCGCGGCGCCGGTATGCCCGGCGCGCCCGGTGCGCCCGATGCGGTGGACATAGGTTTCGGGCACCTCGGGCAGGTCGTAGTTCACCACATGGGACAGCTCCTCGACGTCGATGCCGCGCGCGGCGATATCGGTCGCCACCAGCACCCGGATGGTGCCGTCCTTGAAATTGCCGAGCGCCTGCTGGCGAGCGTTCTGCGACTTGTTGCCGTGGATCGCCTGCGCGGCGATACCGGCGCGGTTGAGATCCCGCGCCACCTTGTCGGCGCCGTGCTTGGTGCGGGTGAACACCAGCGCGGAGGGGATCGCCTTGTCCCCGAGCAGGTGGATGAGCAGATCGGTCTTATGCGGCCGGTCGACGAAATACACCGACTGGTCGATTGCTTCGACCGGCGAGGACACCGGCGTGACCGCGACCTTGACCGGATCGTGCAGCATCGAGTCCGCGAGCTGCGCGATCTCGGGCGGCATGGTGGCGGAAAACATCATGGTCTGCCGCCGGTCGGGCAGTCTCGCGATCACCTTTTTCACGTCGTGGATGAAGCCCATATCCAGCATGCGGTCGGCCTCGTCGAGCACGAAAATCTCCACCCGGCTCAGGTCCACCAGCTTTTGCCCGATCAGGTCGTTGAGCCGGCCGGGCGTGGCCACGAGGATATCCACCCCCCGGCGCAGCGCGGCCACCTGCGGCACCTGCGACACGCCGCCGAAGATCACGCAGGTATGCAGCCGGGTATGCCGGCCGTAGGCGTCAAAGCTCTCCTTGATCTGGAGGGCAAGTTCCCGCGTCGGAGTCAGGATCAGCGCCCGCACCGGGCGGGACGACCCGCCGGTATACCGCGCGGCGGACAGCCGCTGCAGGATCGGCAGCGCGAACGCTGCGGTCTTGCCGGTGCCGGTCTGTGCGCAGCCGAGCAGGTCGCGGCCGGTGCACGCGGGCGGGATGGCCTGGGACTGGATGGGGGAGGGCTCGCGATAGCCCGCCTCTTCGACCGCGCGCAGCAGCGGGTCGGCCAGGGGAAGCTGAGAAAATGTCATGGAATCGGATTCTCCGTTTTTCTGTAAATTTTTGTGTAGGACGGGCAGGCGCCCGTCTGCGGCACCCGGCAGCATGCCGCGGTGCGGGCAAGGCCGGTTTTGCCCCGAGGCAGGGGATGGGCCTTCCCGCGGAAAGGCGCCACGGCTATTCCGGCTTGTCCGGATATACCGCGCGGCGCAGCACGGCATACGCCTCAGCGGGATCCTCCGTCGTGAGCACCCGCTGCTCCATCGGGCAGAAGCCGTCGCCGGTGCGGTTGCGGATCATCGGCACCCGCTCGCCGCAGGCGTACGGCACCCCGTGCGCGCGCAGCACCTCTTCGGCCGGGACGCTGAGCACCCCGGCGTATACCTGCGATACGCCGCCGTACAGGAACAGCAGCGCCGCCGACCGGCCGACCACCTTGTCGGCCACCGCCGCGCCGCGGAAGAAATCCGGGTCGGCCGCCAGCCGGTCGAGCACCGGCCGGATGCCCCGCCCGTAATCGGTGAACATGTCGGTCTCCCGGAAGGTCAGCAGCGACGCGCCGGATTCCGCGAGAGCCCGCCGCTGGGCTTCAAAGTCCATCACGCTGCATCCACCCCGCTTTCCTGGCCGCCAGCAGCAGAAGCGGCACCAAAATCCACTGCAGCACGATGCCCGGCAGCCCCGCGACCGTCGCGGTCCACGCGGCGGCGGCCGAGAAGGCGCCGAGGTGCAGCAGGTTGCCCGCGACAAACAGCGCGAGCGCGTAAATCAGCCGGCCGGCGAGCTGCGCAAGCGGCAGCCCCGCCCACACCGGCAGCTTAAACCGGCGGGTGGTAAGTCCCGCGAAAAAGCCGTATGCCGCCAGCTCGCACACCATAAACGGCAGCCGCACGAGCGGCGGCATACCGGTGAACGCGCTCAGGCAGGGGGTGATCACGCCGAGCGCCAGCCCCCACCACGGGCCGAGGAAAAAGCCGCCGAGCAGCACCGGGATGTGCATCGGCAGCCATACGCCGCCGGCCGCCGGGCCGCCCACCAGGTGAAACACCTGCGGAAACAGCACGCCCAATGCGAGCAGCAGGCCGCCCACCGCAACGGTGCGCGCCTTGGAGGATGTCATAGATCGGACCGCCTTTCTGGAAACGGGGCGCCGCCCCGTACCCCGCCGCCTTTGAAAAGGCGGGCGAAACTTTTGATAGAATTAACGAATGCTACTTTGATTCCACCGCGAACTTTGCCGCGACCTCTTTCATGCGGCCGGGGATGTCGATATGCTGCGGGCAGTGCCTGGCGCACTTGCCGCACGCGCGGCAGAGCTCCGCCTTGCCCTCCACCGCCGCATACGCCGCAGCGGCCTCCTCGGGGGACACGACCGCGCTGCGGTTGTAGGCTTCGAACACCTTTGGGATTTCCACCCCGAACGGGCAGGGCATGCAGTAGGCGCATTTGGTGCAGGGGACGAGCGCCATGGTGTCGTAGGCGACCTTGGCGTCGGCGAACATGCGGCGCTGCGGGCCGGTGAGCATGCCGGGCACGGCGCGCGAGGCGTAATCGAGGTTCTGCTCGACCTGCTCCATGGTGCTCATGCCGCTGAGCAGCAGGCTGACCTCCGGGCGGTCCCACACGAAGTCGAGCGCCCATTCCACCGGGCCGCGCTCTTCCGAGAGCACCCGCTGCACGCCCGGCACCGGGCTGGCCAGCCTGCCGCCGAGCAGCGGTTCCATCACGATTACGCCGAGCCCCTTGGAGGCGGCGTATTCCAGGCCCTGCAGCCCGGCCTGATAGTCGGTGTTGATGTAGTTGAACTGGATCTGGCAGAATTCCCAGCCGTCGTAGCTGTCGATGATGCGGCGGAAGGTGTCGAAATCGTCGTGGAAGGAAAAGCCGATGTGCCGGATTTTGCCGTCCGCCTTTGCCTTCTCCATTTTGTCGATCAGCCCGAACGGCAACGCCACGTTGTCCCAGCCGTTCCGGTCGAGCGCGTGCATCAGATAGAAGTCGATCGCGCCGATGTCCAGCCGCTCGAGCTGGGTTTCCAGGCAGCGGTCGAAATCCTCCGGGCACTTATGTAAGACGATCGGCGATTTGGTCGCCACATAGGTCTTTTCGCGGTAGCCGTCTTTGAGCGCCTTGCCCACCAGGCCCTCGCTCTTGCCGTCGTGGTAGAAATACGCCGTATCCACATAGTTGACCCCGCCGTCGATGGCGCGGCGGAACATGCGGATGGCTTCCGGCTCGTCGATTTCCCCGCCTGCCATCGGCATGCGCATCGCGCCGAAGCCGAGCACCGAAACCTGTTCCGCCATGCGGCCGAATTGCCTGTACTGCATGGTCATCGCCTCTTTTTTCATTTGCGGCCTGTCCGGCCATTCGGTACAGTATACCATATTCCCGCCCGCAGGGCAAGTGCGATTCCCGCCCGCAGGGTCCCTTTTCAAGAGAAGCCGTGACGGTTAAAACGCCGCCGGTTTCACCCAATAACAGTCCCTGACTTGAGACCAGCCACAAGCAAAGGCGAGCTGCCTAAGAAACAATAGCTTTAAATTGCCGTTTTCTTAATGATGTTAAGATGTGTTGCTTGTGGCAACGGGCGATTCCGGCTACAATAGTGGTAACGACGAAAAGAAAGGGGTTATCCCGAATGCTGAAAGAAAATATTAAAGCCATCAGGAAATCAAAAGGACTTTCGCAGCAGGAGCTTGCTGTCAAACTGAACGTCGTGCGGCAAACCGTTTCGAAATGGGAGCAAGGACTGTCGGTTCCCGATTCGGATCTGTTAATCGCCATATCGGAAGTGCTTGGAACGCCTGTGAGTACATTGCTGGGAGAAACCGTTATGGAAACGGAGGCTGACAGCCTGAAAGCCATTTCCGAAAAATTAGAGGTGATAAATTTGCAGCTGGCACAAAGGAAAACCACCAGAAGAAAAATGATTCGCGGGCTGCTTATTTCATTATGCGCAATCATAGTCGTGGTTTTTGCAGCCCTGGTACTATTCAATAGCCCTTATTTGGACTGGAATTATAGTGACCCGGAAACCGCCGTTCTCGGAGTGGCATTTCACTCCTTTGAATGGCTGTTTGTCAGAGTGGCACCGATTATCTTTATGATCGCAATCATTGGCATTTTCTTAACAAGGAAGAAAGACTGAAATCCTCTTGCTTTTGAGACAACGCTTGATTTTGAGGCTGCCTGACAAACAGGAGACTTTCTAAAATGAACAAAAAGATAATCGGGATAGCTGTTGCAATAGCGGCTGTATTGGGATTGGGTTTCCTATTCTGCAATCAAATGATTCCTGACGAATATATGCCCGCTGATGATGAAATAGCTCTGCATATACAATTAGATACAAAAGAAGATGTTGGGTTATTGGTTTATGATTATCGCGCAGATGGTCATGAATACGGCGCAGGCACATCCAATGCGGACAGATCGTTAATCAAGCACGATTCGGATATTATCGTGAAATGGAAAAAAGCGGAACTAAGCAGTTCCTCTGATACTGTAGAGTTGTCAGTACAATTCAGAGTCATAACTGAATATGTGACCCCTAATTATGAAAATATATATCCGGATGACATCACCAAATATATAGAGCCTGTCTCATGGAAAGCGCACTTTGGTGAATCCTATTTTATTACCATCACCGGCGATAAGACAAATGGGTATAAAGCTGTATTAAACGAATAGGTTTTGATTTATCTGGGATATAGCAAAGCCGGCCGATTGCCAGACTATACGCGAACGGCGCTGAGCCGCCGTCAAAAGGACAAGGCGCCCTCTGTCAAAACGATAGGGGGTGCTTTGCTTTTTTCTATTCTGCCCAATGGTTTTCAATTTTCTTTGAAATCACCGCTTTCCCTGAAAAGGGACGGCGCGGATCCGGCCGGAATTGCACAATCCGCAGGAATGTGGTAAGCTGTGGGCAGGACGCACGCGGGGAAAGGCCGCGGCGGAAGGAGAGGGAGCGGTATGCAGTATCGGCGGCTGACGGCGGGGGAAATCGACCGGGCGCTGTTTGCCGGGTTTGTCCGGCGGCAGGAGGTCACCCGCTGCTGGAGGAAAATCGACGGCGAGTGGCAGGTTCGGGACGTTGTCTTTACCGACGACTGGTCGGAGGAGGATTTTGCGTTTCTGGTGGCCTGTCTGCGGAATACGGTCCATACCGGCGGCGCGGTGTTCGGGGCATTCGAGGGCGGGGTGCTCAAGGGCTTTGCGTCGGTGGAGCCCGGCCCGCTCGGCAAAGACGGCGCCTACCGCGACCTGTCGAGCCTGCACGTCTCGCAGGAGCTGCGCGGGCGGGGGATCGGCCGGCGGCTGTTCAAGCTCGCGCGGGAGTTCGCGCGGGAGCAGGGGGCGCAAAAGCTCTATATTTCCGCCCATTCCGCGGTGGAGACCCAGGCGTTTTACCGCGCGATGGGCTGCACCGAGGCGCAGGAATACGATCCGGCGCATGCGCAAAAGGAGCCGTGCGACTGCCAGCTCGAATGCCCGGTGTAGAGGGCAGAAAAGCATACACATGCGGAAATCATTTGGTTTTGGCATAGCATGGAGAATGGAAAAAGAAGAAAGCGGGTGGTGTGAACTATGCCAGGCGACTTGTCCAGCAGAAGCGCATATAACAGGGATTTATATGAAAAAAGCCAGAAACCGCAACGCATTCCCCGTAAAGTCAGGTGGCTCATCCTCCTGCTTTCCATTCTGGCTGTCGCCGCTTTTTTTGTGGTGACCTATATGAATAGTACAGAAAGGCTGGTTCAGAAATATCTCAGTGAAAAATATCCCGGGCAGGAGTTTGTCATCGTTTCCATAAGTGGCACAAGCTATGGAGCGCTTTGGAATAGCACCGACAAACGTATAGTTTGCTACCCTAAGGATGGCGATCCGGAAACCGATAAATTTAAAGTGCAAACATACATCCCCGTGGACGAAAACGGCCAAAAAGGCGAAAGGAAGTTTTGGGATAACTACTTCGCCATTCTCATTCGAGAGGATGTGGAAGCAGATGTGTTCGCCATGTTGTCCGATTTGAATCTTCCCATGAAAGTATACTATCGAGAGAATGCGTATTATGGAATGGACTATGACAGCACCAATACCTATGCAGATCTTAAAAAAGATATTGTAGAAGGTAAAAGCGAAAGATGGATTAATGTTTCCATTTTCCTGTTATGCAAAGAGGAAGAAAACAGCAAGCAATATGCCCAACAGATATATGACACACTCTTGTCTGAAAAGGGAGTGATATTCAGTTCGGATGTGTATATGGTTACGGATGAAACCATATATAAGGAAATCACAAGGAAAAATTACTATGATTTGTATCAGGAACACGATGAATCCATGGTTAAATTTTATGAAAGTATGGATGGTTATAAGGGAGAATATTCGGATTTCTGAGCAAGAGAAGTTGCCGAAGGTAGGATGCGGTAAAAATCGCATGTCCAGAACATGCCGATGACGAAAAAAGCTGCAAGGATTGGCGCGGGAAACAAGTGTTATCCCTACCGGATAAAAGAGGCCGCCGGATTGCTCCGGCGGCCTCAGCCTGTCAAAGAAGTCGCCAAAAGGCGGCTTTTTTGGTATAATGGAGAGG
>USCI01000105.1 GCA_900553255.1 uncultured Oscillospiraceae bacterium | reverse complement strand
CCGCCTTTTGAAAAAGGTGGGCGAAAACTTTTCTTTTTCAAAAATGCCCCGCCGGAATCGTCAAGATTCCGGCGGGGCACTTGGTTTATTTCGGCGCGATAACGCCTTTTTTCAGCAACACGTTCGCATACAGCGCCGTTTCGCCGGTGGAAACGATCGCATACGCCTTTTTGGCGCGCGCATAAAACGCAAAGCGCTCGATTTCCTCCGCCTGACGGGGCTCGCCCTCGTGCTTTTCAATGATCTCGCGGTAGGTCGCCCAGATCGGCGGTTCCTCGCTGCCCGCCGGCAGTGCCATCAGCCCGACCGGCGCCGGCACATAAGTGTCCAGCGGCATCAGCTGCAATATCGCGTCGAGGATTTCCGGCGCGGTATGCCCGTCGCAGCGCACCAGGCGCGCCGCGCAGGACGCCGCGGGGAAATTGCCGTCACCGATCACAATCTCGTCGCCGTGACCCATCTCCATCAGGATTTTCAGCAGGTCCGGCGGCAGGACACTCGGAATACCCTTGAGCATGTCAATACCCCTTCCCTGTTCAGCGGTACAGCGGGCCGTACGCCGCGCAGGCACGGTAGTCCGCGCCCTCCGGATCGCAGGTACCGAACGCGCTCCACGCGTGCGGACGATAGATCTTCTCCTCCGGCACGTTGTGCATCGAAACCGGGATGCGCATCATGCTCGCCATCGTCAGCACGTCCGCGCCGACATGGCCGTAGGTCCACGCGCCGTGGTTGGCGCCCCAGTTGGCCATCACCGAATACACATCCTTGAACGCGCCCTTGCCGGTCAGGCGGGGTGCAAACCAGGTGGACGGCCAGGTCGGGTCGGTGCGATCCCACAGCGTCTTGTCCACATCGTCCGGCAGATCGACGGTGTAGCCTTCCGCGATCTGCATCACCGGGCCGATGCCCTCCACCATGTTCAGGCGAACCATCGTCACCGGCATTTCACCGGTGGTCCTGAACCGCGAGCTGAACCCGCCGCCGCGGAAGTAGCCGAGGTTGGCCGGCGCCCACTGCGTCGCCTTCAGGCATTCTTCGGCGTCCTTTTCGGTGACGTCCCACCACGGCTTCATCGCCGCGTTGCCCGCACCGTCCTTCTCGCGGCCGGAACCGTCGAGCGCAGACGCACCGGAATTGATCAGATGCATGAAGCCGTTCTCGGCCTTGCCCTGCACGGTCCAGCCGGTCACCCGCTTGACCGCATCCGGGCTCCAGTAGGTGCGCACGTCGGAGAACACCGTTGCCTGGTTGGTCAGCAGATGCAGGAACAGCATCGCCATGCCGTTGAGGGTATCGTTTTCGGTCGCAAAGGTGATCGCCTCGCGGATGCCGTTCCAGTCGAAGCTGGAATTGAGGATAGCTTCCATAAAGTCGCCGTTGGGCTTGTGGTCGGTCCACATCCGCTGCCCCTGGAAGCCGCCGACAATCGCGTTGCGGCCAAGCGCCTCCTCGTGGAAGCCCAGCTCATCGAGCCGCGGGTTGCCGAACAGGATGTCCCGCACAATGATGGTCATCTTGGTGACGTATTCCCACTCAGCGTCCTTCTGCTCGCGGGAATGCGGATGCTCATTGATATCAAAGCCCTCCTGGCAGTGCTCCTTGGCCCATTTAAGCGCCTTTTCCGCCTCGACCGGATCGTAAATGCCGCGGTCCATACGGCGGGTAACCTCGCTCATGTCCACCCATTCGGCACGGATGCCAAAATATTTCTGCATCAGGTCCGGATTCAGGAACGAGCCGGCAATACCCATCGCCACCGAGCCGACCCCGACGTACGCCTTGTTGCGCATCGAGCCGGTCGCCACCGCCGCCTTCGCGAACCGCAGGATCTTCTCCTGTACGTCGGCCGGGATGGACCTGTCGTCCATGTCCTGTACATCGTGGCCGTAGATGCTGAACGCCGGCAGTCCGCGCTGCGCGTGAGCCGCCATTGCCGCCGCCAGATATACCGCGCCCGGACGCTCGGTGCCGTTAAAGCCCCAGACCGCCTTGATGGTCAGCGGATCGAGATCCATCGTCTCGCTGCCGTAGCACCAGCACGGGGTGACCGACAGGGTCGCACAGACGTTGTTATGGCTGAATTTCTGTGCACAGCGCGCGGCCTCCTCGCCGCCGCCGATGGTGCCGTCCGCAATGACGCACTCCACCGGCGCGCCGTCCGGATAACGCAGATGGCTCTCGATCAGTTCCTTGGCGGCAACCGCCATCCCCATCGTCTGCTCCTCGAGACCTTCCCGGATCCCGCCCCAGCGACCGTCGATGACCGGGCGGATGCCGATACGCACGTGTTCTGCTTTCATACAATGACCTCCTTTTTGTTTTGAATCCGGTACATACCGCACCGGAAGAATGCAAAATCCTTCCCGTTTTCACGGAAAATCCACCTAAAGTATACTGTACAAATGTGAATAAATATAGTATTATCCTAAATAGAATTAGCACAATCTTATATCTTTTCATAAGATTATCCTGATTGAAAGGAGGCGGCCATATGGGAACCGAACTGCATTTAACGGAGCTGCGGCGGCTGCTGGTGGACTTCCACATGCTCACCGGGCAGCGCATCGGTATTTTCGACAGCGATTTCCGCCTGGTCATGGAATATCCCAAGCAACACGGCGCCTTCTGCAGCCTGATCCGCAGCACGGCGGACGGACGGCGGCGCTGTGAGGGCTGTGATCTGGAAGGCATGCGGGAGGCGCGCCAGCGGGGAAAGAGCTATTCCTACCGCTGTCATGCCGGGCTGATGGAGGTATGCACACCGGTGCTTGACAACGGCGAAGCAGCGGGCTACCTGGTTTTCGGCCAGCTGCTGTATGCGGAGCGTCAGGAGCAGCAGATTGCGTTCTGCAAAGCGCGCTGTGCCGGCCTGGTCGGCAGCACGCCGCGGTTGGAGGAAGCGCTGCACGGAGTGACCACCATATCGGAGGGGTATCTCGACGCCTGCATCCATATCATCGAAGCGTGCGTCGGCTATATCCGGCTGGAGCAGTGGATGCGGGTGCAGCGCGGCGGCCTGTATGCCCAGATCCAGGCGTATATTGCCGGCCATATCACCCAGCCGTTCACCCTTGCCGATATGGCGGGCGCCCTGTCGTGCAGCGTCGCAACGCTGTGCAAAACCGCTAGGGAAAATACCGGCAAAACCATCGGCCAGCTGACGCTGGAGGCGCGGCTGGAAGTGGCAAAGGAGCACCTGGCGGACGCGGACTGTACTGTTGCTCAGGCGGCCGCGGCAGCCGGTATCGCAGATTATAATTATTTCTCGCGCGTGTTCCGGCGGGAGACCGGGATGACTCCCACCGCTTACCGCCGCAGCCTGTCTTAACGAAAACAAATCCTCTAATTATTCGTAACGATCTTTAGCCAACTTTTTTGCGGCTTTTCCCTTTCCTTCATCAGGGAATTATGCTAGGATAAAGGCAAATTTCCACAAGGGGGTATCGTTGGAATGGATATACGGCAAAACCTGCGTGCAGTGCTGCATTACGAGACGTTCGACCATATGCCGGTGCTGTGCTTCGGCTACTGGAAGGAGACGCTGGAAAAGTGGGTCGCGGAAGGTCATCTCCCCGCCGAGGCCCTGGGAGCGCTCGCCGACGGCAGCGAAGCGGATAATCTGGTACAGAAAAAACTGGGCTTTGATTATAACTACCAAACGATGTGCTACCTCGGTGCCGGCATCCAACCGGTGTTTACCCGTGAGGTGGTGGAGACGAAGCCGGACGGCAGCCGGATCGTACGCAACGAGTTCGGTGCCCTGATCGTCGAAAAGGACGGGGCCGGCTCCATCCCGATGGAGGTCGGCCATACGCTGGTGGACCGCGCCAGCTGGGAAAAGGAATTCCTTCCCCGGCTGCAGTGGTCGGATGCCCGCGCGGACGAAGTGCTGATCAATTCGCTGAAGGCCGGCGACGCCAATCGCCATACCCCGCTTGGGCTGCATGCCGGCAGCCTGCTGGGTACCATCCGTGACTGGCTGGGCGTCGAGGAGCTGTGCTACCTGTACATGGATGATTACGATCTGTACAAGGAGATCATCGACACCGTCGGCGACCTGAGCTACCGCGCCGTCAAGCGGGCGCTGAGCCTGTATACCGGTT
Organism: uncultured Oscillospiraceae bacterium; assembly: GCA_900553255.1. Lineage (GTDB taxonomy): Bacteria > Bacillota > Clostridia > Oscillospirales > Acutalibacteraceae > UMGS1591. Next base: position 3,148 of record USCI01000105.1, on the reverse strand, counting down.
TCGATTACCTCCATTTCTGGGAGGACATCTGCTTCAAAAACGGACCGCTGGTCACCCCGTCGGTGTTTGAAGAGCTGGTCGGCCCGCATTACCGCAGGATCACCGAACTGGCGGCCGAACATGGGCTGGATATCATCTCGGTCGACTGCGACGGCCTGATCGACCGGCTGATCCCCATCTGGCTGGAGAACGGTGTCAATACAATGTTCCCGATCGAGTACGGCACCTGGGAAGCGAGCATCGCTCCCTGGCGTGAGCAGTACGGGCGGCAGCTGCGCGGCGTCGGCGGCATGAATAAAAACGTGTTTGCGCTCGATTACGCGGCTGTGGACCGGGAAATCGAGCGGCTCAAGCCGCTGATGGCGCTGGGCGGATATATTCCGTGCCCCGACCATCGTATCCCGCCGGATGCGAAATTTGAAAATGTACAGTACTACTGCGATAAAATGCAGAACCTCAGGCTGTAAGCTATACCCGCTGTCCAGGCAGATACGATATCCTGCCTGCAATATTACCGGTCTGTGTATTCCTTCAAAGCGCAGTCTGATAAGGTATACCTTTTAGGAATGTCTTAAACATATAAAAACCTTCTTATTTTTTGTGCACAGTGTCCCAAAAGGACGCTGTGCTTTTTTGTGTTTGGTATGTCCTCCAAATTTTGTTCGGCCCCTATTGGATTTTTAAAGGCATGCATTTCGGGTGGCATTGCCGGGCTTTCCATCCGTCGGGGAAGATTGGGGGATATACTGTATGAAAGCAAAAAAGCACCGGATAGCCACCGCAGCTTTTATTCTGGGAGCGGTTCTTTCTCTGTATGCAGGCTGTACACCCAGCGCTTCGCCAACGGATAGGCCGATTGCCTCAGAATCCTCTTTGTCCCCCTCCAAACCCACCGTCACGACGACCACCATCGGTACAACGCCGCCCCGGCCGGAAGAGGAATTTATACCGGGGGAAATCCACAGCCGGTATGTGTTTCTCTGGAGGCTGGAAGATTCCGCTGTTTTGTATGGGCGCGAAGCGGACACGCCAATGTATCCGGCATCAATGACGAAAATGATGACCGTGTGGCTGGCGGTACAGCGGCTGTCGCCGGAAGAACAAGTAACCGTTTCCGGGGATATTTTTCCGCCGCTGTATGAAGCGTCCAAAGCCGGATTTCAGCCGGGCGAACAGGTTTCGGTGAAGGATCTGCTGTACGGGGCGATGCTGCCGTCGGGCGCAGAAGCGGCGGTAATGCTGGCTATTACCGCGGCCGGGTCTGAAGCGGAATTTGTGGAACAGATGAATGCTGAAGCCAGGCGTCTCGGCATGGCCGGTACTCATTTTACCAACTGCACCGGCCTGCATGACGATGCCCAGGTTTCCACCGCACGCGATATGGCGCTGATGCTGCGTACCGCCATTCAGAAGGAGGACTTTTATCGAATTTTTACGGCAGCGGAATACACCACTTCTTCCACCCCGTACCATCCCGAAGGACTCGTCCTGACCAGCACGATAGCGAAGGCATGGGACACCGATACCATTGAAGACGGCGCGCTGCTGGGCGGAAAAACCGGCTTTACCGATGAGGCCGGGTTGTGTCTGGCCAGCCTGGCGGTCAAGCATGGTCGTCACTATCTCCTGGTTACAGCCGGCGCGCCCGGCAGCTATCGGGAAGCGCCCAACCATTTGGTGGATGCCGCCAATATTTTCGGCAGCTATCTCCAGTAAAACAGAATCCCCCGGCCTGTGTGAATACAGGCCGGGGGTTCGTTTATTCGCGCCATTCGCGGGCAGGAGAAAAGAGGCCGAGTTCGCGGCTGCCTTCGCCGCGGTATTGCTGAAGAAGGAAGCGGCCGGCCAGTTCGGCATGCAGGATACCGTTGTCCCCGCAGCCAAGCGCATAGGCGATCCGGCTGGAATCCGGGCGGCGGCCGATAACCGGGAGATGGTCAGCGGTATGCCCGTCTCTCACCGCAAAATGAAATTCATCGGTGATATCCCGGATGGCGGGGAACATCTCCCGCAGGGTACGGGAGAGCAGCTCGTAGCGGCGGTGAGCTTTGGCGGAAAGATCCAGCACGCCGGCGAGCCTGCCATGCTCATCCATCAGCATGCTGTCCAGCCCGCCGATCAGGATGCGGTTGTCCGCGGTGACCGTCAGGTACAGCCGGGGTTCCTCCGCGCGGCGGATGATGCAGGGGCCGCGCCAGCCGGAAAAGTCGGTGATCGGCTCGGTGGCGACCATATAGGTGGTCCGACAACCCTCAATGCCGCCGCATTCCCGCCCGGTATCCATCCCGGCGGCCAGCACCACGTAGTCAGCCGATACGGAATAGCCGGTGCTGCAGGAAAGGGTGATGGGCTTTTCTTCTGCGGGGCAGTCGGCCTCTTCCTCAATCGAATGGACACCGGTGTTTTCAAAAATGCGTGCGCCGTGCTGCTTAGCGGCGGCGGTAACGGTATGAACCAGGCGGAAGGGGTCCGCCTGAGCAGCGACACCCTTGGAGTAGACGCCGGCCTCAATCGGAAAGGTAAATTGCCGGCTGGCTTCGTTGGGATCAAGCAGCTCGGCATCGATGCCGTTATGCACGCGCAGGGAGTATTCCCGCCGGATATCGGCGGCGTTTTCAGTCTTCTCGGTATAGCGCAGGCAGTCCATCCGGCGGAACCCGCAGTCGTCACCAAGCGTGGAACAGAGGGTTTCGATATTGTCGATCGATTCTCGCAGCAGGTTAGCCGCGATCATCGCCCGGTCGGCACCGATCGCTTCCACCAGCGCGCCGAGGCCTTCCTCGCCGTCGACGCTCATGATGCCGGCCGCTGAAGCGGTGGCGCCGTGCCCGACCGGGTCGGCGCTGAGCATCACCGTGTCGATGCCGGCCTCGGCAAAGCGCATGGCGGTCATCGCCGCCGTCAGCCCGCCGCCGACCACCGCGACGGTACAGGTCAGGTCTTCGCCCAGCCAGGGATACTGGGTCGGCACGCGGTCAAGCGAGGTCCACAGGGACGCTTCTACAGTATTTTTGATCATCTGCACACAGTCCTTTCCTATCGGGTCTATGATGATCTATTGTGTGCGGATATTTCCGGATTATGTGCCGGTGTCAGTGAATTGTCAAACTAAAAGCAACAGGAGTTGAGTTCAAAGTGCCATAAATCC
>USCI01000104.1 GCA_900553255.1 uncultured Oscillospiraceae bacterium | reverse complement strand
GGCGAAAACTTTTTGTGCACTATTTTTTGCGAAACGACTTTTTTGACAGTCTGAACCCCACCGGCGAATACCGCCGGTGGGGTTGCTATGATTGCTCTGCAGAGGAGACGGCTCCGCGCCGCTTCTGCGCGGAAAAATCAGGCGTTCTTTTCTTTTTTGCGCAGGAAGCGCAGCAGCACAAAATCGAAGAAAGCCACGACAGCGGCCGCGATGACCACGATCTGCAGCAGGGCGAAGCCCAGCCCTTCCGGCTCAGCGGCAAACTCCGCGAGAATGTCCCGGATGTACAGCCCGCCGCATATGGCTGCGGCGGCCACACCCAGAAAGGGGATGGCGGTGAACAGGCCGCGCAGGCTCGGCGATTTCTCGGCAGGTACCTTCCGCGAATAGCGCGCAAGCATCCAGAAATTCACCGCGAGCGCGGCGCAGATAGTGGTGATGACCGCCACCGATACCCAGTCGACCGACGCAAGGCCGACGATGGCGAATGCGCCGGTAACCGGATTCTGAAGCTGCGGGGCGATCTTCAGCACGTCAAAAATTACGGCGGCCGCAATCGCGGTCTTCATCAGCCCCGAAAGCAGCACCTCGAGATCGCTGCGCTTCATCTGCGGCAGCGTGCGGGTGATCGATTCGCTGCGGAAGTCCAGCACGCGGGAGAGGTACACCGCACCCACCATCGTGATGAGGGTCTCGGGAATCATGTAGGTGCCGTTGTAGCCGATGGAGTACAGCCAGGCGTCCTGCGAGGGGATCGAGATATCCCGCCATACCGCATAGCCGGAGATAATGTGGCAGAGGTAACGCAGCGCGCCGGTGACCAGCGCGGCGAGCGCGAGGCCGGTGGACTGGTCCTTGATTTTGCGGAACAAGCCGCCCAGACCGAGCACGCCGAAGGCAATCAGGTAATCAAACAGCACGATCATCGCCGTCGCGAAGGGGCCGGTGGCGTACAAGAGGTTGTTCGCGCCCAGCAGCATCTGCAGCAGGCCGAAGGCCAGCGCGGAGAACAGCCCCCAGGCGGTGCCGTGGCGGTACGCGATGATGAGGACCGGCAGCATGCTGCATGCGGTGATGGAGCCGCCGTACGGCAGGTCGAGGATCTTGACCACGCTCAGCACCGTGGCAAACGCCAGCATGATGGCGCTTTCGGTCAGGCGGACCGAGCGGGTCATGGTTTTGCTTTGGTTCATAGGGATTCCAGCCTTTCTCAATATCTGGGCACCGGCTGAAAAACGGCAGAAGCGAACAAAAATCCCCTCCACACGACTGGTGGAGGGGATGTGCAGGACGTCGCAGGCAGCGCAGCACGCGCCGCATCCTATGAAAACATCCCTCCGCCGGTATTATCCGGATCAGGTTTCAGGGTTTAGAGCCGCGGGCTCATTCTCAGCCGGCCGATCCGCCAGCACCCCTTGTTCACTTTTTTCGCTTTCTGGGTGTCCGCAGGAAGAAAGAATTTTTCCTGCACGATTACTTTACACGATCCGACCGTTTTTGTCAAGCATCGGACGGCCGGGGAAAACACCGTAAACCGAGCGTTCAGGCGGCTCTGCGCCGCCCTTGAACGCTGTACGCAGCGGAATTTTGTCGAGGTAAGCGACGAAATCGCGGGAAAGGCGTCAAAATCCGGTGATATTGCCAAACTTTGCAGGATAGAAAAATAAGACTTGCAAAAATTCTCTGCATATACTAAAATTAAAAGGCATTTACGATTATTGTTGCAATCTGAAAGGAGCCTGTTCTTCATGCCTATGTTGAAGGACCTGTCCAAGGAGCAGTTGGAGGCCCGTCTGCGCGAGCTGCAGGCGGAGTATGACGCGGCGTGTGCGAAGGGGCTGAAGCTGGATATGTCCCGCGGCAAGCCCGGTCCCGAGCAGCTCGACCTGACGATGGATATGCTCACCTGTGTGGACGTGCGAAGCGGCTGCCGGATGGAGGATGGCACCGATGTCCGCAACTATGGCCTGCTCGACGGGCTTCCGGAGGCGAAGAAGCTGTTTGCGGATATTCTGGAGATGGCGCCCGAAAACGTGATCGTCGGCGGCAACTCCAGTTTGAACCTGATGTTTGATTATATTGCGCAGGCGTACAGCCGCGGCGTGTGCGGCGGCGAGCCGTGGTGCCGGCAGGGCAAGGTAAAATTCCTCTGCCCGGCGCCGGGGTATGACCGGCATTTCGGCGTGACCGAGTATTTCGGCATCGAGCTGCTGACGGTGGATATGACGCCGGACGGGCCCGATATGGAGCAGGTGGAGCGGCTGGCGGCAGACCCGCTGGTCAAGGGCATCTGGTGCGTGCCGAAGTACTCCAACCCGGACGGCTATACCTATTCGGATGAGACGGTGCGCCGGCTGGCGGCGATGAAGACGGCGCCGGACTTCCGCATCATGTGGGACAATGCGTACTGCCTGCATCACCTGACCGATACGCCGGACCCGCTGCTCAACATTTATGAGGAGCTGAAAAAGCACGGCAACGAGGACCGGGTGGTGATGTTCTGCTCCACCTCCAAAATCAGCTTTCCGGGTGCCGGCGTCGCGGCGCTGGCGGCCAGCCCTGCCAACATCGCGGACATCAAAAAGCGGATGTCCAGCCAGACCATCGGCTACGATAAGATCAACATGCTGCGGCATGTGCGCTATTTCCGGGATCTCGACGGCATCAAGGCGCACATGCGGCTGCACGAGGCCATCCTGCGCCCGAAATTTGCTGTGGTTCTCGATACGCTCGAGCGCCGGCTCGCAGGACGCGGCGTCGCGTCCTGGCACAAGCCCAACGGCGGCTATTTCGTCAGCGTCAATGTGATGGACGGCTGCGCGAAGGAGACGGTGCGCCTGCTCAAGGAGGCGGGCGTGGTGATGACCGGTGCCGGCGCCACCTATCCCTACGGCCGCGACCCGCGGGACGCCAACATCCGTGTCGCGCCGACCTATCCGCCCCTCGATGAGCTGCAGATGGCGATGGAGCTGTTCTGTGTGTGTGCGGAGCTGGCCTGCGTCAAAAAGCTGCTGGAGGCGTAAAATTCTGAAGGCATTTTTTACGGCATTCCCGCGAAAAGGCATACGCGGGAATGCCGTTTTATTTCGGGAGAAAAGTCTTGTTTTTTGTCTGATGTTCCCTATAATGAGGATAGGATCACTTCGTGTCCGGCCGGTTTTTGAAGCGGAAAGAGGGGAGTATCATGAAACCAACAGGCATATGGACGGGTAGGGCCGCCGCTGCGCTGGCTGCGGTGCTGGCGGGAGCGCTTCTTTTGGGGGGATGCAGCCGTCCGGAAGACATCGGCGAACCGGACAGCGGGGCGCAGAGCCGCCCGGCAGCTTCTGCCGTATCCGATGACGGCGGTGTGGACATGATTTTGGGGCCGGTGGATGAGACACTGGAGGTGACCGCCGAGCAGATGGAGGCCGTGCGGGAGGTGGTCGAACGACGGCTGGAGGGCTGTGGCATCGAGTATGCTGCGGTATATGCGGATACAGAGTGCAAACAGCTGGTTATCCATTTCTCCGGCGATCCCGGGGACGCCGCGCGTAAGGCGCAGGCTGTGGATGAGGCACTGTTGTGCCGCGCCAGGCTTGCCTTCCATATCGGCGACGAAAAGGAAGAGGTTAAGGACGAGGACGGCAATCCGCTCAGGGATGAAAGCGGCAACATCATTTATAAGCCGGCCGGAGAACTGGTTGTTACCGGCGATGAGGTGGCACATGCCAAGGCTACGATGGAATACGCGCCGGACGGCAAAGCGCGGCCGGTGGTGGATGTGGAATTCAAGCCGGAGGGACGCGAGAAGTTTGCCGAGGCCACGAAAAGGCAATGTGAAGCCGGAATGGAACCGATTTCCATCTGGCTGGACGGCGAAATGCTTGCCGCACCGGATGTGGCGGCGCCTATACTCGATGGTGTGGCACGGATCTCCGTGGATATGGATGCGGACGAATGCCAGAGACTTGCTGCCCTGATCAATGCCGGGGCGCTGCCGTTTGCGCTGGAAGAAAAAACGGGATAAAAGGCCTTTGCCCGCGTGCCGGTTATCCTCCGCGCGCGGGCGTTTTTTCGCGGCGGGAGGATTGACGGCGATGGAAAAATACCGCCTGCCGCTTTGTGCAAACGATAAAATTTCCCCGGCAAATAGGCGGGAAACGTTGACTTTTCTGCTCATTGCTAATATAATAGGAAACATTGATGCCGGGGCGCGGCGCAGGTTGTCCCGCCGCCGGGAACCGGAGTGAGCATTGGAGGACATGTCGATGAAGCGAACACCAAAACCCGTATTCTTCATCGTTGCCCTGTTGATCGTAGCGTTGACCTACACCACCTTTTTTGGCGTGTACAGTCAGTATGGCGACAGGACCGATACCATCATCCGCGGAGCGAAGGATATCCGCTTTGGTATCGATATCCGCGGCGGCGTGGATGTGACGTTTGGACCGGTGGATGAATCCCTGAGCGTGACCGAAGAACAGATGGAGAATGTCCGGGGCGTGATCGAGCAGCGCCTGGTCAATAACAATATCACCGACTCTGAGGTGTATGCTGACGTTACCAACAAGCAGGTAATCGCCCGCTTCCCGTGGAAATCGGACGAAACCGAGTTTGATGCAAAGGCCGCGATTGAGGAACTCGGCCAGACCGCCATGCTCGAATTCCATATCGGCGACGAAAGGGAAGAGGTCAAGGACGAGGACGGCAACACTGTCAAGGATGAAGACGGCAACATCGTCTATCGGCCGACTGGCGAACTGGTCATCGACGGCAACGACGTCGACTATGCCCGCAGCACCATGATTTACGATCAGGATACCGGCGGTTCCTCCCCGGTGGTGGAGCTGGTGCTCAAGCCGGAGGGCCGGGAAGCCTTCTCTGAGGCCACCAAGAAGCAGTATGAGGCTGGTAAGAAGCCGATTTCCATCTGGCTGGACGATCAGATGATTTCCGCTCCGAATGTTAAAGCGCATATTACCGACGGGGTGGCGACCATTTCCGGTAGCAATATGGATGCGGCCTACTGCACTGAGCTTGCCAACCTGATCAACTCCGGTGCTCTGCCGTTTGCGATTGAGGTCAAGGGCTCCGGCACCATCACCCCGACCATGGGCGAGAAGTCTCTGGAGGTTATGGTGATGGCCGGCATCATCGCCTTTGTGCTGGTTTCGCTGTTCATGCTGATTTACTACCGTCTGCCCGGTTTTGTGGCGGTGATTTCGCTGCTCGGCCAGGTCGCTGGCTCCGTTGCGGCGGTTTCCGGCTATTTCGGTGTGTTCAACAGCTTTACGCTCACCCTGCCCGGTATGGCTGGTATTATCCTGTCAATCGGTATGGGCGTGGATGCGAACATCATTACCGCCGAGCGCATTAAGGAAGAAATTCGCGCCGGCAAAACCATCGACGGCGCTATCGAAAAGGGGTCGCAGAACTCCTTCTGGGCGATTTTTGACGGCAACATTACGGTTATGATCGTCGCCATCGTGCTCATGGGCGTGTTCGGGCCGCCCTCCGGCATCTGGTCCACCGTGCTCAAGCCCTTCCTGTTCTGGGCGCCCGTATCGACCACCGGTGCGGTTTATTCCTTCGGCTACACCCTGTTCGCCGGCATTATTTTCAACTTTGTCATGGGTGTGACCGCTTCCCGTCTGATGTTGAAATCGGTTTCCCGCTTCAAATTCCTGCGGAAACCCTGGCTGCTGGGAGGATATAGGAATGAAAAAACAGTTTGATTTTATCGGGCACCGTAAGGTGTTCCTGATTATCTCCCTGGTGATCATCGTCGCGGGAATACTCTGCAGCATTCTGATGCCGATTGATCTGGATATTTCCTTTAAGGGTGGAACGTTGGTCCGGTACAGTTTTACCGGTGAGCTGGACGAGAATCAGGTGGATGATTTTGTCAGCGCCCAGCTCGGGCGCAGCGTCGAGGTGCCGCCGTTCAGCAGCGATATGAGCGGCACCAGCCTGATTGAAATTTCCCTGCCCGACCAGCTGTCGGTGGAGGAACTGGACGCTCTGCATGCCGCGATGGCTGAGGAGTATGGCGACCACGATATCACGCTGGTGCAGGCCAACTCGCTCAAACCGTCCATGGGACGCAACTTCCTGATCAAATGTCTGGTGGCTGTTGCGCTGGCCGCGATTTTCCTCGTGATCTATGTGGCGCTGCGCTTCCGCAAAATCGGCGGTTGGTCCGCCGGTGCGATGGCGGTTGCCGCGCTGTTCCACGACCTGCTGATTGCGTTCTTTACGTTTGTGGTTTTCCGGATCCCGCTCAACGACAACTTTGTGGCGGTGCTGCTGTCCATCCTTGGCTACTCGCTCAACGCTACCATCGTGGTGTATGACCGTGTCCGCGAGAATAGGCGGTTGATGGATGCTAAGACGCCGCTGAGCGAAATCGTAAACGTCAGTCTGAACCAATCCTTCACTCGCACCCTCAACACCAGCCTGTGCACCTTCCTTGCGATTGGTACGGTGGCGGTGATTGCGCTGGCGATGAATCTTGAGTCGATTGTGAGCTTTGCGTTGCCGATGATGTTTGGTGTCATTTCTGGTTTCTATTCGTCGGTGTGCCTGTGCAGCCCGACTTGGGTGCTGTGGCAGGAACATCGTGACAAGAAAGCGGCGCTGAAAAAAGCGGCTGGAAAGAAGGCCAAGGCCTGAATTTTCATATGGCAGTCATTTCAGGAGACGGGTTTTGCCCGTCTCCTTTTCTCTGCATATTTCTCCTGGAACTTCGCACAATAAGGAAAACGAATACAGGGAGGAATACGCGATGAATCCGAACGAGGAGCTGCTCAACGGGATCTACCAGAATGCCGAGATGGGTAAGGAGACCATTGCGCGGCTGATCAAGGAAACCAATGACGTGGCGTTCCGCAAGGTCATGGAAAACCAGCTGACCGAATATCAGGAAATTTTCGATCAGAGCCAGAAGCAGATGCAGGAAAGGCATCAGAAGCCGGAGGGGCTGACCGGTATGGAGAAAGCGGCCACCTATATGGCGCTCAAGATGAATACGCTCACCGACAAGACGTCGTCACACATGGCGGAGATGCTGATCCAAGGCAGTACAATGGGAACGGTGGATTTGCAAAAGCAGCTCAACAAATGCGAAAAAGCGGATGCCGATGTACGCCGGCTTGGTGAACGTCTGCTGAAAACCGAGCAGCGCAATATCGAACAGATGCAGCAGTATCTGTAACGCTCAGCTGCCGAACACTTCTCCAAACCGCCTGCGGGCCACGGATGTGGCCCGCTCAGACTGTCAAAAAAGTCGTTTCGCAAAAAATAGTGCACAAAAAGTTTTC
>USCI01000103.1 GCA_900553255.1 uncultured Oscillospiraceae bacterium | reverse complement strand
CTCTCCATTATACCAAAAAAGCCGCCTTTTGGCGACTTCTTTGACAGGCTGAAATCCGCCTGCGGTTTGAAAAACCGCAGGCGGATTTTTAAGCCTTTGCCGGTTCCTGCTCGGCTGGGGCGGCGGTGGTGAAGGTGAAGATGCCGTTTTCGCAGTCGACGGCAATCGTGTCGCCGGCCTGGAAGCGCCCTTCGAGCAGCTGCTCGGCCAGGGCGTCCTCAATTTTGGTTTGGATGGCACGCCGCAGCGGCCGGGCACCGTAAACCGGGTCGAAGCCCTCCTTGGCAATTTCCTCCACGGCGGCAGGACGCACCTCGAGCTTCATATCCATGTCGGCCAGCCGCTTGTTGAGCTGGCGCATCATCCGCCGGGCAATTTCCTGGATGTCCGCTTGGGTCAGCTGGCGGAAGACGATGATGTCGTCCACGCGGTTGAGGAATTCCGGCCGGAAGGCGCGCTTGAGCTCGCCCATCACGTTTTCACGGATGCGGGACTGATCCGCCTCGCCGTCCGATACGCTTGCAAAGCCCATGGAATGCTTTTCGGTGATCAGCCGGGCGCCGACGTTGGAGGTCATGATGATTACCGTGTTGCGGAAATCCACCCGCCGGCCCTGCGCGTCGGTGAGGATACCGTCCTCCAGGATCTGCAGAAGCAGGTTGAAGACATCCGGATGGGCTTTTTCGATCTCATCGAACAACACCACCGAATAGGGCTTGCGCCGGATTTTCTCGGTCAGCTGTCCGCCTTCGTCGTAGCCGACATAGCCCGGAGGCGAGCCGACCATGCGGGAGACGGTGTGCTTTTCCATATATTCGGACATATCCAGCCGGATGATGGCGTTTTCATCGCCGAACATCGCCTCAGCGAGCGCCTTGCACAGCTCGGTTTTGCCCACACCGGTAGGGCCGAGGAAGATAAACGAGCCGATGGGCCGTTTGGGATCCTTCAGCCCTACGCGTCCGCGCCGGATCGCCCGCGCGACCGCGCTGACCGCTTCGTTCTGGCCGACGATCCGTTCATGGAGAATGTCCTCCATTTTCAGCAGCCGCTGGCCTTCCGCTTCGGTGAGCTGTACGACCGGCACGCCGGTCCAGCTCGAGACAATTTCGGCGATTTCCTTTTCGGATACCGCGCCGGTAATGCCGGCATTTTTCTCCTGCCACTGCTCCTTAAGCTCGGCGAGCTTAGCGGCGGTTTCCTTTTCCTCGTCGCGCAGCCGTGCCGCGCGTTCAAAATCCTGCTCGTTGACGGCGGCCTTTTTCTCCTCGGCCAGCCGCTTGGTTTCGTCTTCGAGCTCCTTCATGTCCGGCGGCGCCGTAAAGGCGCGCAGCCGCACGCGGGAAGCCGCTTCGTCGATCAGGTCGATGGCCTTGTCCGGCAGATACCGGTCGGCGATATACCGGATAGACAGCCGTACGGCGGCCTCGATCGCTTCGTCGGTAATCTTGACCTTATGATGTGCCTCATACCGGTCTCGCAGCCCCTTGAGGATCTGCACCGATTCCTCTGCGGTCGGCTCGCCGACCGTCACCGGCTGGAAACGGCGTTCGAGCGCCGCGTCCTTTTCGATGTGCTTGCGGTATTCGTCGAGGGTGGTCGCGCCGATGATCTGCAACTCGCCCCGCGCCAGGGAGGGCTTGAGGATGTTGGCGGCGTCCACTGCGCCTTCCGCGGCGCCCGCACCGATCAGGGTGTGGATTTCGTCGATGAACAGGATCACGTCGCCGGCCTTAATGACCTCGTCGATGGCGTTTTTGATCCGTTCCTCGAAATCGCCGCGATATTTGGTGCCGGCCACCATGCCGGTCAGATCGAGGGTAACCACCCGTTTGCCTCGCAGCAGCTCCGGCACCTCGTCGGCGGCGATTTTCTGGGCGAGCCCTTCGGCGACCGCCGTTTTGCCTACACCCGGCTCGCCAATCAGACAGGGGTTGTTTTTGGTCCGCCGGGAGAGGATCTGGATCACCCGCTCAATTTCCGGTCCGCGGCCGATGACGGGATCCAGCTTGCCTTCCTTGGCCATCGCGGTCAGGTCCCGGCCGAACTGGTCGAGGGTCGGGGTCTTGCCGCCGCCCCGCGCAGCCGTTTTGCCGCCGCGGACGCCGTCCGCCGCCGAGGTCTGCAGCGAACCGCTGCCGATCGCCTTGGCAATATCGGCGTACAGCTCCTCCGGACGCGCGCCGAGCGCTTCAAGCAGCCGCACCGCCACGCTGTTTTCATCGTGCAGCACCGCCGCCAGAACATGTTCGGTGCCGACATAGCCGTGCTGCATGGCGCTTGCTTCGGCGAGCGCCATTTCCATTGCCTTTTTGGCGCGCGGCGTGAAATCCTCCGGCGTCAGCCGGCTGAAGCTGCCGCTCGACTCCGCCTCGATGATTTTGTCAAGATACTGCGCCGCCGTCACGCCGCGTCCGCCGAGAACCGAGGCGGCAACACCGGTGCCCTCACGCAGCAGCCCGAGCACGATATGCTCGGTGCCGATATAGGTATGCCCAAGCTCCTGTGCGGCCTCGACCGCGAGATTGAGCGCTGTATTGGCTTTTTCGGTAAATCCTTTAAAACGATACATAAATGCTCCTCCTTTTCCTGCGGGGGGAAAATTATGCCTGCCCGATGAGCGCCGGCGTCAGCCGCTCGCGTACAATGCGGGCACGCAGGGCATCCCGCTGTGCAGGCTCCAGCTCTTCGCCGGCGTCCGCCATCAGGGTGGCGGGCTGTACATCGTTGATCAGCCCGCCGATTACATCCAGATCCACGCCTTCCAGACAGCCGAGGGAAACGCCGACCCGCAGGTTGGAGATCAGCGCCATAAACTCGTCGCCGGTCAGCAGCCGGGCGGTGCACAGGATGCCGAGCGACCGCCAGACACGGTCCTCAAACCGGCTGTCCTTTTTCAGCTGTTCGCGCGCTGCGCGTTCCTCACGGATGATCTGCGCGGCGATGCCTTTGAGGTTTTCAATGGCCGCCTGCTCGGAAATGCCGAGGCTGACCTGATTGGACAGCTGGTAGATGGCGCCCTCCGAACGGCTTCCTTCGCCGTACAGGCCGCGGATGGTGAGGCCGAGCTTGGCTACCGTGTTGGCCAGCTGCTGCAGAGCGCCGCGTTCCTGCAGGGCGGGCAGATGCAGCATCAGGGAAGCACGCATGCCGGTGCCGAGGTTGGTTGGGCACTGGGTCAGATAACCGAGCCGGTCATCGAAGGCAAAATGCAGCTGCTCGTCCAGCCGGGTATCGAGTTCGTCGGCCAGACGATACGCTTCATCAGGCGCCATGCCCGGGAACATCACCTGCAGCCGCAGATGATCCTCCTCGTTGAGCATCAGGCTCACCGACTCGTCCTCGGACAGCAGCAGCGCGCTGCCCTTGCCGTTGCGGGCAAATTCCGGGCTGATCAGGTGGCGCTCCACCAAGCTCATCGCCCGCATCGGCGGCAGGTTTTCCATCGGCATAACGTTGAGTGTCCCGATGCCGTCGACCGTGCCGGCCGCCGTTTTGGCGGCGGCGGTGATGGTGTCCACCAGCCGGGCCTTCTGCTCGTCGTCCATGCTGGCGGGGAAGGGGTAACCGCGCAGGTTGCGGGCCAGACGGATCCGGGTGCTTATGACCACGTCGCCCTCCGGGCCGCTTTTGCGATACCATTGCTTATTTGTCGTCATCGCTGTCCGCCTCCTTTTTGCACTGGCTTTCCAGCTCATGAATACGATCGCGCAGCGCCGCGCATTGTTCGTACTCCTGCCGCATGATGCAGTCGCTCAGCTGTTTGCGCAGCTGTTCGATTTCCCGTTCCCGCCGGCCGTTTTCGCTGCCCTCCGCCGGTATTTTTCCGGTGTGGCGCGTCTTGCCGTGGATCCGCTGGATCGAAGGCAGCAGCCGGTCGTAGAAGGTGGTGTAGCATTCCGGGCAGCCCGCACGGCCGGACTGGGCGATTTCGCTGAAGGTACGCCCACACCCCTTGCAGTGCACGGTGTCCGTCTGCTGGCGCAGTGACGGCTCAGCGAAAAGGCTGCCCCAGAAGTCGCCGAGATCAAATCCGCCCAGCATGCCGCCGATCCCCTGCTTGGCCGCGCAATCCGCGCACAGGTGAAGTTCGGTGGTTTTTCCGTTAATGGTTTTCTTCAAAAAGGTGGTGGCGGGTTTCTTTCCGCATCCCTGACAGGTCATAAACGATCCGTCCTTTCTTTGTAATCTCGGTATTGCCGTTTACGTATTCTGCACCATGACCGCGGTGAGCATCTGCTTAAGCAGGGCAGCCCGCAGACGGTCGCGCAGGGGAGGCGGCACGTCGCGGTAGGCGTTGTCGGATACGGCGGCGTGCATAACCCGCGCGGCGGTATCCGGCAGAGCGCCAAGTGCCGTGAGGTTATCCAGAATCGCCGCCGCGGCAGCAGGTACCAGCTGGTCACCGATGGCATTCACGGTGTGCATGAGCACGGAGGCCGCCGACTGAAAACGGATGCGCCGTACCCGGATGTAGCCGCCGCCGCCGCGCCGGCTTTCCACCAGATAGCCCTGCTCCGGCGTAAAACGGGAAGACAGCACATAACTGATCTGGCTGGGCACACAACCCAGCTTCTCGGCCAGCTCATTGCGCTGCAGCTCGGCGTAACCGTTATCCGCCTGATCGAGCATGTGCTGGATATAGGCGCTGATGGCGTCGCTCATTCCCATAAGAATTGCCCCCTTCCTCTTGGCGGCAGCCGGGAGATATCCCGGCATCTGCCCGTAATGGAGGATGACGAGATTTGACTTTCATTGACCTTACTATACCCTATAGGTCAAAGAAAGTCAAAGTCAAAGAAAGGCAAATATAAACAACTCAATCTTTTGACTGCGGTTTATCTTTGGTTTTCGCCGGATATCTCACGGAATCGCTGTTTTTCGGCGTAATTGTCCGGCTCGCATGAGGCCTTGTATGTTCCTCGCTGAACAGTGCCGGCGGCTGCAGTTCCCGGGATAATTCACTGTCCCTAAGGAAATGTGGGGGGATATGACGATGTGCCATGTTTCAGCCTCCTTTTGTTAAGTATAACCGTCTGGCCTTCGCGCCCGGGTGAGCCCATAACACCTTATAGTATACGCAGCCGGTTTACCCGCCATACAAAAAGAGCGCAAAACCGTGTAGCACAATAACGGCAGGTTACATAGTATGGGGTGTAAGCTAAGAAAGGAGGCGACCACGAGATGTGTATGAGAAACCTCTTTGGCGGCGCGAACTGCTGCAGCTGGTTCCTGTTTGTCATCATTCTTCTTCTCCTGTGCGATAATGATGACTGCGGTTGTGCCCGGAACAACGATTGTGGCTGCGGCTGCTGAGCCGGTTCCGTATCCTTCGGAAGGTATGTTCCCAACATAACGGATGAGGGAGGTGAAAACTATGTGCCTGCGCAACCTGTTTTGCGGCGGCGACTGCACCTGGCTGCTGTTCATTATCGTTCTGATCCTGCTGGCGGATAACCGCGATTGCGACGATGGCTGCGGTGCTGCGAATAGCGGCTGTGGCTGTGGCTGCTGATCGTTTGAATGCATAAAAATGCCCGGCATCACATCGGTGATGCCGGGCATTTTCCTGAATTGCGGTTGACAGAGCGTCGATTGGGGCGATATAATAAGGAAAACAGAATTTCACGCAAAGCGATGCGGGGTTCAGGAATGAAAAAGGAAGCTATCCACATGCGCGACCCCTTTGTGCTCCTGCATGAAGGGATGTATTATCTGTACGGTTCAAAGGGCATGATCAGCTCGCAGTATCCGCCGGGTTTTGATGTGTACCGCTGCGAGACCCTGGACGGGGACTGGGAAGGCCCCTATCCGGCCTTTTCGCCGGGGGAGGATTTCTGGGGGTATCATGGCCATTACTGGGCACCCGAAGTCCATGCCTATCGCGGCAGGTTTTATATGTTTGCCACCTTCAGCGCCGCATGGCGGCCCAAGGGTACCCAGATTCTGGTGGCGGACGGCCCCCTGGGGCCGTTTGTGCCGCACAGCGACGGGCCGTTGACGCCGGCCGACCAGGAATGTCTGGACGGCACGCTGTATATTTCCCGGGACGGCCGCCCGTTTATGGTGTACTGCCATGAATGGTGCCAGATTCACGATGGGGCGGTCTGCGCGGTGCCGCTGACGGAGGATCTGCGTGCTGCGGCAGGAGAGCCGTTTGATCTCTTTCATGCCTCTGAACCGGCTTGGGCGGACCATACCAGCGGAAACTACGTCACCGACGGACCGTTTCTCCACCGTACGCCGGACGGCAGCCTGCTGATGCTGTGGTCGTCGCTCGATCACAATTTTACGAATTACGTGCAGGCGATATCCCGTTCGGATAACGGGGAGATCGACGGGCGGTGGCTCCATGATCCGCAGCTGCTTTTTGCGCGGGACGGCGGGCATGGGATGCTGTTCCGCGATAAAACCGGGCAGCTTAACCTGATCCTGCACCGTCCCAACAATGACCCGATGGAGCGGCCGTATCGGATTCCGCTGGAGGAAACTGCGGACGGCCTGCGTCCATATGCGGGCAAGGAAGGCTAAGGAGGAAAGCAAATGCAAGACGAAAACCGCAACGGCATACCCGATGGAATGGAAGACTCCGAACCGTTCACCCTGACGGAACGCAGACGCTGGCTGTTTTTCGGCCTGCCGTTTACCTTTACGACCTATACGCTGACCGAAAAGAAGCTGGTACTCAAAACCGGTCTGCTGACCACGGTTGAGGACGACATTCTTCTGTATCGCGTGCGGGATACTTCGCTGCGCCGCACCGTCTGGCAGAAGCTGTTCCGTCTGGGCAGCATCCTGGTGGCTTCTTCCGATCAAAGCCGGCCCGAGCTGGTAATAAAAAATATCCGCGGCGTCCGGGAGTTCAAGGAAGCGCTCGACGAGCAGGTGGAGAAGGAGCGGGTGCGCATGCGTTTCCGTACCGGAGAGTATATCGGTACGGAATCCGGCGAGGACTATCCGCTGGATGAAGAACTGTAAAAAAACCGGTGTAGCCGTTTTGCCAACGCCCGATAAGGAAGGACTTGCTTTTGGAATTTGTGCAATATAAATTCCCTGCTTGCTAAAGCATAAGCTATAATAATCCGCTATTGATTTGTAGTTTTGGAGGTGCTAACGTGGACACATTAAAAAAGCAAGGGAATTTATCTATCGAAACGCAAGACCGCTTGATTTTGCAAGGTGGCAATACCATTTTGAAAACGGAAGCAGAGAGGCAGTATTAAATGCACTTTCTTATTATCAAAATGAAGATGGTGGATTCGGTCACGCATTAGAAGCTGATGCATGGAATCCCAATTCCTCACCTATACAAACTTGGCGTGCAACGGAAATTTTACGAGAAATTGACTTCGCCGTGAAGTGCCCCCAAAAAG
>USCI01000102.1 GCA_900553255.1 uncultured Oscillospiraceae bacterium | reverse complement strand
GATGCGGCGTCTCACGCCGCATTTGTGCAACTTGCTATCTGCCAACCAGTTTTTCTGTCTTATCCGCTCACCGGCGCCGTTTCAACCGGGCGGCGTCCCATCCGGTCGGTGAGCAGCGTCAGCGCCACCAGGATGACCAGCACAATCCCCGCCGCATACAGCAGCAGATGCCCGGCACTGAGTACACCTATGCGCATCCCCGACACCTGCAGAATGCCCAGTGGGAACTGCACATCGCTGCTGTACAGCATAGGATCCGCCCCGATATACAGCAGCGAGAGCGCCGTCCCCAATCCCACAGCGAGCACGGCCGCGCCCGTGAGCACCACCCGTTTGGTCTTCCTGCGCCAGTCAGCAAAATCCCGGCAGCCCGCCGTGCTTTGGCGCAGGATCCACACGGTCAGCAGCATACTCAGCGGCAGCAGCGGACTTGTCATGCACCGCAGCAGCGACACCGGCAGCACGGCATCCATAAAGGAAGAGAAATTCCAAAGACTGCCGTAACCCAGCAGCGGTGCTGTGGCCATACCGATCAGCCAGCCCGAAACCGCAATCCTTTTGCCGCGTTCCGGCAGGAATGCCGCGCCGATCGCCGCAGGCAGCGCCGTCAGCAGATAAACAGCAAGCGCGTACAACAGATACAGCGGAATGCGGGCAAAGGACAGCCGTACCGCCATCGAAGAAAAGAGGGCGGTGAAATTTTCGCCCACCGGCCGGCTCGTCAGCAGGACCGGAGGGAACAAAAACAGCTCCTCCGCCGGCTTCACCGCATAGTTAATCAGGATATATGCCGGGAACAGCAGCAGCACGCCGCACACCAGGCCCGCGATTCCTCCACACCAGTGTGCCGCCCGGGCTCGGCGGCAGGACGGCGCCTCCGGCCTGCACAAACGGAGCAGGCAGGCACCTGCCCACACCAGCAGGTGTCCCGCCGTGACCACCACCGCCATCAGCAATAGACAGATCAGGATCAGCGCGCAGGCCACGCCGGCCTCGAACCGCACGCTGCCATAATCGAAAATCATCGCGGGCAGCCAGTTGGCCCGGTACTCGAAGGACGGATAGCCCACGAGCGACGCCGACGCCATCCAGTTGGCCAGCAGCAGCGCCGGAACCGCGGTGACTCCCACATGCCACGCCGCCCGCATCCGGCCGCAGCGTCCGCCGATATAAAAGATCAGGTAGGCCGGTGCCAGGCACAGCAGCCCCAGCTGCAGGCACTGGACCGCGTTGCCGTGCACGGTCAGCCAGGGAATCGGCTCGGTCACGATGCCGCGCATAAGCAGCAGATTGTTGAGCAACCCGGTGACATCTCCCGAAAACAGCAGCGCCAGCCACGACGGAGTGAGCGCGCTGAGCGAACCGGCGCCGAACAGCACGCCGATGATCACCCCTACCGGCAGCGGCAGCCGGGCAGCGGCACTGCCGAACAGCCAGCCCAGCAACAGCGGTATCCCTCCGGCAATCACCAAAATCCACAGGGTGTTCATCACCGCGTGCATCGTCAGCGGATCCCCCAGCACCGCCGCATAATTCTGCATCCCCACAAAGTGGGGCGATTCAAGCATATTAAAGTTGGTCATGCTGTAATAAGCTGTCCGGCCCAGCGGGATCAGGACGACCAGCAGGGCCAGCACCAGCGCCGGCAGGAAAAACAGCCAGCCCAGCTTCTGGCGGAAAACCGGATGGCCCTGCCTATACACCTGTACGGCGGGCGGCGGAAGAAAAACGTATCTTTCGGCTGCCGTACCGTCCGGCTCACCCGCCTGCGTTTGTGCCGGCGCGGCGGTCGGCACCGCCCCCTCCCCGCTGAGAATTGCCTCCACCGGAACGCCGAACAGCTCCGCCATCGCCAGCAGTGTCCCGGTATCCGGAACCGACCGCCCGGACTCCCATTTGGAAACCGCCTGCCGGGTGACATGCAGCCGGCTGGCAAGCTCTGCCTGGGTCAGCTGCAGTGCCTTTCGCCGGCCGGCAATGAACGCCCCCATCTTCTCATTGTCCATCGCCATCCCTCCTCTTTTCTTTTATCTATCGTATCATATTCCGCCGCCGGCAACAATAGTAAACTAAAGAGGCAACCAACAGTTGCCCGCGGTTTCTTGCCCGGATGTACAGTTTTTATCCATGTTTTTTGTTGAATAAATCCCGACCGATTTTCTCTGCTTTATGTCAAAAAATTCTTTGGCAACCCCTGCAGTTTATGTAGCTTTTTGTGTCGAACTGTGCTATACTTATATCTTGACGTATACTGTTTGGAGTATACTTGTTATCTTTTTCACAAACTGGGCGGTCCGGTTTTGTCTCGGCCGGCCGTGTCAGCAAGGAGGAAACGGCAAAAATGCAGAAAAAAATCAGCAATCTCCCCTTCCGCGGGACGGAAGAGCAGGCGCTTGAGCTGCAGAAGATCATCGACGCCAACAAGCACGACGCAAGTCGGCTGATGGGCGTGATGCAGCAGGCGCAGGACATCTACGGGTACCTCCCCTTTGAGGTGCAGAAGATGATCGCGGACGGCATGGGCGTGCCGCTGGAGAAGGTTTACGGCGTGGCCACCTTCTACGCGCAGTTCGCGCTGTCGCCGAAGGGCGTTTACAACGTCTCGGTGTGTCTGGGTACGGCGTGCTACGTCAAGGGCTCGGGCGACATTTTCAACAAGCTGAGCGAAAAGCTGGGCATCGGCGCGGACGAGTGCACCGAGGACGGCCGGTTCTCGCTGACCGCCTGCCGCTGCATCGGGGCCTGCGGCCTGGCCCCGGTCCTTACCGTCAACGACGATGTGTACGGCCGCCTGACGGTGGACGACATCGACGGGATCCTGGAGAAATACGCGGGCTGACGGTGGGAAAAGAGGTGCCGGTATGCGTGAGCTGTCACTGAACATGCTGGACATTGCGCAGAACTCGATTGCCGCCGGTGCAACGCTTGTCACCCTGACGGTGGACTGCGACAGCGCGGCCGACCGTCTGACCCTGACAGTGGAGGACAACGGCCGCGGCATGACCGCCGAGCAGCTCGAGCAGGTGCGCGACCCGTTTTTCACCACCCGCACCACCCGGAAGGTGGGCATGGGGATCCCGCTGTTCCGCATGGCGGCCGAGATGGCCGGCGGCGGGCTGCAGATCCGCTCCGCTCCGGGCGTGGGAACGACGGTGGAGGCCGTCTTCACCCTTTCCCATATTGACCGGATGCCGCTCGGCGATATGGACGGCACCGTCACGGCGCTTATCCGCATGAATCCGCAGATCGATTTCCTTTATATCTTCACCGCGGACGGCCGTTCGGCACAAACGGACACCCGCCAGCTGCGGGAAATCCTCGGCGACGTGCCGCTGGACACGCCCGAGGTCATGGAATGGATCGACGGCTACATACGGGAGCAATCGGCCGCGATACGGCCGGAGGGCATTTGACACAGATGAATCGCGGCGGGCAGGCCCGCCGACAAACTGAAGGAGGTAACCCCCGAATGAAAACGCTGGAAGAACTGCAGGCTATCCGCGAACAGGCCCGGCAGAAGATGTCCGTGCGCGCCAATCAGCAGGATGCGGTGCGGGTGGTCGTCGGCATGGCGACCTGCGGCATCGCCGCAGGCGCGCGCCCGGTGCTGAACGCTTTTGTGGAAGAGGTTGGCAAACGCCATCTCGAAAACGTGACGGTCGCCCAGACCGGCTGCATCGGCATGTGCCAGTTTGAGCCGATCGTGGAGGTGACGGTGCCCGGCAAGGAGAAGGTCACCTACGCGAAGGTCACGCCGGAAAAGGTGGCGCGCATCGTGGTTGACCACCTGGTCAACGGTAATCCGGTGACCGAATACACCATCGGCAGCATGATGAAGTAAACAGAGGAGGAAAACTTACGATGTATCGTTCACATGTGCTCGTCTGCGGCGGTACCGGCTGCACCTCGTCCGGAAGCCAGCAGATTATTGAGACACTGGAAAGGGAAATTGAAGCGCAGGGGCTGTCCGAAGAGGTCAAGGTGGTCCGCACCGGCTGCTTCGGCCTGTGCGCGCTCGGCCCGATCATGATTGTGTACCCGGAGGGCTGCTTCTATTCCCGCGTCAAGGCGGAGGATATCCCGGAAATCGTTTCGGAGCACCTGCTCAAGGGCCGTATCGTTACCCGCCTGCTCTACGATGAGACGGTGGAAAAGGACGAGATCAAGTCCCTCAACGAAACCGACTTCTACCGCAAGCAGGTCCGCGTCGCGCTGCGCAACTGCGGCGTCATCAATCCGGAATCGATCGACGAATACATAGCGTACGACGGTTATCAGGCGCTGGGCAAGTGCCTGACCGAATATACGCCGGAGCAGGTCATCCAGATCATCACCGACTCCGGCCTGCGCGGCCGCGGCGGCGGCGGGTTCCCGACCGGCCGCAAGTGGGCGCTGTGCGCGCCGAACAAGGCGCCGCAGAAATACGTGGTGTGCAACGCCGACGAGGGCGACCCCGGCGCGTTCATGGATCGCTCGGTGCTCGAAGGCGACCCGCACTGCATCATCGAAGCGATGGCCATCGCCGGCTATGCGATCGGCGCGACCAAGGGCTTTGTCTATGTGCGCGCGGAGTACCCGATTGCGGTGCGCCGCCTGCAGATCGCCATTGATCAGGCCCGCGAGGCAGGACTGCTCGGCAAGGACATTTTCGGCTCCGGCTTTGATTTCGATATGGAAATCCGCCTGGGCGCCGGCGCGTTCGTGTGCGGCGAGGAAACCGCGCTGATGACCTCCATCGAGGGCAACCGCGGCGAGCCGCGTCCGCGTCCGCCGTACCCGGCGGTCAAGGGCCTGTTCGGCTGCCCGACGGTGGAAAACAACGTCGAAACCTTCGCCAACGTCCCGCAGATCATCCTCAAGGGCGCTGAATGGTTTGCCTCGATGGGCACCGAGAAATCGAAGGGCACCAAGGTGTTCGCGCTCGGCGGCAAGATCAAGCACACCGGCCTGGTGGAAATCCCGATGGGCACCACCCTGCGGGAGATCGTCGAGGAAATCGGCGGCGGCATCCCGAACGGCAAGAAGTTCAAGGCGGCGCAGACCGGCGGCCCGTCCGGCGGCTGTATCCCGGCCTCGCTCATCGACACCAAGATCGACTATGACAACCTCATTGCGATGGGCTGCATGATGGGTTCCGGCGGCCTGATCGTCATGGACGAGGACACCTGCATGGTGGACATCGCGAAATTCTTCCTGGAATTCACGGTGGATGAGTCCTGCGGCAAGTGCACCCCCTGCCGCGTGGGCACCAAGCGCCTGCTCGAGAAACTCGAAAAGATCACCAGCGGCAACGGCACGCTGGAGGATATCGACGACCTCGAGGCGCTGTGCCACTATATTAAGGAAAACTCGCTGTGCGGCCTTGGCCAGACGGCGCCGAACCCGGTGCTCTCCACCCTGAAATTCTTCCGCGACGAGTACGTGGCGCACGTGGTGGATAAGAAATGCCCCGCCGGCGTGTGTAAATCGCTGCTGCATTACGAGATCGTGGCCGACAAGTGCAAGGGCTGCACCGCCTGCGCCCGGGTCTGCCCGGTGGGTGCCATCTCCGGCACCGTCAAGCAGCCGCATGTGATCGACGTGAGCGCCTGCATCAAGTGCGGCGCCTGTATCGAGAAGTGCCGCTTCGGCGCTGTCGTGAAATGCTGAGTGAGGATGGTGCTGAATAATGGAAATGATCAATTGTAAAATCAACGGCATCGCGGTCAGCGTGCCGAAGGGTTCCACCATTCTGGAGGCGGCCCGCGCCGCCGGGGTGACGATTCCCACCCTGTGCTATCTCAAGGACATCAACGAAATCGGCGCCTGCCGCATCTGCGTGGTTGAAGCGACCGGTGCGCGCGGCCTGGTGACCGCCTGCGTATATCCGGTGGCCGAGGGCATGGAGGTGCAGACCAACACAGCGAAGGTCCAGCAGGCCCGCAAAACCACGCTCGAGCTGATCCTCTCCACCCACGAAAAGAAGTGCCTGTCCTGCGTGCGCTCGGGCGACTGCGAGCTGCAGAAGATGTGCCGTGACTACGGCATCGAGGACGCCGACCGCTATGAGGGCTTCCGCCCGCATTACGAGCTGGACACCTCCACCGCGCACCTCGTGCGGGACAATAACAAGTGCATCCTCTGCCGTCGCTGCGTGGCCGCCTGCCGCCAGCAGTATGTGTCGGTCATCGGCGCGAACGACCGCGGCATCGACACCCATATCGGCACCCCGTTTGAGAAGGCGCTCAACGACGTGCCCTGCGTGTCCTGCGGACAGTGCATCACCGTCTGCCCGACCGGCGCCCTGACCGAGAAGGACGACACCGACAAGGTGTGGGCGGCGCTGGCCGATAAATCGAAGCACGTGGTGGTGCAGACGGCACCGTCCATCCGTGCGACCCTCGGCGAGTGCTTCGGCATGCCGATCGGCACCAACGTCGAAGGCAAGATGGTCGCGGCGCTGCGCCGTCTGGGCTTTGCGAAGGTGTTTGACACCGACTTTGCCGCCGACCTGACCATCGTCGAAGAGGCCAACGAATTCGTCAACCGGGTGAAAACCGGCGGCGTGCTGCCGATGATCACCTCCTGCTCGCCCGGCTGGGTCAAGTTCGCCGAATATTATTATCCGGATCAGCTCGACCACCTGTCGACCTGCAAATCCCCGCAGCAGATGGGCGGCGCGGTCATCAAGACCTACTATGCCGAAAAGATGGGCATCGACCCGAAGGATATCGTTTCGGTGTCGATCATGCCCTGCACCGCGAAGAAATTCGAGGTCGGTCGTGACGATGAGGCCGCTGCCGGCGTGGCGGACGTGGATATCGCGCTGACCACCCGCGAGCTCGCCCGTATGATCGAGCGCTGCGGCATCGATTTCGTCAATCTCCCGGACGAAGAGTTCGACTCCCCGCTCGGCGAGGACACCGGCGCTGCCGTCATCTTCGGTGCGACCGGCGGCGTCATGGAGGCGGCGCTGCGCACTGCGAATGACTGGCTGACCGGCAAGGACAATGAGGCGGTGGACTTCCATGAGGTCCGCGGCACCGCCGGCCTGAAGGAAGCGGTGTACAACATCGCCGGCATGGATGTCAAGGTAGCGGTCGCGAGCGGCCTGACCAGCGCGAACTACGTGCTCAGCTGCATCCGCGACGGCTCCGCCGACTGGCAGTTCGTGGAGATCATGTGCTGCCCGGGCGGCTGCGTCAACGGCGGCGGCCAGCCGATCCAGCCTGCTTCGGTGCGCAACACCGTCGACCTCAAGGCTATCCGCGCCAAAGCCCTGTACGACCAGGATGCCGGCATGAAGCTGCGCAAGTCGCATCAGTCCCCGGTCATCCAGAAGCTGTACAGCGAATATTTCGACGGCTTCGGCGGCCCCAAGGCCCACCATGCCCTCCACACCAGCTATGTGGAGCGCAAGAAGTACCGCTGATCCCCAATATAACCAAAAGCCCCGGCCCTCCGTGAATGAACCGCCCCAGATTGAGCGGACAGGAGAAAAAAGCCCCTGGTAGGAAAATATTGAGTTT
>USCI01000101.1 GCA_900553255.1 uncultured Oscillospiraceae bacterium | reverse complement strand
CCGCCATCGCGTTGTCATAAGGATTGCCTTTTCTTGACATAGACGGCGTAATGCCAACCGCCCGCCTTATAGCCGGTGCTGTGATAGGTGCCCAGCCGCGCAAACCCCATCGACTCGTGCAGCCGTTCACTCGCCTGGTTGGGCACCGTAACCCCCGCATACACGGTACGGATCCCCTGCAGGCGCAGTATATCCAGCAGGATGCGGTACAGCCGTCCGCCCAGCCCGCGCCGGGTATACCCCCGGTCGAGATAAACCGACAGTTCGGCATTCCACTGATAGGCTTCACGCTCCATCTGCCGGTGCGCATAGGCGTAACCGACGGCCTTCCCCTGATCCTCGCACACGAGGTACGGATACTCCGCCGCAATCGCTGCAATCCGCGCGGCAAAAGCCGACTCTGAAGGCAGCACACATTCGAACGTGATGGGCGTATCGATGTATTGAGCATAAATCCGCAGCAGCGCCGCGCTGTCGGATGCTTTAGCAAAACGTATGTGCATTTTGGCACCTTCCCCTTCAATGTTCTTAGTTTACCACTCCCCCGTTATGCCCGTCAACCGCGTAATGCCGGGGATGAAAAAAGATATGCGTGCCGGAATCAGCCTCAAAAAGCGGCGGGTCACCTTAAAAGTGGTCGATACACACCGGATAAAATGCCGCATACAAACGCAAAGCGGGACGGCAGTATGCCGTCCCGCTCTTTTCCTGTGCGATCAATTGGCCACGATTGTCTTGCCGGCGAGATAATTCTCCACCTGCTTCATGGTGTTGCTCACCGACGCAGCCGTCACCAGGTACCGGTCGCCGTCATTCAGCTCGCAGATATAATTGTTGGCGTTATACTTATAGAAATTCGCCACAATTTCCCCGCTGCCGTCATTCGGATGGATTTCGATGGTCATATCCGGCGTGCCGGAGGGTTCATCCTCCACCTCACCGTTGCGTTTGACCGACATCATGATCTGGTACAGCTGACGGAAGTTTTCGGTGTCATAGACGACCCCATCCACCGTAACCTTCAGCTTGTCGGCGCTCTCCTCCGCATCGGGGAAATGCTCCAGATTAAAGGTATAGCTCGTGTCGCCCCAGCTGACCACGATATCGTTGATGTTGGTGATGTTGCGCAGGAACAGCAGCGTCCCGAGGATATCGCCGTACTGTGTCTCTGCCCACGGCACCGCGGACGCCGACACCAGGTAGATGACCGGCATCTCCTCGCCGTCCGACGTAATCATCGCGTAGTAGTTGCCGTCCGCATCCTTGCTGCCGAGGGTCACCACATGGTTGCGGATGTTATAATACACCGTCGGGGTCTCCTCTTCACTTTGGGAGGAGTCGGACGTGTCGGAGGAATCCGACGTCGTCTCCGCCTGACGCACCGCAATCCGCAGGTCCGCCACCGAATACGGATCGTTGAACCCGTACTGTGCCTTCTCCTCTTCGGTCGGGTACACCGACACGATGGATTTGGCAGTCAGCGAGGTCATATTGGTGGTAAGGGTAGTGATCTGGTTATCGTCGATCTGCCGCATGAAGAACGGCTCGAGCATCACATAGGAGCTCATCACGTAATCCGGATCCTCGTTGGTCTGCTGGCGCAGCTTGAACGGATGATCCTGCCGCACCTGGCCGGACAGCCCCATCTCCTGTACACAGACCGTATCGCTATCGGCGTCCTCGTTCAGGGAGGGCTTGGTATACATGCTCAGGCTGACGTAATCCTTCCCTTCCTGCAGCATGGCTTCGCCGAAGGATATGGAAACAAGGTAGATGTCCGACGAGCCCTCCTCACGGAAATAGTAACCCGCATCCAGCGGCGCCCTGTCCCCGATTTCAAAGGCATAGGTGGAATCATCGTGATAGGTGACCGACACCTTGGCCTGCGGACGGTCAAAGCCGAAATCCGAAGCACTCAGATCGGTCTCGATTTTCTTGGTTGCCGTAATGGTAGCCAGATCGGATTTCAGCGTGCTGGCTTTGGAGGTGTTGACCGGCAGCTCCTGGTATTTCTCCACCACCAGGTCGCCGCTCTCCGCCAGGATGAACGAGAGCTCCTCGGTAATCCGCTCATCCGCGGTTTCCTCCCCATCCTGGCTTTCCTCTGCGCTTGATTCGGCGGTGCTTGAGGACTCATCCGCCGCCTCCACCTTCTTGTCCAGGAGGATTTCGGCGTTTTTGACCGGCGTATCGACGGATTGGCCATCTTCGTCGAGCAGCTTGTTATGCAGGGTAATCGAGCTGTCGCTCGCTGTAGACGCGGCGGAAGACGTATCCGTCTGACCACCGGTCATCTGCGGCAGCAGCAGCAACACGGCCAACACGCCCGACAGCGCCACAACCGCGACAATCGCGATAATGATCGTACGGACTTGCTTACTCATAAGTGCCTCCTCTTCAGGAACACGACCAGGCAGACCACCAGCAGGATCACCGGCACCGCGACAACAAAGATCCCAAACAGGATCGACTGACTGAGGTCGGTGAACACCAGCGTATCCTGATCCAGCGACAGCGCAGAAATCGTAACCGCATCCTCGTTGCCGGAGATCCCGTTAATGCTCTGCAGCAGCAGGGACTCATTAGCGACAGTGGGCATATTCATCAGCAGCAGCATTTCGCTGCCGCACACCAGCACGTTGGTTTCCACCCTTTCCGGATAATCGCCGGTATTGTCGTAAGCGTACTGATTCGCATACGCCATGCCGACAATCGGGTAGCTGTCCGCCTCAAACGGCGTCCGTTCATCGGATTCCGAATCCTCTATTGTCGACAATTCCAGAAGCTGCGCCGACTCCGGAAAAGACATCAGCGAATGGTTGGTCAGCGCGGCATCCTCGGTGTTGCTGGTCTCGTGCAGGATCAGCTGACGGGTCAGCGGCGCGAAGGCAATGCTGGAGGTCAGGCTTTCGGTAAAATCACTCGATTCGATATCCGCAAAGGGATAATAGGGGCTGGTCACATAACGGCCAGCTGTTGTTTCGACCACCACATTATCGGTAATCTCAATGCCGTAATAGGTGTTGACAAAATCATACAGCTCCGGGCATTGTGCGGTCTGGCCGACCAGCAGCATCAGATTGCGGCCGAGCCGATTGACCCCATCCTGTTCGTTTTCCAGCCATACCCGGATCTTTTCCAGCTCGTCTGCGGTATAGTCAATGGTCGGCGCCGGGATAAACATCGTAACCGCTTCTTCGCTGAATTCCTCCGCGGTGCTGGGGTTGACCGTTTCCAGTTCATACCCGTTTTCCTCCAGCAGCGTGGTCAGCGCGCTTACCGTCGCGCTCTCTTCGCCGTGCCCGGTGAGCATGATCGCCTTGAGATTGTTCAGGCTGCTGACCGCGTTGATATTCTTCGCCAGCACCTGCTCGACGTTTGAGCTGTAGGAAGCCTGCCCGGTATAATAGTAGCTGGAGGTATCCTCGGTGTACAGATCGTACAGCGTCGCGACACGGTATTTTTCACTCAGGCCGGAACCCTCCTCCGGCACCGAGCGGAACAGGATGCTGCCGGAGGTGATACTGTATTTTTCGTAATCCTCCGCCAGCAGCGGATTGCTGGACAGGTCGACATAACTGGTCTTCACCCGTCCGCCCGACAGGCTTTCGTAGCTGCGCACGCCCTGCGTGAACTGCCGCAGCACGGTATCAAACTGCTCCGAACCGGTAGAGGCAGCAAACACCTCTTCCGGCATAAAAACCACAATTTCCACGTCGGTTTTGACGTTCTTGGCGATCTCCTGGCTCTGCTCCGACAGGGTAAACAGGCTGTCCTTGGTCAGGTCAAGGGTCAGCGGGAACCGGTCGTCGAGCACACCGACCACCACGTTGAGCAGCACCACCGCCGCGATCACCACCACCGACATCACCGTGGCGATGGTACCGTAGCGCAGCTTGCGGTGATCCTTATGCGTCTTTTCCTTCTCCGGCTTATCCTCTTGGCCTTCTTCCGCCTTTTCCTCCGGCTGTGCAGACTCCTGCGCAGCATCGGTATCTTCAGCCGCCGTTTCGGCAGAGGTTTCGGCATCCTGCTCCGCCGGCGTCTTCTCCGCGGATTCCTCCGCAGCAGGATTCAGCTCCTTCTGCTCGGCGTTTTCCTCCGAAAAATTCTTCTTCATCTGCATGTTCCTCCTCTCAGCTCCATCTCTTGCGATCCAGAACCCGGACGGTCAGGAACACAAACAGCGCCTGTATGCTCAGGAAAAAGATCACGTTGTCGTAATGGATAACCCCCAGCGTGAAATCATTGTACCGCTGGTTGAGGGACAGGAAATTGACGATGGCAGCGACGACGGCGTTCCCCGAAAACATCGATCCCAGGCTGTCGATCATCAGGAACAGGAACGACGCCGTAAAGGTGCCGAGTGCGGCGATGAACTGGCTTTCGGTCAGGCTGGAGATCAGCAGGCCGATGGAAATGATGGTGCCGCCCAGCAGGAGCAGGCCGATATAGTTGCCGATGATCACCATCCAGTCGGGGGTCACCTGAAAAGCAATGATGATCGCAAACACCAGCGTGATGGAGATGCTGATCGCGAACACCAGCAGAGCCGCCAGGAACTTGCCCAGCGCGATACCGGTCAGGCTGACCGGCGCGGTCAGCAGCGCCTGATCGGTCTTCTGCCGCTTGTCCTCACTGAGCAGCCGCATGGTCAGCACCGGCAGCACCAGCAGCAGCAAAAACGAAAACAGGTTTTTAAACACGCCGCTGAGGCTTACGTATCCCACGGTGACGTTATACAGCGAAAAAAAGTATCCGGACAGTCCCATCACCAGTGCGAGCACCACATAGCCGACCGGTGAGGTAAAAAAGGACTTGAATTCACGTTTGAATATGGCGGTCATTTCTTCTTGCCTCCCTTTTTCTTACCCCCGGCCATCGGCAGGCGTTCCTGCGTGAGGGTGGTGAAGATCTCTTCGAGCGACATCTCCATGGATTTCAGCCCGAGCAGCGGCCAGCTGCGCGAGGAGAGGCGGTCAAACAGGTCGCGGCGGATATCCGCGCCCTCCGCCGGGATGATCTCAAACTCAAACACCCCGGGTTCCTTCTCACCCAGCGAGTGCACCACATCCGCACCCGGCAGCTTTTCCAGCAGCAGCAGGATCTCCTTCTCCGGACCGGCGATGCGTGCGATCATCCGGTGATCCTGCGAATACTTATGGGACAGCTCCGCCGCCGTATCGTCCGCGACGATGCTGCCGCGGTTGATGATAACGATCCGGTCGCACACAGCCTCCACCTCCGGCAGGATGTGGGAGGACAGGATAACCGTGTGATGCTTGCCCAGGCTTTTGATCAGCGAACGGATCTCGATGATCTGGTTCGGGTCAAGGCCCACGGTAGGCTCGTCAAGGATGAGCACCGGCGGATTGCCGATGAGCGCCTGCGCGATGCCGACACGCTGCCGGTAGCCCTTGGACAGGTTCTTGATCACCCGCCCGTAGACGTCCTCAATTTTCACAATCCGGCAGATTTCCGCGATATGTTCCCGGCGGGGCAGCTTGCATTTCTTCAGCTCATACATGAAGTCCAGATAATCCCGGACCGTCATGTCCAGATACAGCGGCGGCTGCTCCGGCAGATAGCCGATGCTTGCCTTAGCCTCGTTGGCCTGCTCCAGAATATCGAAGCCGTTGATCGCCACTTTTCCCTCGCTCGCCGACAGATATCCGGTGAGGATATTCATCGTCGTCGACTTGCCGGCGCCGTTCGGCCCCAGGAAGCCCAGGATCTCCCCTTCTTCCACCCGGAAGCTGATATCCTGGACCGCGCAGTGGCTGCCGTACCGCTTGGTCAGGTTTTGCACCTCGATCATGTAGTTCCCTCCTGTTTGTTGATAACCTTCGGCCGGAATGGCGCCGTCTGCCTCGGCAAAACGGCCGCACCGAGCCGTGTCCGTAACCTGTCCCGGACCGCGTTTCCTTTATTTTAACGGAACCCGGCCCTCTATTTGTAAACAGTCTATAAAAAAACTGTGTGCGTCGTGTGTTTTTCTTCTCCTATGCAACAGGCCCGGCAACCCGTCCAGTATACCATTTTCTCCTGCGATTTTCAATCGGGCAAGCATGGTTTTCCCCGCTTTTTTCGGACTTCCTGCAACAATTTTCGAAAAATTGCAGTTTGCTGTTGACAACGCCGGGCCAAACCAGTATAATATACACCGTCGCCGAAACGGCGGCGAGCGGTTGTGGCCCGGTAGTTCAGCTGGTTAGAACGCTAGCCTGTCACGCTAGAGGTCGACGGTTCGAGCCCGTTCCGGGTCGCCATATGCTGCTATAGCTCAGTCGGCAGAGCACTTCCTTGGTAAGGAAGAGGTCACGCGTTCGAATCGCGTTAGCAGCTCCAGACCTGCGGTCAGCCATTCGCGACCGCAGGTTTTTTCTTTATTCTGAAGTTTTGTGCCCGCGCTTGTAGCGGGTATCTTTTTTGTCAACGCTTCCCAGACCTGCGGCGGGTAATTCAACAAAGAATTACCGGCCGCCTTTTATTTTGCCGTATGGCGATGATAGGCCTCCCAGGAACATCTCCACCCTGCTCGTGAAAAAAGCGCGGCAACCGCTTGGCTGCCGCGCTAAAATATCCGACGCCCTCTTTTTCAAAAGGCGGCTGAACCGGAGAACGCGCAGTTTGCGCCGCTTGCAAGTGCCTGCCTACTGCCCGCCGGCGGCAAGCTGCTCCCCGACATCCCGCTTGAGCTGTTCCCAGGCGTCCTCGTGCTCCACATAATACAGCGGGCACAGCTTGCCGGTCACGTCGTAGTGCCGGATCAGGTTTTCCTCGTCCAGCTGCAGCTCGCTGCACAGCCAGGCCGCCAGCTTTACCAGTGCCGCATAGGTCTTCTCGTTGAATTTTCCCGTCTCATCCGGGTGGCATACCTCAATCGAAATAGTGTCGATGTTGCGTTGATTGGTCGCGGCGGATTTTTCGCACAGCGGCAGACACTGCACGACCTCCCCGTCGAGCCCGACGATGAAATGAGAGCACACCTCCACCCCCGGCTGATTGAAATAGCTGCGGTTTCCCATCGCGGAGGTGCCGGGATTGCCGACGTAGTGGATCGCAATATCCCTTACCACCGGGATTGTTTCCCCGGTGCGTGCGTCACCGTCCGGATCCAGGAACGCCTGCTCGATCCAGTCCGGGCTTTGGATCTTCGTCAGATCAACCCGCGGCTGCCGCGCACACCGGGCCAGCCCTCCTGCCACAGCGGCAAAAACCGCCAGTATGCCGAAAAAAGCCGTCCATCGCCGGACCTGCCTCCTGCGCCGTGCCCTTTCCCGGCGTAAGCGGTTTGCCCGCACGGCCGCCGCCGTCTGCGGGCGATAACCGCACCGCTTCTGCTTTTCCTCCTGCATCGCTGTACCTCCTAAAACCGCCCCGCCGCCGCGGACTTATGTCCATCCGGAATTGTACCATAGCCCCCACCAGAGTTTTATGACCGAACCTCTGCCGAAATCCCACCGTTTTCGGAAATACTGCCGTTTGCCTGCGGGAACCGGCCGGATGCCGCTTTTCCGCCGCCGCAAAAAACAACGTCCCGCCATACGGCGGGACGTTTCAGTCTGTCAAAAAAGTCGTTTCGCAAAAAATAATGCACAAAAAGTTTTCG
>USCI01000100.1 GCA_900553255.1 uncultured Oscillospiraceae bacterium | reverse complement strand
TTAAACTACTCTTCTCCTTCACAGTTCGCCGTCCAATATGTTTGACAAACCTACAAACCTTAACAAAAGACAAAAAACTTGTACGGCGTCCCGGGTCGAAACAGTACGCCGTACAAGCTTTTGAAGATTACATCCCTATCATTTTACCCCTTGGGGTATCCCATCCAGGTCCAGAAATCCGGTTTTCCGGCAAACGGACGAAGGAAAACAGAAAAATGAAAGTCCTTATCAGAAAACTGGTATTTCTCCAGTATATCCGGCCCACAACTTGCCGAGCCGATTCCCGCCTGCTTATAATCGATGCACAGTACCGTCTTTTCCTTAGGCGGCAGTTCCCAGTCATGGCCGGCCTCAGTCAACTCCACCGCAGTATAAGGCAGCACCGAGAGCGAAAATGCGCGGGCGGCGCCGACGAACAGGCCGATACCATCCCGGTCATACACCGCGCCCCATTCCGTACCATAATGGCTTCCGGTTTCCTGCGGGCGGATATATGGCTGAATATTTTCGGAAACCGGCAGCACATACTGTCCTTTTGCTGCACCCGCACGCTTGTCGAGATAGCTTTCCTGCGGGCCGAAACCGAAAAATTCCATTGTGCCCATCTGATCATCCAGTTCCAGCTGCAGTCCAAAGCGCGGCAGGCATTCGACCCATTCTCCCACATGCACATCGCTTTCCAGCGCAATCGTGCCGTCGCCCTCCACACGCCAGACGGCCGACAGACGCACCGGGCTGCGCAGCATCACCGCGGTCAGCGCCATCTCTACCGCCATGCTGACGCTGCTTTCCTCCTGATGCACATTGACAGCATATACACGCGGTACGGTCCGGTTCAGGCCGCAGCTTCTCCAGATTTCTTTCACACGGCTGTCATTATCGGTCGGAGCGCGCCAAACGGTAAACGCCGTCGGTGCCTTCAGCCGTTCCTTACCGGCAAACACCAGGCTGTCAAAGGCACCGGTCTCTGTGTTGAACCGATAGGCAAAGCGTTCCCCGCGCAAAACGACCGCCCCTTCTGTGCTCTCCACTTCGACACGGCCGGACGGCACGCACACAGGATGACAGGAGGCATCCACCGGCAGGGCAAACTGCCGGAAGCCCAACTCATCTCCCCGTTCCCACCATTCGGTATCCTCCGGTGCGGCAAACGACAGGCGGACAAAACAGCGGCCGTCTTTCGGCAGTGCATACGGCAGGCGGATCTCCTCCGCTTCACCAGGCTGCATATCCGGAACCGCAAAATCGCCCTCCCCGATGACCGTTCCATTACGGGTCACTTCCCAGCGGCCGAGAAGTGCGGCAGGCGAGGTGAACTGCAGACGGTTGATGAGCCGGAAGCATCCCCTTCCGGCATCAATCTCCTCAACGTCCACCGGGCAAAGGACATTCTTCAGTTCAAGCAGACCGGTATGCGGACGGCGGTCCGGCCAGACCAGCCCGTCACAGCAGAAATTGCTGTCGTTCGGCCAATCGCCCCAGTCGCCGCCATAGCCGTACCGCGGCGGATTTTCCTTTGCATCCATCGGTACGCTGTGGTCACACCACTCCCACACAAATCCACCGCACAGCTGAGGCCGGTTCCACATGAGCTGCCAATACTCCTGCAGGTCACCCGGACCGTTGCCCATGGCATGACAGTATTCGCAAAGCACCAGCGGCCGCGTTTCCTTTTCTTCCAGAGGGAATTTCCGCACATATTCGATCGGCGGATACATATTGCTGAACACATCCGCCATGCTGTTGTCGCAGGACAGATTGCAGTGCACCCCCTCATAATGGGTCAGGCGGGACGGGTCGCGCTCCTTCAGCCAGCACAGCGCACGCCGCAGCACCGGACCATATCCGGATTCGTTGCCGATCGACCAGATCACCACACTCGTACGGTTTTTATCCCGTTCCACCAGCCTGCGCTCCCGGTCAATTACCGCCGCCTCAAAAGCCGGATCATTGGCGATCAGATTGAAGTCTCCCGCCGGCTGAACGCCATGGCATTCGAGATCCGCCTCGGCGATCAGATACAGCCCCAGTTCGTCGCACATCTGCGGGAACCGCGGGTCGTTCGGATAATGCGAGGTACGCACAGCGTTGAGGTTATGCCGTTTCATCAGCAGAAGATCGCGACGCATATGTTCCGGCGATACGGCATAGCCGGTATACGGATCGCTGTCGTGACGGTTGACCCCCTTGAATTTGATCGGCTTGCCGTTAAGCAGCATCACACTGTCCCTGACGGTGATTTCCCGGATACCGATCTTTTCCGCCATCCATTCGCCATTATACCCGATGGTCAGGGTGTACAGCCGCGGCTGTTCCGCATTCCAGAGCACCGGATTCGGCAGGAAAAAGCGCACCATGTCGCCGCACACCTCTCCAGCCGTGCAGACACTGCCGTCCGGTGCGGTCAAGCGGAAAACACAGGCCGCCGCATCGGCCCCCTCCACCATACAGGAAATCTCCGCCGCACCGCCATGCAGGCGGGTGGACACCGTATAATCACGCAGATGCTGCTGCGGGCGGGCCAACAGGTAGACATCGCGGAATATCCCGGACAGGCGGATTTTATCCTGATCCTCCAGATAGGTGCCGTCACACCATTTGAGCACCAGCACCGCGATCCGGTTGACGCCGGGACGCACGAACGCCGTAACGTTAAATTCACTCGTGGAGTGCGATACCTGACTGTAGCCGACAAAAGTGCCGTTGATCCACAAATAAAAGCAGGAATCCACCCCCTCAAAAACGAGATACCGCTCCTGTCCATCGTCCTTCACCGTAAACTCCCGCCAGAAAGCCCCGGTGGGATTATCCACCGGCACATACGGCGGATCATACGGAATCGGATAATTGACATTGGTATAGTTGGGACGGTCGGTTTCCGGCAAGCCGTAAAGCTGCCAGTTCCCCGGCACCGGTACGGCTACAGCGTCTTTCAGGCCGTTTTGCGGGAAATCCTCCGGCACCAGTCCCGGACGCGCAAAAAAACGGAACTGCCATTCGCCGGACAGGAGGGAAAAACGCGGGGACGCCTCCCGGTCGCCGGCTTTCGCGGCCTCCTCGTTATTGAACGGTATAAAATAGGCCCGCGGTGCTTCACACCCCACATGCAGGGCAGACATATCCTCATGATATCCCGGTAATTGCATGATTGCCACCATTCCTTCCTTTCAGCCGTCGGGAAAACGGAACCACCGAACAGAACAATTGCTGTCCTGCAAGGCAAGCCCATAAGCCGTCCCCTGCGGTTATCAATCGGTTTTAGCTCATTATAGCGAAGTCATCCGCAAAAGTCTCGCGGTAAAATTCACAAACTCCTTTTCAATTTGCTGGATACTATCACCGAAACCCTACGCTTTTGCTGTATCACCCGTCCATTCACTTGTTCACATGCTTGCGTTTGCTGTCGGACAGCGGTATGATGGATAACAACGATGAGAAACGGGGGAAGGGCTCATGAAAAACACCATGCTTGCCGCCGTCTATCGCGGTGTCGGCGATTTGCGGCTGGAGAAACGGCCGGTGCCGATACTGCGCGAGGCGCGCGATGCCATCGTCCGCGTCACCCGCTCGACCATCTGTACCAGCGACCTGCACATCCTCCGCGGCGCCGTTCCCCGTGCAAGGCCCGGCATCACATTGGGGCACGAATTCGTGGGGGAAATCGTGGAAACAGGCGACGGCATTTCTTCCCTGAAGCCGGGCGACCGGGTAGCAGCCAACTGCGAAACCTTCTGTGGAGAATGCTGGTACTGCCGGCGCGGCTATGTCAACAACTGCGAAAAGGGCGGCTGGGAGCTCGGCTGCCGGATCGATGGCTGCCAGGCGGAATACGTGCGAGTACCGTTTGCAGACACCGGTCTGACCCGGCTGCCGGATACCGTCTCCGACGAGGATGCGCTGTTTCTCGGCGACATTTTGTCAAGCGCCTACTGGGGTGCACAACTGGCTGAAATCCAGGATGGGGATACGGTTGCGGTCATCGGGGCGGGGCCGGTCGGCTTATGTGCAGCGCAATGCGCACGCCTGCTCGGCGCCGGCACCGTTATCGTCCTGGAACCGGATGCGTTCCGCCGCCAGACGGCTCTGGAAAACCATCTGGCGGATGTCACACTGGAACCCGGCACCGAAGCCATACAGCATATCCACGGCCTGACCGGCGGGAGAGGCGCGGATGCCGTCATCGAAGCCGCCGGTGCTGCGGATACCTTCTCCCTCGCCTGGCGGATCGCGCGGCCAAACGCGGTAGTCGTGCTCGTGGCGATGTACGAGCAGCCGCAGGTACTGCCACTGCCGGAAATGTACGGTAAAAACCTCATTTTCAAGACCGGAGGCGTGGACGCCTGCCGGTGCGGCGAGCTGCTCGGACACATTGCCGCCGGCCGGCTGCGCACCGATTTTCTCATCACCCACCGTGCACCGCTTGCCGACATCGCTGAAGGCTACCGTGTTTTCGGCGGCCGGCTCGACTGCTGCATCAAATGGGTGGTCACTCCATAAATACGGAATAACGATTTTTGTTTACATCCGCTGTCAAAAATGCTATGATAAAATTGTCAATTTAAGGGATTCCGGCGGCGCCGGGATACGAAAGGGAAGGATAAATCAGCGTATGGAACACTATTTTCATCCGGAAATCGAATGTGCCTCACGCGACCAGATCCGTGCCTGGCAGGACGAACGGCTGGTTCAAACGGTCCGCCGCGTTTACGACAATGTCGCCTATTACCGCCGCCTGATGGACGAAAAAGGCGTGCAGCCCGGCGATATTAAATCGGTGGACGATCTGCATCTTCTGCCTTTTTTGACCAAGGACGACCTGCGCGACGCCTATCCTTACGGCCTGCTCGCCGCCCCGCTGCGGGACTGTGTGCGCATCCAGTCCACCAGCGGCACCACCGGACGCCGGGTGGTCGCTTTTTACACACAACACGACATCGACCTTTGGGAGGACTGCTGCGCCCGCGCGATCGTCGCCGCCGGCGGCACCCCGGACGACGTGGTGCATGTATGCTACGGCTACGGCCTGTTCACCGGCGGCCCCGGCCTCAATGGGGGCTCTCACAAGCTCGGTTCGCTGACCCTGCCGATGTCCTCCGGCAACACCGAACGCCAGATCCAGTTCATGTGCGACCTCGGTTCCACCATCCTGTGCTGCACCCCCTCCTATGCCGCCTATCTGGCTGAATCCATCTGCGAGCGCGGGCTGCAGGACAAGATCAAGCTGAAGGCCGGCATTTTCGGCGCGGAAGCCTGGAGCGAGGAAATGCGCCGCGATATCGAGGAAAAGCTGCACATCAAGGCATACGATATTTACGGTCTGACCGAAATCTCCGGTCCCGGCGTATCCTTTGAATGCAGCGCACAGACCGGTATGCACATCAACGAGGATCATTTCATCGCTGAAATTATTGACCCGAATACCGGCGAGGTGCTGCCGGACGGCGAAAAAGGTGAGCTGGTATTCACCAGCATCACCAAAGAGGCCTTCCCCCTGCTGCGCTACCGCACCCGCGACATCTGCGTACTCACCCGCGAGAAATGCTCCTGCGGGCGCACCCACGTCAAGATGTCCAAGCCGATGGGCCGCAGCGACGATATGCTGATCGTCAAGGGGGTCAATGTCTTCCCGTCCCAGATCGAAACGGTGCTGCTCAACAAGGGCTACCCGGCCAACTACCAGATCATCGTCAGCCGCGAAAACAACAGCGACCGGCTCGAGGTTCAGGTTGAGATGACCCCCGAAATGTTCTCCGATGCCGTCAGCGAAATTGCCCGCCGCGAAAAGGAACTGATCGATTCGCTCAAGGCCATGCTCGGCATCTACGCCGTCGTCAAGCTGGTCGCGCCCAAGACCATCACCCGCAGTGAGGGGAAAGCTGTCCGCGTGATCGACCAGCGCCATCTGTATTGAGAAAGAGGTGTTCTGCATGACTGTCAAACAGATTTCCGTATTCCTCGAAAACAAGCCGGGAAAACTCGCCGCCTTTACGGAGGTTCTGCGGCAGAACAACATCAACATGCGTGCCATGTCCATTGCGGAAGCACCGGATTTCGGCATTGCCCGCATCATCGTGGATGATCCCTACCATGCCGTATGCGTACTCAAAGAGGCCGGGTATGTGCTTTCCATCACTCCGGTGCTCGCCGTCGGCATTCCCGACGAGGCCGGCAGCCTGTTCCGCATCCTGAATATCCTCGGTGAAAACGGCATCAATGTGGAATATACCTACGCCTTTACCAGCCGTACCAAAGATCGCGCCTATATGATTTTCCGCGTTGCCGACAACGACAAGGCTATTGACGTGCTTTCGCGCAACGATATTCAACTGATCTGTCAGGACGAAATGTAATTTTTGTGTCCAAAACAGCCGGGGCTGAAGCATCAGCTCCGGCTGTTTTGGTTTA
Source organism: uncultured Oscillospiraceae bacterium (assembly GCA_900553255.1). Taxonomy (GTDB): domain Bacteria; phylum Bacillota; class Clostridia; order Oscillospirales; family Acutalibacteraceae; genus UMGS1591. Next base: position 1,467 of record USCI01000100.1, on the reverse strand, counting down.
TGTGGCACTTCGTCAGCTTCTGTGCAGCGATACGCACCATTTCCCGGAGCTTCAGCGGCCCCTCTGCCTGCGCCTCCCCGCCTTCCGACAGAATCCAGCGGCAAAGTTCCGCAAGCGGCGCTTCTATGCGGGCCAGCGCCTGTCCGCCCTCATGTCCAAGCAACGTAAGGGAAGCGCCAAATCGTTCTGCCGCCCGGTCAAGGCACATAGGCGTCATCCGTATACAGGCCGCTATTGTTTTTTCTTCCGCCGGTTCCGCCGTTCGGCTGTTTTTCCTGAAGCCGGCGGCCGGGAGAATACGCATCTCCTCGATCTCCTCGGCTGCAAACTCCGCGTACCGTCCTTCTGTCAGATGGCCGGCCAGGTAATACCGGCCATTGTGCGGCACAAGTGCCAGCGGCTGAAAACATACCGGCGTCTCTGCTTTTCTCCCCGGACGGAAGCCGAGCTGCCAGCCGCCGAGGATGGCCAGTCGTGCCAGACGCAGCTTAAGCGTCACCTCCTGCGGGGCATTCTCCTCCGCACGCCGGACACATTCCGGGGCAGAATGCAGATAGACGGTTCCCAGGTCGGACAGCCGCTTTGCCAGCTGCTGTGCCCGCGGGCGGGCAACATGGGCATAGGCCATCAGGCTGTCGGTCAGAAGTTCGATATCTTCATCACGCAACAACGGTTCACGCAAAAAGCAGCCCCTTCCTCTCTCCGTCCGGTCGGCTATATCCACCCCTGCTTCGCGCAAAGCCGTTATATTACGGGATACCGTCTTGCGGTCACATACCACACCATATTCCGCTTCTAACCGCTGTGCTATCTGCCCCCGGGTCAGCGGATGTCCCGCATCGGAATACCGGCGAAGGATTTCATATACATACAGGATTGCATTTTTGGCAGATCCTCTTTTCTGCATCGCGACCGCCTCCTTGCCCATCAGTATAGCATGCACCCAATGTTTCTTTGAGATTTGTGTTGTATTCTCACTTAAAATTATTTTTATCGACAAGTATCTCTTACTTTTTCCTTCTCTGTTTCTATTTTTTTGTCAGCAAACGCTTTGCTTTCCGTCTCAAAATATGAATGTCATTCCTATTTTTGCCGAAAAGACAGCTTTTTTCACTACTTTTACGAAAAATGCGGATAAATGCTTTTCCAGATCGAATTTAGAAGTATAATAGAAAAATGTGAGAGGTGACGTCAAATTGCAAAGGCTTGCTGAATTACGTAAAATGCGTAAATTAACACAGGATCAATTATCCAAGAAACTCCACGTCGATCAGACCACAATCAGCGCTTACGAAAACGGCCGCGGGCAGCCGGATATCGACAAACTGCGTCAGTTATGCAAAATCCTGCACGTTTCAGCCGATTATCTGATCGGATTGTCGGATTTTATCAACCCCGAGGTCGATTCGCCAATGAACCGAACCATAAAAAACGGACAATAGACAAAATACCCCCTGATGTAGGAAA
>USCI01000099.1 GCA_900553255.1 uncultured Oscillospiraceae bacterium | reverse complement strand
ATGACAAATACCGCAAATACCAGCAGCAGGACGGTCAGCACCCGCCCGGCTATGGATAACCCTTTTTTCAGCATACACAAAAGCCCTCCTCTGTATTCACCGGAAAGCCAAAGGCATAAACCGCCGCTCATGCCCTTGGCTTTCCGCCCCCGCGCGAAACGGGGGACGGAAAGGCGGTGGCGGTTATTCCGGAACCACCGTATACCAGGTGCCGTCAGCCCGTTCTTCCGTGACAACCTTGTGGCCCTCCGCCACGTAAGCCCTGAACTGCTCAAGCGTCAGGCCGGTGTTCGCGAAGGTGCCCGCTTCAATGTTCAGCGTGCAGTTCTTATTGATATCAATCGCGCCGTCAAAGGAACCGCCGTAAACATTGATGGTTCCCTTCGCGTCGGGATAGCTGTTCAGATCCAGATCCGCCTTGAGGACCGTAGCAGCTTTAAAAGTGCCACTGTAAAGGTTGATGGTACCGCCGGAGGAGAAAATATAGAAGCCATAATTATCCCCAGTCGCCGTCACGTCGCGCACATTCAGCGTGCCGGTGTTATTGGAAACAGCGCCAAGGCAGCTGTTCCAGTCATGCTCTCCTACCTGAACAAACGTCCCGCCGTTGACATTGATGGTGCCGCCTGCCGCTTCCATCGCGCCGCCCTTTTCAGAACGGGACTGCACATTGTTCAGGTTAATCACGCCGCCATTAAAGGCTTTGACGCTGTTGCCGTAAGGGGTGATGTTGTTCAGCGTCATGTTATTGAGCGTTACCTCGGCCAGACTTGCACCGATCGTGCAGTATGTACCTGCTCCGGCCGAAATTGCTCCGTCGGAAAATACGGCACTCGCCCGGTTGTCGGCAGAACCGATGACGCGCAGCGCAATATTATCGTTGTCAACCGCAACCGTATGCCCGGCAAAATCCATCTCAACATCCGCCACTCCCCGGAAGTCCAGATTTTTTCCTTCCGAAGAAATACTCTGATTCAGGACAATCTGATCACCGCTCTTTACGTCCGCAAGTGCGTCCACAAAGCCTTGTTCCGATTCCACCGGAACAAAATTCAGTGACGCATCCTTGTCGTACTGGTCGTTGCCGAAGCCGTCCTCTTCCTTGGTATACTGGGTCGCGAGGATCGCCACGTCCACGGTAAAGGATTTGTCCTTGAATGCGTTGCCCGCGCTCTCGTACATGCCGTAGACCAGGATGAACTGCACGTTATCGCCGTTTTCCAGCAGCGGCAGCTCAAGGTTGTCCGCAAAGGTCTCCAGCGTGTTCATCGGGCGGCGGGTGAAGTTACCCTTTACCTCGCCATTCTCCACCTTCACGAAATCAAACCACAGCGCCTCCGTCAGGCCGCCGTCCTCCACCGTGAAATCCAGCTTGATCTTCGCCGCGAGGGTGCCCTCGTTTTCGACCTTCAGCAGCTTGGCGCTGGATTTGCCCGGCTCAAACAGGGTATCGCTGATGATCGGGTTTTTGTCCCTTTTCAGGTTCTGGCCTTCCGTCTCAAATTTAAACGGATTGCCGCCGTTGACGCCTTCGATCACGAAGCCGCCTTCGCCGTCCTCCGCCAGATCATACGCATACGCGCCGATCGACAGATTGCCGGCCTGGATCTTGTTGCCGGTGTTGACCACGCTGTCGGTAAACCACGCGAAGGTGGTGCCCGCCAGCAGCGCCGCGCTCGCGAGCAGCGCCATGCCGCTCGCGAGCAGAGACTTTTTGCTTCCCTTCATGTTCTGACTCCTCCCTATGTTATTTTCGGAATTTGGCCTTGGCTCACAGCCTCCAGTCAACCGAAATCCCGTTCCGGATTGTTGCGCACCTGCACCGCATCGGCCGCAATCGTGAAGGTGATGCCGCCCGTCTGGTAACGGTTGCCGGCATCCTCCCGCATATGTACCACCGCGGTCAGGGTGCGGGTTTCGCCCGCGGCAAGCGGGCGTTCCATCACGCAGGGGTTATCCCGCGTAAAGGCGTCCGCGCTGCCGGTATACAGCAGCTCCTCGCCGTCATAGACCGAAAAGGTCAGCACCTGCCCGAGCGTGCCCTCGACATCCTGCAGGTACAGCCGGACATACGCCTCGGCCGTGCCGAGATTTTCCACCGTGAAATCCCGCACAAGGGTGTGTCCCGGCTCAATATTGAGATCGCCGCCCGTAAACACCGGCTTGCCGCCGTTGAGCGCGATCTCCACCCGGCCGGTTTCAAACAGGTTGTCGTCCACCCTGACAAAGGATGCGCCGAGCGCCACGGTGGTCAGCACCAGCAGCACCGCCAGCACCACCGCCGCGGCCAGGCTGGCGCGGGCCCTTCGGCGGGTTTTAGTCGGCTTGTCCATGCCGCGCCTCCTTCCTCCTGCGGGCGATGAGCAGCACCAGGAACAGCACCAGCAGCGCCGCCGCTCCTACGGCCGCCCACAGGCCGACCTGCGCCGCGACGCCGGTCTGCGGCGGGGTCAGCCCGCCGCCCTCGACATACCAGCGCAGGTCGGCCAGCAGCCGTGCCGCCTGGTATTCGTTGCCCACCGACGTGTCCAGCCACGCATCCACGCGGTAATAGGCGGTGCTCTGCCCGTCCGCGTTCGCCGTCAGCGTGCGGGCGAAGGCCTGTCCGTCGATTTCCGAGAAGGTCCCCTCGCACAGCACACGGCCGGAATCCGCATCGGTCACCCGCACCTGGAGCACGTCGCCGAGCGCCTTCTCTTCCTCGGTGATGTCGGCCTCAAACAACAGCTCGATGTCCTGGTCGTGATACGCCCGGACCGCAAAATAGCGGGTGAGGCTGTCGCCGGGCAGCAAATCCCGCGCGGTGAATTTTTCGTTATCCTCCGGCTGGCGGCGGTACAGCTCGAGCTTCACCGCCTGGTCCTCCGGCACCGTTTCCGCCGCGCCGTCCTCCGGCGCGTCCGCCCTCTGATTCTCCGCCTGTGTCGCCGGATTGTCCGGCGGCGCGGAACCGTCCGGCGTCTGCACCGCATCCTCCGGCGTCCCTTCCGACGTTTCATCCAACACGTCCGGCGACGCCTGAGACGGCCTTGTTATCGCCGTCCCCCCACCGGATTCGTTGGGTGCTGCGCTGCGGCAGCCCGCCGCCACAACGACCAGCCCCGCCGTCAGCAGTGCCGCCGCAAGCCCTGCCGCCGTGCGGCGCAGCCGACAACCCTCTGCAGCTTTCCTCATCTCTACCCTTCACCATCCTTAACCTCATCCTGCCGCACAGCCATCCGGGCCGTGCCGCGGGGTTATTTACGCAAGCCTCCGGCTTCCCCGGCATCGAACCAAGAGACGAAAAATTTTTTCTCTATGAAATAAGACCTCCCGACACCCCCAAAACGACGACGCAAAAAGAAAAAATTTTCTTCGGTACCATATACAGGTATCTATATATAGGAAATTGTAACACATTTACTCCACATTTACAACTTGTCCGCGGACTTTCTTTCACTTTTTTCCGAAAATAGCGTATTTTCAGGAGCGTTTCTAATTTCACACGTTTTGAGAGCGCACTTTTGCCGCAGGATTTTAGGCGCAAAATTTAAAAATTATCAAAAAAATACAGCAATAACACGAAAAAAGAATCTCATTTCGCGACCGAAATGAGATTCTCAAAACGTGTACTTTCCTGTATTCCCAGTATAGCGTACTGGTAAAATTTAGTCAATGCTTTTTTCCCGCCGGGCAGGGGGATGCCGGGTGCCGTAAAGCAAGGACCGCCTCTGCCTGTCCCGCGGAGCGCAGGGAATCCTGATCGGCCGGACACAAAAAAGCCGGTGCAGGCCGTGGCCTGCACCGGCTTTTTTTGTTGCCGAGTAGGCAAGAAAAATCCCCCGGTTAAACCGGGGGTAGATAAATCCCTGGTTCAATGGCCCGCCGCAGGGTCAGACCGCCGTCCCGCGCAGCTGTGCGAGCAGCCCCCGGCAGCCCGCCTCGACGTCCCGCAGCGTGCGTGCAAAATCCCCCGTATACCAGGGATCCGCCACCTCGCCCGGGCGGTCGGTGTAATCCAGCAGCAGCGACAGCTTGCCCTGCGGGTCGCCGCCGCAGATGCGCCGCATATTCCGCAGGTTGGCCGCGTCCATCCCGATCAGCCGGTCGAAGGCGGCATAATCCGCCGCAGTCAGCTGCCGGGCGGTCTTCCGGTGCAGCGCCGGCGTATCGATGCCGCAGCCGGCGAGCGCGCGCAGCGCCGGCGGATATACCGGATTGCCCAGCTCCTCGCGGCTGGTCGCGGCGGAAGCGGCGGTGAACCGCCCGGCCAGCCCCGCCTTTTCCACCATGTCGCGGAACACGAACTCCGCCATCGGGCTGCGGCAGATGTTGCCGTGGCAGACAAACAGCACCTTTACCACTCGCAAGTCTCCTTTCCCCGTAATCCCCGCCGCACAGCGGTGTTATCCGGCAAAATCATCCATCCAGTCCTGCACATCCTTCAAAAACATGGCCGCATGGTATCCGTCACAGGCCGCGTGGTGCAGCTGCATCGCCAGCGGAAGCAGCCGCCTGCCGTCCTGCAGATAGAACCGCCCCACGGTAAACAGCGGCGCCAGGTCACGGAAGCCGGCCGGCAGGTTGAGATTGAAGCCGGTAAAAGACACCCAGGGCAGGCAGGACACATAAAAAATATTTTCCGGCAGCGGCGCGGCAGGCCGTTCCTCCCGGGCGGCATAAGCGGCGGAAAAGGCCGCAAAATCCGGGTCGTACGCCTGCCAGACGCTGGTGAAGGTCTCGTTTTCGGGGTGGAACACCGTATAGCACGGGTGCACCTCATCGTAAACCCCGGGTTCGCCGCCGGGGGTCAGCCCCATGCGGAATTCCGCCCGGCGGTTGACCGCCCGGGACAGGCCGTAGAGCACCGTCGGAAACAGCCTGTGTCCGCCGGCCTTCACCGCGGCGTACAGCCGGGTGATGTCCAGGTTGACGCACATGCTGTAGGTGCAGGGCACCTCATCCATGAACCGGCGCCAGGTCGCTTCCCGCGCCCAGCCCGCCCGCTCGATCCTGTGCAGCATCGGTATCCTCCCCTTCAGAAATCCAGAAGATTCAGCCCGATCGCCGGATCAAACCGGCGGCCGACCGCGTCCGGCGCGGTGCGGATGACCAGCTCCGCCGTCGCGCTGACCACCGCCCGCACCAGGTGCCCGCCCACCACCGCCGCGTGCTCATCCGCGGCGGTCACATGCAGATGCAGGTACGGCTCGCCGTCCCTGCGGGTGATGGTGCCCTCGAGCGAGGTCAGCTCCCGGTATCCGGTGAAGCGATTGCCGCGGAAAGCCTTGCTCTCCGGGTCAAACAGCCCCACCTCCAGCTCGCGGACGGCGCCGATGCCCTGCACGCTGCCGAAGGCGACCGCTTCCCGCGAGACCACCGCGGCCAGCGCGCCGAGGATCTCCTCGCCGGGATCCAGCCGCACAACCAGAATATCGTGTATGCGCTTGTATTCCATCGTTTTTCTCTCCTTTTCGAATCAGCTCCGCTGCGCGCGCCGGCACGCCTCGAGCAGCGTCTCCCTGTCCGGCAGCGCGGACGTCTCGACATACGCCCGCACCGCTTCCAGCGCCTGAAAATCCTCCTGCGTTCCGGCCATACCGGCCGCCTGCGCGAGATAGGCCGCCGGCAGCGCGGTCAGCTCTTCATCAAACCGCGCCCGAATCACCCGCGCCGGGTTGCCGCCCGCCACCGTGTAGGCGGGGATATCCCGGGTGACCACCGATTCGGCCGCCACAATCGCGCCGTCGCCGATCTTCACCCCCGGCATCACCACGGTGTTGCGGCCCAGCCACACGTCGTTGCCCAGCACCGTGTCCCCCTTGCGGGGCAGCTGGTCGAGATGCGGCGGCGTATTTTCCGCCCACGCCCCGCCGAACACCGCAAACGGATAGGTGGTCACGCTGCACATGCGGTGGTTCGCGGGCCCCATGATAAACTGCACCCCGCTCGCGAGCGCGCAGAATTTCCCGATCACCAGCCGGTCGCCGAATTCGGGATAGTTAAACAGCACATTGTTGCGCTCAAACCCGGTCGGGTCGGCCGGGTCGTCGTAATAGGTGTAATCGCCGATGATAATGTTCGGCGCCTTTACCACGTTCCGGATAAAGCAGGACGTTTTGTACGCATTTGGAAAAACCACGTTCGGATCCGGAATGAAGCTTTCCGGCATATCGTCTTCATCCTTTCCCGGAGGCTCTGCCCCCGGCTGTATTTTTTCACCTCCCAAGCGTATTTTGTCCTGCCGTTGCAACGGCTTTCCACCAACGCATCGTTTTCATTATCCATCGCACTCCGTTTCGGTTAAGATAAGCGGACCGGTTCGTGCCTGCTTATCTTATGCAAAATTATCCCAGTCCTCATGGAACACAAAATACAAAAGCAGCGCCTTGAAAAGGATCGGCAGGAACTGGAGGGTTACCAGCTGGCCCACCGCGCCGGCGACCGCCAGCCCGATACAGGCCCGCAGCGCCCATCGTTTCCTCCGCATCACAAAAATACATACCGTGATCTCGCCCGCCGCCAGCAGGACAAGCCCGCCCACCGCCAGCCGCATTCCCCACGACTGCGCCGAAGACAACAGCCCTGCAATCCCAAAGGACACCGCCAGGATATCCAGCACAATCACCAGGCCCATCAGCGCGATCACCCGCACGCTGGGGACCGGCCTGGATTTTGGGTTGGCCACCGGGGTATAATCGACCGCCGAATTGTCCGCCCCGCAGAGCAGGCACCGCCCGTTTTCCCCGACCCTTCCGCCGCATTTTTCACAGAGCATGCCCATCCCTCCCTCTGGATCGCCGCGGCCATTCGTCCGCACAGCCGCCGCACATGCCCACGGCAGAGCACACGCTGCCGGGGACGCCTGCCTTCTTCGCCTTTGCCCGCACACCGGACGCTGCCGGCAGCTCAACCCCGCCGCGGGAATGCCAGCACACCGGCGGCAAACGGGATATCCCGCCCCCGCCGGGGACTCCGCTGTTTGCGTACTGCCATTATAGCACACCCCGGAAGGATTGTCGACCGCCGTTTTCGTCGTTTACTGTTCGTATATTTGTGTAAATCATATCCCGATTGTATCCTGCCCAACCGGTAAATCATGCCCATCGGCCACGCGGGCGCTGTCCGCAGAGAAAAGCCGCGCATACGATGCGCGCCGCCTTTCACCGTCTCCCATACACAGGATAAGGCGGGCAGATTGTTTACTTTTCGTATTATTCATAGTTGATTGTCCCGTAAGTATCCAAAAAAGCGCACCGGAAGAATCCGGTGCGCTCCCGCCCCGCCGCGGATGGCGGCTCATTTGCCCGCGAAGCCGAAAAGGCCCTTTTTGGCATACGGCTCCTGCTCCACGCCGAGGACGGTGTAGCCCATCCCGCCGATCACTTCGCGCAGCTTCTGCTCGTCGGGCGCCTGCTCCGCCACGATCACTGTTTCCCCCCTGGCATGGGATGAGGCGACCTTTTTCACCTTGAAGCTGCGCCGCACGGCATCGTTGATGTGCGCCTCACACATACCGCAGGACATGCCTTCGATTTTCAGCGTCATTTTGACCATCGGGATCCTCCTTTCGCCGGACGGCAAATTTAGTTAGCTACAACTAACCACGGGATAACCCTAACACATGCCCGGCGTTTTGTCAAGAGCTGGCGGCCCGGGTTCGGGCCGCCAGCTGCAGACTGTCAAAAAAGTCGTTTTGCAAAAAATAGTGCACAAAAAGTTTTCGCCCGCCTTTTTCAAAAGGCGGTGGATTCCAAAGGCAAAGCCTTTGGTCGCGTCCCGCCGGACGCGAAATCCTTTGCTTTCATAACGATCAGGAAGGGAGACGCAACAGCCCGGTGGGCTGTTGCGTCGCAGCCTGTCAAAGAAGTCGCCAAAAGGCGGCTTTTTTGGTATAATGGAGAGGAG
>USCI01000098.1 GCA_900553255.1 uncultured Oscillospiraceae bacterium | reverse complement strand
ATCATTGGAGGCACCGGTAGTAATAGAATGGAAGATCAGCTCTTCCGCTGCACGGCCGCCTGTAAATGTAGCGATCTTATTCTCCAGTTCTTCCTTACTCATCAGGAAATGTTCCTGTTCATCCACCTGCATGGTATACCCCAGTGCACCGGAGGTACGCGGGACAATGGTGATTTTGGTGACCGGAGCGGAATTCGACTGCTTTGCCGCTACCAGTGCATGGCCGATTTCGTGATAGGCCACGATCTTTTTCTCCTGGTCGGAGATGACCGCACTCTTTCTCTGCGCGCCGGCAATGACCGTTTCCACGCTTTCTTCCAGATCTGCCTGCGTCACGCTCCTGCGCCCCTCCCGGACAGCCCGCAGCGCCGCCTCATTGATAATGTTCGCTAACTCCGCACCCGAGGCGCCGGCGGTCGCCCGGGCGATAACGTCCCAGTCCGCATCCGGCGACACGCGGATATCCTTCGCATGAACCTCCAGTATCGCTTTGCGCCCCTGAAGATCCGGCAGCTCAACCGGTACCCGGCGGTCAAACCGTCCCGGACGCAGCAGCGCCGGATCCAGGCTCTCCGGCCGGTTAGTCGCCGCCAGCAGCACGACGCCCTTCTGTCCGTCAAAGCCGTCCATCTCCGCGAGCAGCTGATTCAGCGTCTGTTCCCGCTCGTCGTTGCCGCCCATATTGCCGCTGCTGCGTTTCTGACCGATGGCGTCGATTTCATCGATAAAGACGATACACGGCGCTTTTTCGTTGGCCTGCTTGAACAGGTCGCGCACCTTTGCAGCACCCATGCCGACAAACATCTCGACAAATTCGCTGCCGGAGATCGAGAAGAAGGGGACTCCCGCCTCCCCGGCAACCGCCTTGGCCAGCAGGGTCTTACCGGTGCCGGGAGGGCCCACCAGCAGCACGCCCTTAGGCAGCTTTGCGCCGATGTCCGCATATTTTTTCGGCTCGTGCAGGAAATCCACGACCTCCATCAGCGATTCTTTCGCCTCATCCTGTCCGGCCACATTATTGAAGGTCACGCCGGTCTTCGCATCCGCCACATAGATTTTGGCGCCGGACTTGCCGAAGGACATGGCATTGCCCATGCCTCCCGGCAGCTGATCATTCATTTTTTTGCGCATCCAGCGGTAGAATATCTCCCCGATCAGGAAGAAGAACAGAATCGGCAGAACCCAGGTCAGGATAAACGAAAGCAGAGGGCTGGCCTGGGTGGGAATCGTAGCCGAGAACTGGATGTCCTCATGCTCCCGCAGCTGCTGCAGCAGCCGCTGGCCATCCTCCGGCCAAATGCCGGTCTTATAGATCTGTTCTGCATTCTCGTCCCCGGCGATGAACACAAACTGTCCGGAAGATTCATCATAGGATACTTCCTTGACCTCGTTATTGTCGATCATGTCGAGGAACTGGTCATAGCCCACCTCAATGACCGAGCGTTTAAGCATTGAAGGGAACACCAGTGCATTGAGCAGCATGATGCAAACAAAGGCGATGATGGCATAAAAAATAAATGGTCTTTTCGGGGGTGATTGCCTGCTTTCAATTTCTTCGTGCATAAAACAGTCCTCCTCTCAGGTTTTGGGGGTAATATCGCCAGCGCCTTTTTGTTTCATATGGCGCCTCTCCTTTTTATGGCCTCTTCCGCATTGCTCATCATCTGTTCACTGATCCGGTCAAACAACGTCTGCTCCTGACGGGAAAGGCCGCAAAAAATCTCCCGGTGAAAATTTTTCCACAGCGTCTCCATTTCCCGGGTAATCGGCTTTGCCGCCGGCAGCAGGGACAGATGGATTTTCCGGCGGTCCTTTGTGTCCGTCCGACGCTCCAACAGCCCTTTGCGGATCAGCGATTCCACTCCCTGGGACACGTTCCCCTTCGCCAGCATCCGCAGCTCCACGATGTCGCCAGCGGTATCCTTACCCGGATTATTATACAAAAAACTGATAATATGCGCTTCAATCAGTGTCAAATGATAGTGCTCGCACACCTCCTTGAGCATGCTTTCATGCAGCTTGGTGATTCGCCGGATCATCATCAGAAAATCCGTTGTCTGCACCGTCGTCCGGCTCCCTTCCTGAATGTTTATGCGCTTTGTTATAAAAAAAACTGTTCTCTAAAAAACAATTATACTCATAACCTCCCTGGTGTCAAGCGCTACACCGTTTATTCAGGATTTGTTCAAAAATAGCCCGGCAGCACGTAGCGGAAGTATTTTCCATTGCTTTTTTCCGCTTTTGTGCATAAAATTAGAACATACGTTCCATATTCGTGGGAGGGAACCCGTATGCGCACGATCCTGCACGTGGACTGCAACAATTTTTATGCTTCGGTGGAATGCCTGTACCATCCGGAGCTGCGCGGCAGGCCGGTCGCCGTCTGCGGTAACCAGGAATCGCGTCACGGCATTGTGCTGGCCAAAAACGATCTGGCCAAGGCGGCCGGCATCCGCACAGGCGATCCGGTATGGATGGCACAGCAGCGATGCCCGGGCCTAGTAATTGTGCCGCCCCATTACGCTCTGTATGTCAAATTCTCGGAGCTTGCACGAGCGGTATATACCGACTATACCGACCGTGTAGAGCCTTTCGGGCTGGACGAATGCTGGATGGACGTCAGCGGCGAGGACGGCGGCATACTCGCCGACCGGCTGCGGGAGCGGATCAAGGCCGAGCTGGGGATCACGGTGAGCATCGGCGTCTCCTTCAACAAGGTGTTTGCCAAGCTCGGCTCGGATCTTCAAAAGCCGGATGCAGTCACCTTCATTCCGGAAGGCTGCTGGCAGAAGATCGTCTGGCCGCTGCCGGTGGAAAGCCTCCTATATGTGGGGCCGGCCACCGCCAAAGCGCTGCACCGCTGCGGCATCCGCACCATAGGCGGGCTTGCCGGGGCTTCGCCGGATTTTATCCGCCGGCGTTTCGGCAAATGTGGAACCGTTTTACAGGCGTATGCCCAGGGACTGGACCGCTCCGCCGTTGCCCCCGTCGGTACGCCGCCGCGGATCCTGTCGGTCGGCAACAGCACCACTATGCCGCGCGACATGGTGGACGGGGATGACCTGCGCATCATCCTGTACATCCTCAGCGAAAGCGTGGGACAGCGGCTGCGGGAGCTGGGACTGCAGTGCCGCACGGTACAGGTAAGCCTGCGGGGAACCGACCTCGCCTGGTATGAACGGCAGGCACCGCTCACCTATCCTTCCTGCAGCAGCCAAACCCTTTTCAACACCGCTTACGCGCTGTATAAAGCCAACACACAAGGAGCGCTGCGGTCGATCGGGGTGCGTGCCTGCCGGCTCGACCACTGGAGTCATGTACAGACCTCGCTGTTTGATGATGCCGACCGCGCCCAACGGCTTGACCGGCTGGACAGCGCGGTGGACGATATCCGGCGCCGGTTTGGGTATGCCAGTGTCCGGCGCGGCATTTTGCTGACCGCCCCGGAGCTGGCGGCGTTTAACCCACAGGCCGATCATCCCTTGATGATCGCCGGCAGCATACGTTAGGAGGAGCATGGGGAAAATGGCCAAGAAGTACGTCGAAGTCTGCGCCGTTTTCAAGCCGGACGGCCGGATGATCCCGATTTTGTTGTGGTGGGACGACCGGCGCAAATACACGATCGACCGGGTGCTGGACGTGCGGCGGGCTGCCAGCCTGAAGGCCGGCGGCGTCGGCCTGCGGTACACCTGCCGCATTCTGGGCAGGGAGCGCTATCTGTATTACGAGGATCCGGCCTGGTTTGTCGAGGTGCCGGATACCTTTTCATGAAAACCGTGGGGACGTTCTGCCGTCCTTCTGCACCGGCCTGCGCAAGCGCCTTTTCCGTAATTTAGGTGCTTGTCAATCCCGCCCCTTTCCGGTATAATAACGGGGAAGGCCGTCGGGCTGGCGGTCATTTTCCTCACGAAAGGAAGCGGTGGGTTTGGCCGCCTCAACATGGGATTGCGCAATCGTCGGCGGCGGGGCAGCAGGGCTTTCCGCCGCCGTTTTTCTGCGGCGGCTCTGTCCGAAAGCCTCCGTCATCATTCTGGAAAAAAACGCCCGGGTGGGCAAAAAACTGCTGGCGACCGGCAACGGTACCTGCAACCTCTCGAATATGGACGCGCAGGAAGGCCATTATCACGGTGCATCGCCCGCCTTTGTGCGAAACGCGCTCACCGCCTTTCCTCCGGAAGAGGCCATCCGCTTTTTTGCATCGATCGGGCTGTCCTGCTGCATACGGGAGGACCGGCGGGTATATCCGCTGTGTCTGAGCGCTGCTGCGGTACTCGACTGCCTGCGGCTGGAAGGCCACGCCTGCGGCGCCGAGGAACGCTGCGGCGTCACCGTCTCCGCAATCCGTCCGCAGAAGGACGGCTTCCGTCTCGAAACCGGTCGGGAACCGCTGAACGCACGCACGGTGCTGGTGACCACAGGCGGTGCGGCGGCTCCCCCGCTCGGCGGCAGCACGGCGGGATACGCTCTGCTGACCGCCCTCGGCCACACCCGAACCCCGCTGTTCCCCTCCATTGTCCAGCTGCGCACCGACACCACTTTTGTCAAGTCTCTCAAAGGCATCCGCGTGGAGAGCGGCATCCGTCTGCTGCTCGACGGCAGGCTGTGCGGACAGGAAAAGGGCGAAATTCTATTCACCGAATACGGCCTGTCCGGCCCGGCGGTGATGCAGTGCTCCCGGCCGGCGGCGGATTGGGAAAGACGCCGCCGCGCAACGCTTGCCGCAGAGCTAGATCTTTTACCAGGATTCAGCCGGAAAGCACTCGGGAGCGAGCTGCTTCGTCGGCGCACGCTCGCCGGGCGCACCCGCGAGGATTTTCTTACCGGCCTTTTTCAGAAGCGGGTCGGCCAGACCCTGATGCGTGCGGCGGGGCTTACTCCGCTGACTGAGCCATCCGCCTCCCTTTCCGACGCGGAGCTGGATCGGCTGGCGGATTTTCTCAAGGGCTGGCGGCTCACCGTCACCGGCACCCAGGGTATGGGCGGTGCACAGGTGACCGCCGGCGGTATCGCGACCGATGAGTGCGACCCGCGCACCATGATGTCCCGCAAAGTGCCCGGGGTGTTTCTGGCCGGGGAGGTGCTCGACATCGACGGGGACTGCGGCGGCTACAACTTACAGTGGGCCTGGGCCTCTGCCCACGCTGCTGCCGAAGGGATCGCGGCGTACCTGCGCCGCTGAGCATAAGATAAGCAGGCTCGCATCCGGCCCGCTTATCTTACAGAAGGGAAGAATTCACGATGATTCGTATCACCGGGCTGCGTCTGCCGCTCGATTATACCGATGCCGACCTGCGCCGTGCCGCGGCGCGGGCACTGCGGGTACCGGAAAAAGCACTGTTGTCCTGCGAACGGGTCCGACAGGCCCTTGACGCCCGTCATCGGGACCGTTTGGTATTTATCCTGACGGTGCATACAGCCTTATCCGGCGACGAGCAGGCGGCGGTACGGCGCTGCGGCAATCCACAGGTGAGCCTGTATAGGCCCGAGCCGCTCATCTTTCCCCGCATGGCCGTTCAGCCGGAACACCCGCCGGTGGTCATCGGCAGCGGCCCGGCCGGGCTGTTTGCTGCGCTGGTGCTGGCCAAAGCCGGGCTGCATCCGGTTCTGCTCGAGCGCGGCGAGGATGTGGATACCCGTCAGAAAAAGGTTGAGGCGTTCCGCCGTACCGGGCGGCTGGACACCCGAACCAACATCCAGTTCGGCGAGGGCGGCGCCGGCACCTTTTCGGACGGCAAGCTGAACACCGGGATCCGGGACCCGCGCTGCCGGAAGGTGCTCGAGCAGTTTGTCGCCTGCGGTGCGCCTACGGATATCCTCTGGCAGGCGGCGCCGCACGTCGGTACCGACCGGCTGCAGGAAACCATCAAAAACCTGCGCGCAGAAATCCTGCAGCTCGGCGGCGAGGTGCGCTTCGGCCACGTACTCACCGATTTGGAGATGTGCAGCGGCAGGCTCACCGCCCTGACGGTAAAGGGTCCGGACGGCGTTTACAGCCTGCCCTGTACCAGTGCGGTACTCGCCATCGGGCACAGCGCGCGGGACACCTTTGCGATGCTGCAGCGTCGCGGCCAGCCGATGGAGCAAAAGCCCTTTGCGATCGGCGTGCGCATCGAGCATCCCCGCACCCAAATCGATAAAGCCCGCTACGGCCGCTTTGCCGGCCATCCGCGGCTGGGCGCCGCCGACTACAAGCTGTCCTGCCGGCCGGCAGGACAGCGCGGGGTGTATTCCTTCTGCATGTGCCCGGGCGGCGAGGTGGTCGCCGCAGCCTCCGAGGCCGGAGGTGTAACGGTCAACGGCATGAGCGAATACGCCAGGGATGCGGTCAATTCCAATGCGGCGCTGCTCGTGGGGGTGGGGCCGGGCGACTTCGGCTCCGACGACCCGCTGGCCGGTGTCTCCTTCCAGCGGCGGATCGAACAGGCGGCTTTCCGCATCGGCGGCGGACATTACCGCGCGCCGGTACAGCTGGTGGGCGATTTTCTGGCCGGCCGTGCTTCGGCTGCACTCGGGGATGTTGTCCCCTCCTACCGGCCGGGGGTGACGCCGACCGACCTGCGGGAATGCCTGCCCGCGATCATCACCGAGCCGCTGCGTGCCGCACTGCCCCTCTTCGGACGGCAGATCGAGGGCTTCGACCGGCCGGAGGCGATTCTGACCGGGGTGGAAACCCGCAGCTCCTCCCCGGTGCGGCTGCTGCGCGGCGAAGACGGACAATCGGCGCTGCGCGGCCTTTACCCCTGCGGCGAGGGGGCCGGTTATGCCGGGGGAATTATGTCCGCCGCGGTGGACGGCATCCGCACGGCCGAGCGGCTGATTGCAGCACTGAACGACTGATCCCTTTTGGAGAAAGCGAGAAACCTTATGGAAAAATACGGCGTGGTGCTCGCCGGCGGCGGCGCCAAAGGCGTATACCAGATCGGGGCCTGGCGCGCGCTGCGTGAACTGGACATCCCGATCGGCCGGGTGGTGGGCACCTCGGTGGGCGCGATGAACGGCGCGCTGATGGCGCTGGACGATTACGACGGCGCGGTTGGTATCTGGAAGAGCATGAGCATCGAAAGGGGATTCCGCCTGCCGGAACCCCTGCGGGTGCCCGACAAGCTCTTTTCCCTCAAAAATGCGGACATCCTCCTGCGCGCCCTGTGGAAGGAACACGGGCTGGATATCTCCCCTCTGCGGCGGCGGCTGGAGGAACGCATTGATGAAAATGCGCTGCGGCGCTCGCGGATCGATTTCGGACTGGTGACCGTCGAGGTGCCGCGTCGCAAGAGCTATTACCTGTACAAGAACCAGATCCCGCAGGGCCGGTTGATGGACTACATCATGGCAAGCGCCGCCTATCCCGGGCTCAAACGGCCGGAGATCGACGGCAAAAGCTTTATAGACGGCGGGCTGGCGGACAATGTGCCGGTGCGGATGCTGCTGCGCCGGCAGAAGGATCACATAATCGTGGTCAACATCGGGGATTCCCCCCTGCCCAAGGATTTGGATCCCGGACTCGACCTCTACGATATCCACCCGGTCGACTCCCTCGGCAAGGCCTTTGAGTTCCAGCCGGAAACCGCCGAATCCAAAATGGAGATGGGATGGTACGACACCATGAAAGCGTTCGGCCGCTTTTCGGGAGAATGGATGTATTTCCCTGCCGCCGAGTATGAACGGCTGACCCGGGAATTCGGCGTACAGACGGTCAGCGGCCTGGAACATGCTGCACGACTGTACGGGCTGGACAAGCTGC
The DNA here is from genome assembly GCA_900553255.1 of uncultured Oscillospiraceae bacterium. GTDB lineage: Bacteria > Bacillota > Clostridia > Oscillospirales > Acutalibacteraceae > UMGS1591. Next base: position 392 of record USCI01000098.1, on the reverse strand, counting down.
GGGTATGCACGGCAGAGATGTTTATCCGGGAACTGCTGCAATGTGACCGTGTTTCCTCTGACAAATTCAACGCCTTCCGGTCCCATATCGATCCCGGCGTGCTGCTGCGCGTCTTTTATCACAAAGGCGCCGACGAGCTGCATCTCACCAACGACATCCTGCTGCAGATCGCGCAGCGGCTGCTGGAAGCCGGAAAGGAACGGCCTCACCTGCGCAGCGTCGCGCAAAGGCTGGCGCCCGGCATCCTGCGGGCTGCACAATCTATGGTAATCCTGCGCCGAAAAACCGGCAGGACGGCGTAAATAAAACAGCGGACACATTTTAAAAATGTGTCCGCTGTCAGCTTGTCAAAGAAGGAGGCGTTTTGCTCAGGCGAAGCGCCTTTTTCTTTT
>USCI01000097.1 GCA_900553255.1 uncultured Oscillospiraceae bacterium | reverse complement strand
GGCGAAAACTTTTTGTGCATTATTTTTTGCGAAACGACTTTTTTGACAGTCTGAAACGCCCGTCCGTCCGGACGGGCGTTTTTTTGCTCATCCCCGCTGAACAGGCCGCGTGAAGCCTCTATTTATTACAAAGAAAAATGGTCTTATTTTTGTGCATATACACAATAATTATTTCTAAACAAAGGCAAATCGCGTCTTAAATTTATTCATTATTATTAACTATTGCGGAATTCGACCATATACTATATAATAAGGGGGAATCGTGCTTTCTTCGGAGGGATGCGCCGGCGTATGGCGGGAGATACTACCAGAGAAAACCGTGCGTCTGCGAAACCTCTCGTGTTTGGGAAAGGAAGGATACGGAATGCGCGACAAGAAAAAAGAGACCGCCCGTCCGGCGGAAAAGGCCTGCGTGCCGGTCACCCGCAAGGAGCTGTCGGAACGCCTGTCGGCCAAGCTGCTGCATAATTTTTCGGTGCAGCCGCAGGATGCCACCAACGAAAACATATATAACGCGCTGGCGCTGGTGCTGCGCGACCTGATGCGCAACAAGCGTTTGGAATTTATTGCGAAAACCAAGGAGCAGCAGTCCAAGCAGGTTTATTACCTGTGCATGGAGTTCCTGATGGGCCGTTCGCTCAAGAACAGCTTGTATAACCTGAACCTGACCGAAATGACACAGGAGCTGCTGAAAAAGGAATACGGGGTGAAGCTCGACACGCTGTATGAGCTGGAGCCGGATGCCGGCCTCGGCAATGGCGGGCTCGGGCGCTTGGCCGCCTGCTTCCTCGATGGGCTGGCGACCGCGTCCATCCCGGCAATCGGGTATTCGCTGCTGTACGAATACGGCATTTTCCGTCAGAAGCTGGTGGACGGCTGGCAGACCGAGCTGCCGGACTACTGGCTGCCGGGCGGTGAAAGCTGGCTGCTGCCGCGCCCGGAGTTGGCCAAAGAGGTGAAATTCGACGGCCGTATTGAGGAATCGTGGGACGGCGGGTATCACCATGTGGAGCATAAGGACGCCACGGTGGTCATCGCGCAGCCTTTCGACATGATGGTCGCCGGCAAGGACGGCCGCGGGGTATCGACGCTGCGGCTGTGGCGGGCAACCGCGCCGGGGATGGATATGTCGCTGTTCAACCAGGGCGAATACATGCGGGCGATGGAGCAGAAGGCGATGGCGGAGGTCATCACCCAGGTGCTGTATCCGGCGGATAACCACCGGGAGGGCAAATCGCTGCGGCTGTCGCAGCAGTATTTCCTGGTGTCGGCGTCGGTGCAGGATATTGTGCGCCGGCACCTGGAGCAGTACGGCACGCTGGACAGCCTGCCGGAGATGGCGGCGGTGCACGTCAACGACACCCACCCGACCCTGGCGATTCCGGAGCTGATGCGTATCATGCTCGACGAATGCGGCTACGGGTGGGACGACGCCTGGCGTATTGTCACCCAGACCTTTGCCTACACCAACCACACCGTCATGGCGGAGGCGCTCGAATGCTGGCCGGAGGATCTGTTCAGCCAGCGCCTGCCGCGCATCTACCAGATTGTACGGGAGATCAACAACCGCTTCAGCGCGCAGATGATGGCCGAGACCGGCGGCGACACCGAGAAGGTCAGCCGCATGGCGATCATCAGCTACGGCGTCATCAAGATGGCGAACCTGTGTGTCGCGGCCTGCCATGCGGTCAACGGCGTGTCCCGCCTGCACAGCGAGATTGTCAAGCACAGCGTGTTTAAGGATGCGTATTCGGTGATGCCGGAAAAATTCACCAATGTCACCAATGGCATCGCGCACCGCCGCTGGCTGTGTCAGGCGAACCCGGAACTCGCATCGTTCGTGCAGGCGCGTATCGGCGACGGCTTCGTGCTCGACGCCGCGCAGCTCGAGGGGCTGAAAAAATACGCCGACGACCCGGCGTCGCGTGAAGAATTCATGGCGATCAAGCGCCGCAATAAGGAGCGGCTCGCCGCCTATATCCAGGAAATGAACGGCGTGACGGTGGATCCGGATTCGCTGTTCGACGTGCAGGTCAAGCGGCTGCATGAGTACAAGCGGCAGCATCTCAACGCGCTGCATATCCTGCACACCTACCTGACCCTCAAGGATAACCCGAATATGGATTTTGTGCCGCGCACCTACCTGTTCGGCGCGAAATCCGCCCCGGGCTATCACCTCGCCAAGGAGATCATCCGGTTCATCTGCTGCCTCGCCAAGGAGATTGATAACGACCCGGCGGTGCGGGATAAGCTGAAGGTGGTGTACCTCGAGGACTACCGGGTGACGCTGGCCGAGCTGCTGATGCCCGCCGCCGACATCAGCGAGCAGATTTCGCTCGCCGGCACCGAAGCGAGCGGCACCGGCAATATGAAGCTGATGATGAACGGCGCGCTGACGCTCGGCACCCTCGACGGCGCGAACGTGGAGATCACCGATGCGGTCGGGGAGGAGAACGTGTTCCTGTTCGGCATGAAGGCGGACGAGGTGGAGGCGCTCAAAAAGCAGGGCTACCACCCGCAGGCGCTGTATACCGGCGACCCGCATATCCACCGTGCGGTGGACGCGATGTTCAAGGGCTTCGGCGGGCGTACCTTCGGCGAGATTGCCGGTTCGCTGACAAGCAACGACCCGTATATGGTGCTCGCGGATTTCGAGGACTACTGCCGTGTACAGGACCTGTCGGCGAAAACCTATCTCGACCGGGATCAGTGGGCGCGCATGGCGCTGCTCAACACCGCGGGGAGCGGGATTTTTGCCGCCGACCGCGCGATTCAGGACTATTCCGACCGGATCTGGCACTGCCGCCCGGTCAAGGGCATGTGAGAAAACGCCGCCCCGGAGTTTTGGCTCCGGGGCGGCGTTGTTATCGGGAAAAACGGGCAGGGCTATAGCGCCTTTCCCATGAACCGCAGCGGTGTTTTGCCGAAGTTCACCGCCGCGACCGCCTGCAGGATCTCGTCCCGGCGCGCTTGGGCGTCCGGCAGGTCGCAGACGATGTCGTTGAGGTCATACGGGCCATTGCGGAAATGGCCGACGCAGGCCGCCCGGAATTCGCCGTCGATGAGCAGGTACTGCAGCGGCTCGTGATCGTAGGGCAGCCCCTCGGTCAGCGGGGCGACCCAGGCCTTCAGCGCCGGTTCGTTGGACTTGTACAGGAAATCGTTGCGGTGGATTGCGTAAACAAAATGCAGCGGTTCCGGCCGGCAGGCGTCCAGAATTTCGCGGTCGTCTGCCAGCATATAGCCGCCGTCCGCCGGCAGCAGAACGCCGTCTTCGGTGAGGGAGGCGACCGCCGCCCGGATCTCCTTTTCCGGCAGCCGGTAGAACGCTTTGGCCATCGTGAAGTCGAACACGACTTGGCGGAAGGCGAACCGCCGCAGCACGATTTTCAGCGCGTCCTGCCGGGAATAGCGGTTCAGGTCGGCGTCGGGGAACATTTCGACAAACCGGTACCAGCCCCGGTCCCATTCGCCGTCGTACTGGTCCTCGTAAAGGAGGAAGGCCTCCTGCAGGCGGTGCAGGGCGGGGGTGATTTCCTTGACCAGCAGTCCGGTGTCCTGCTTGATCTGCTGGATGGTCAGCGGTCCCTCGCGCTCGATGCGCGCGAGGATGTGCAGCTGGATCTCGTTCGGATGCTCCAGCGGTTTGCGGTACAGTGCCGCAAAAATCTCCAGATCCTCCGGGACGATCCAGCCGAGAATGCCGCCCGCGAACCGGCCCTTGATCAGCCGCCGGCCAAGCTGCCGCTGCCGGTTGAATGCCAGATCGTCGAAAGCGGTGCGCGGGGTGAGGGTCGGCGGCTGCCCGAAGCCGTTCCAGTACACATTCTGGCCGGGCTGCATGTCCCGGTACAGCTCCGGGTAGTCGTGTTCGCCGGCTTTCCGGGTAAAAAACTGCCGCTGCATGCGCAGAAACCGGATTTTTGCTTTGTCCATAAGCCCGCCTCCCGTTGAAATATTGATTTCATTGTATCAGCCGGCGACGGATTTGGCAACATTTTTGCGGCCTCTTGTCTTTCGCGCCAGAAAGCGTGTATACTATACGCAAAGCGAAATCCATAGCCGAAAGGATGATTTTCATGCCTCAACCGCTCCGGGTGCTGATGGTGCCGTCGTGGTACCCGACCCCCGAAGCGCCGCTGCTCGGCACCTTTTACCGGGAGCAGGCGCAGGCGATGGCGGCGCGCGGCGCGCAGGTGACGGTCGCGTATGTCAACGTGGGGGGCAATTTCCGCCCGTCGCATAGCGGTATCACGTATACCTGCGATGGCGGGGTGCATACCTATGTGTATAAGCGCCCGAACCTCACCCCGCGCTGGGAGCGCGGCCGCTGCTTCCAGCGCACGCGGATGCTCGAAAAGCTGTACCGCCGCATCGAGCGGGAGCAGGGCCGGCCGGATGTGGTCAACCTGCGTTCGTCGCTGCTGGGCTATGAGGCGCTTTCGCTGTGCGAAGCGCATGACCTGCCGCTTTTTTTCATGGAGCATTCCTCCTTTGTCATCACCGAACCGGACGGCAGCCCGATGCGGCAGCGCCTGCGTGCGGTGATGGAAAAGGCGGCGGTAAACGCCTGTGTGAGTACCGCGCTCAAACGGGTGATGGCACCGTTCGGGGAAACGCGGGTAATTCCGGATATGGTGGATACCGAGCGTTTCCGCCCGCTGCCGGCGCCGCCGCAGGATGGGGCGTTCGTGTTCCGCGCGATGGGGCAGCTGCGCCCGATCAAGGGTTACGATACCCTCATCCGGGCGTTTGTCCGGCTCAGGGCGCAGACCGACCGGCCGGTACGGCTGGAGATCGCGGGGGTGGGCGGCCTGCGGGAGACACTGCAGGGGCTCATCGATACCGGCGGGGTGGGGGACTGCTGCCGCCTGGTGGGAGCGGTCCCGCGGGACGAGGTGCCCGCCTTTATGAATGGCTGCGATTGTTTTGTCTGCTCGTCGCGCACCGAAACGCTGTCCTGCGTGCTCAATGAGGCGGCCGCCTGCGGCAAGCCGCTGATCAGCACCCGCTGCGGCGGGCCGGAGGATATCGTCACCGAAGAAATCGGTCTGCTCACGCCGGTGGATGACGCCGAAGCACTCGCTGGCGCGATGCTGCGGATGCTGGATACGGCGGCGGGCTACGACCCGCAGCGTATCCGGGAGATGACCGTCTCCCGCTTCGGGGTGGAGACGGTGTGCGCGCAGCTGCTTGACGCCTGCCGTCAGGCGGCGCAGACCAAACGAAAGGACTGACAGCGGATGACCCTGCCTGAAACGCATACCCTCGCCGCGCACGAGAAGGACGGCGTCGTGTATTATACCTTCCCGGCCTTTGACGAAATCCCGTTTGTCCGGCATGGGTTTTCCACCCGGCTCGGCGGGGTGAGCGAGGGCGTATATGCCAGCATGAATCTGTCGTTTACCCGCGGGGATGAGGATGAGCGGGTGCGGGAGAACTTCCGGCGCTTGTGCGGCGCCATCGGGGTGCCGGCACAGCAGACGGTGGTTTCCGCCCAGGAACATCATACGAATCTGCACGTGTGTACCGAAGCCGACTGCGGGCGCGGGGTGACCCGTGAGCGGGGCTATGCGGATATTGACGGTTTGCTGACCGACCGGGCCGGGGTGGTGCTGTGCACCCAGTATGCGGACTGCGTGCCGCTGTTTTTCGTGGATCCGGTGCGCCGGGCGGTAGCCACCTCTCACGCGGGCTGGCGCGGGACGGTTGCGCGCATCGGCGCGGTGACGGTGGAGCGGATGTGCCGGGAATACGGCTGTAAGCGGGAGAATATCCTTGCCGCGGTCGGGCCGTCGATCGGCCCGTGCTGCTTTGAGGTGGATGCGCCGGTGCAGCAGGCGTTCGCCGCGCTCGATGAGGCGGACGGCTGCAGCCGTCCGGCGGGGGAGAAGTTTTATATTGATCTGTGGGCGGTCAACCGCCGGATCCTGGAGGCGGCCGGGGTGCCGGCGGCGCATATCACCGTCACCGACCTGTGCACCCGCTGTCATCCGGACGTGTTCTGGTCCCACCGTGCGACCGGCGGGCAGCGCGGCAGCCTGGCGGGCTTTATCGCGATGGTGTGAAAATAGAGCGGGAATAAAGAGAACCGGTTTTCGGCATTGACGAAAACCGGTTCTCTTTTCTCTTAGTCAAATGTTTTCAGCCTGCGCATGGAAGATTTCAGACCGACTATAACATCGGTAATCAGCTTTAATTCCTGCTGACTGCAATCCTCGACCAGCTCTCCCAGCCAGTTTTCATATACCGGCCGGGCCCGGTTTATTTCAATACAAAGCAGCTCGTCGGCGGAGCAATCCAGTGTGTTGATAATATCGATCAACGTCTGCAAACTGGGGACGCTGTTGCCGGTTTCGATGTGGCTTATGTGTGTAACACCGACGCCCACGGCTTCCGCCAGCCGCTCCTGTGTCATGTTTTTCCTTTGCCGCGCCGTGCGTATCCGCATACCGATGTCTTTATAATCCACCATAAACAAATAACCCCCTGAAAGAAGGATACTTGTATTGTATGTGCAATCTGGCCATGTTATAATGACTTTAAAGAGCATCGGACCATATAGGCATAGTAAAAAGAAATTTATGGGGGAAAACAAAATGGCAAACTGTTTTTTCATCGGACACCGTGTGGCTCCGTCGGATTTGTGCCCGTTGTTGGATGAAGCGGTGAAACGTCATATTGTGGAATTCGGCGTGACGCAATTTACTGTGGGACAATATGGTGACTTTGACCGCTATGCGGCACAGGCTGTTAAAAAAGCCAAGAAATCGTATCCTGAGGTGATGCTTACTCTTTTGCTGCCGTACCACCCGTTTGATCGGCCGGTGGCTGTGCCGGATGAATTTGATGATACGTGTTATCCCCTAGGCTTGGAGTTTGTACCTAAGAGAGCTGCCATAATTCGTGCGGATCAATATATGATAAAAACCAGTGATTATTTGATTGCCTATGACTGTGGCTTGGCAGGCAACACCAAAAGCTTGGTGAGTTTAGCCAGACGGAGAGAGAAAAAGGGGATGATTCGTATCGAAAATCTTGCCGACAGAACGTAGACTTGTAGCACCTGCGCTCAAAATTTCCCGCGCGGTGCCGAACCGACGATTAGCCATTTCTGTTCCCTCACCGGGCAGGGGGAGAGCTGCGCCATAGCAAAACCGCCCGGCCGAAAAACAATTTTGTTTTTCGGCCGGGCGGTTGCTGTGCATAGAAAAAAGGGAACTTTCCGTCAGCCCAGGCTGGCATACAGGGCTTTCCGGATATCCGGCTGGTAATGACAGTCCTGCGGGTTTAACACATGCTGCGCATAGAACATGGAAAGCTTAAGCTTTGGATCAACAAGCGTATTTGCACCTGCCGCTCCGCCCCAGCCAAACTCGCCCACACTGCCGAAGGAGCCGCTTTGGGCAACATTTATCAGGGTCCTTACCCCTAAACCATAGCTGTAGCCCTTAAGCGCGGGGCATTCGTAATCTGCTCTCGGCTGCCCTTTGAGCTGGTCGGAACGCATAAGGTCGATCGTCCGGGAAGAAAGGATCCTTTCCCCGTTGCTCCCGACTCCGCCGTTGGCGAGTGCCGATACAAATTTGGAATAATCCGGAACAGAGGTGGTGATCCCGGCCCCGCCGCTGTCGTATTCGCTGCCGAAAACATGTCCCACCACATTTTTCCCCACATTTGTGATGCCGTCCATAACATCCCCGCCCGTACCGGAGCGAAGGCGGGACAAATCGTCTTCGGTGAAGTCGGCAGACTGGTATTGCTGCGCCATTCTGTCCTGAACGGAATCGTTATGGAAGCAGGATTCCTGCATATCAAGCGGAAGGAATATGTTTTCTTTCACATAATCGCGAAATTTTTTACCCGAAATAACCTCTACCACCGCGCCCAAAACATCGTGGCTTAAGCTGTACACCCATTTTTCGCCCGGCTCGAAGGATAGGGGATCCTGAGCAAGGCATTTGATGACCGTTACGGTGTCCATTTTTCCGTCGGTCAACTGCCGGGCTTTTTCAAACGCAGGTGTGTTTGTATTATAGGTTAGTCCCGATGTCATGGTGAACTATAGCTGAAATCCATATAGCGTATCCTCCTTGTATAATAGAGTAGTAGTTATTAGAGCCCCTCTCCAAGGGCTGTGCTACA
>USCI01000096.1 GCA_900553255.1 uncultured Oscillospiraceae bacterium | reverse complement strand
CCATCATTTCGCTGGAGCACCAGCGGCAGCAGCCCGACGGCCAAAATTACGCACATCGCCCGCAGCCAGCCGCGCTTTACCCGGCAGATCCCCCAAAGCAGCAGCAGAATGACCGCCAGAGTTATGCACAGCCATAAAGCGGCCAGCGGCCGGGAGCCCGCCACCGGCAGGCCGTTCAGGCCGATTCCGAGCACCGCTCCCGTCACAAGGCAAAAAACCGGCAGGAGCAGGCCGAGCCACCACCGCCGCCTTCGCTGCGACAGCACGATCTGGACGGCGGCCGCCGCAAGGGGCAGCAGCAAAAGAAATCCCGTCCAGGATCCGCCGAGAAAGCCCAACACAATCCCCTTCCTTTTGTCAGAAAGAGATGCCGTATATCCTGCGTCCCGGGAAACCGTTTACAGCACGCTTCGTCCCTCAAGCGAGCGGCGCAGCGTGATTTCATCCGCATATTCGAGATCGCCGCCCACCGGGATGCCGTAGGCGAGCCGGGTGACCTTCAGACCAAACGGCTTGAGCAGGCGGGAGATGTACGCCGCAGTGGTTTCGCCCTCCACGGTGGGGTTGGTCGCCATGATGACCTCCTGCACGGTGTCGTCCGCCACCCGGGTCAGCAGCTCCTTGATGCGCAGCTTTTCCGCATCGATGCCGTCCATCGGGGAGATGGTGCCGTGCAGGACATGGTACAGGCCGTTGTATTCCCGCGTGCGCTCAAAGGCGATCACATCGCGGGGATCCTCCACCACGCAGATCACCGACCGGTCGCGGTTTTCGGCGCTGCAGATCGGACAGATCTCATGGTCAGTGAGGTTGTGGCAGATCTTGCACTCGTGGATCTGGGCGCGCGCCTCCTGAATGGCGGCGACCAGAGCCTCGGCCGATTTGTCCGGCATATTCAATATGTGGAAGGCCAGCCGCTGCGCAGACTTATGGCCCACGCTCGGCAGGCGTTCCAGCTGTTCCACCAGCCGCGCAAGCGGCGCCGCCAGATACGCCATATCAGAACAGCCCCGGCATGTTCAGCCCGCCGGTCACCTTGGACATCTCCGCCTCGGCGGTATCGGCCGCCTGCCGGATCGCCTCGTTGACCGCCGCGGTCACGAGATCCGCGAGCATCTCCACATCCTCCGGATCCACAACCTCCGGCTTGATGGTCAGCGCGGTCACCTTATGCTTGCCGTTGACCGTCGCGGTCACCGCCCCGCCGCCGGCCGCCGCGGTATACTCCCGCTCGTCCAGCTCGGCCTGCAGCGCCGCCATGTCCTCCTGCATCTTCTGGGCCTGTCGGATCATGCTCTGCATATTTCCCGGGCCTCTGCCCACGCCCTCCGGCAAACGTGCTTTCATCCTGTTTCCGCATCCTTTCTGTACTTATACTGCCCTCTCGGAAAAGGCATCCGGGATTTTCCCCGGTATCGCCGCCCTGAAAAAGCGGACGAAATATCGTTTTTCTACGGCTTGACCTCAACCTCTACGCCCTTTTCCCGGCTGGCGCGCAGGAAAGCGGTCAGCGGATCCTCAGGCGCCGGTGCCGTGTGTCCGGCGGTTTTCCGGATGCCGATGCGCAGACGGCGTCCGGTCTTCGCCTGCAGGATATCCTGCAGCAGCTTTTTGTTGCCGTCGCGGGTTACCAGGGTCTTGAACAGATCGTTGTCGGTTGCCACCAGCAGCAGATCACCGCGCAGGAACGCAGATGATCCGGCCAGCACGCCGCAAAGCGGCGGACAGGCGGTACTCAGTGCTTCGAGCACGTCCTGCCACTGGGCAAACGGCACCTCCTGCACCACTTCCTCCGGCTCCGGCCGGGCGGCAGGGGAAACCGGCGGCGCCGGCGCAGCCGCATCCCCGGGCACCGGAACAACCGGCGCTTGCGCTGTGTCCGGCAGCTCCGTCGCAGGCTGCGGCACAGCCGCCGGGACAGATACAGCCGCCGGCGGGACGGCCGACGACACAGCAATCTGTCCGGTGCTGATTCGGTCCTCCAGCATTTTGACCCGCCGCAGCAGACTGTCCACGCTGTTGTCGAGCTCCGGCGAGCACAGCCGCAGCACCGCCATCTCCATCTCCACCCGGCGGGACACGCCGCCGCGCAGCCGGTCGAGCGCGCGCTGCAGGGTATCCATACCGTGCAGGATGGTCGGCAGGTCGTAGCCATCCGCTTCCGCCTTCATGCGGTCGAGTTCCGCCTGCGAGGCGATGATCAGGTCGCCGGGCTGCGGTACGCTTTTGAGAATCATCAGGTTGCGGTAAAAATCAATCCATTCCGCGCAAAGGCGCTCCATATCCCGGGAGGCGCCATGCAGCCGGTCGATGACGGCAAGTCCCGCGCCGCCATCGTGCCGGCGCACCGCCTCCGACAGCTCGTAGAGATGATCCCGCCCGGTCATGCCGGCCACCTCGGAGACCACCTCCGCGGTGATTTCCTTCGTACGGGACACGCACTGGTCGAGCAGCGACAGCGCATCGCGCAGCGCGCCGTCCGACAGCCGCGCAATCAGCAGGGCGGCGTCCTCGCTGACGGTGAAGCCCTCCTGCCCGGCGATGTAATCGATGCGCGCCGCAATGTCGGCGGGGCGGATACGGTTGAAGTCGAAGCGCTGGCACCGCGACAGGATGGTCGCCGGCAGCTTGTGCACCTCGGTGGTCGCCAGAATAAACAGCACGTGCGCCGGCGGTTCTTCCAGCGTTTTGAGCAGCGCGTTGAAGGCGCCGCCGGAAAGCATGTGCACCTCGTCGATGATGTATACGCGGTATTTCGCGACCGCCGGGGTGAAGCTGACCTCCTCCTGCAGCGAGCGTATGTTGTCCACACCGTTGTTGGACGCGGCGTCGATTTCCACCACGTCCATAATCGAGCCGTCATCGATGCCGCGGCAGATGTCGCATTCGTTGCAGGGATCGCCGTCGTGCGGATGCAGGCAGTTGGCCGCCTTGGCCAGGATTTTGGCACAGGTGGTTTTGCCGGTACCGCGGGAACCGGTGAACAGATAGGCGTGCGCCAGCCTTCCGGTGCGGATCTCGTTTTTGAGCGTTTCGGTCACGTGCGGCTGGCCGGAGACGTCCGAAAACACCTGCGGCCGCCATTTGCGGTACAGCACCTGATACATAAGCCTTTCCTTCCCTCCCGCGGACGGCCTTGGCCGCCGGACTCCGGCGCATTCGAGCGCAAACGCCGCGTGCTCTCGGGCATACGGACGGACAGGTTACCTGCGGCGCACGGGGCAACCGCTTAATGCTGCTCGGTTCCCCGCCTGACATGGTTCACGGCGCACCGTCGCACAGGACCAGCCCGCCCGTATGCCCCAAAACATACGGCGTGTCTTTTAGTATACACGATCTTTACCGAAAAATCAACGGCTTTTTGACGGCTGCCGGGGCGCTGCCCCGAACCCCGTTTAAGAGCTTTCTTGAAAGAAAGCTCTTAAAAATCTCAAAGAACTTTGAAAATGCGCGGTGTCCGCCGCCCGAGGGCGGCAGGCTCCGCGCATCTTAAAGTTTTTCGGGGTCTTAGGGGCCTTTTTTCAAAAAGGCCCCTAAAAAGATGCCCGGTACGGCGCCCCGGCAGCCGTCAAAACACCACAGCGCCGTACTGGGCGGCGATGTCATCGATCAGCGTACGCTCGATGCCGCCGAGCGAATCCACCAGCAGCCGGCCCGGATACCGCAGCAGCGCCTCATCGAGCAGCATCGCCCGGTCGGTGGTGATCACAATCGGCAGCCGGCACACCTGCGACGCCTCGAGCAGCCGGGGGATATCCTCCGGCACCGCAAGTTCCACCCGCACCGCATTGTATTCCTCCTCCGCCTCGATCAGCGCATCCTCGAGGCTGCTGTCACAAACAAGCGGCTCACTGCAGGAGAGATCCTCCCCCAGGAAAAACGCCTCGTGTTCCCCCGCCGCCGCGTCGGTATCGATTTCCGGCGCCGCCACAATTGCATGCTCATCCGCCAGCCGGCACAACGCCTTCAGCGCTGCGGCAGACACCTCCGTCCCGCCGACAATCGCCGTGCCAGCGTCCAGCAGGGTGTGCATCCGCTCCAGATACGCCCCCTGCGTCTCCCCCGGTGCGGCCGATGAAAAAGCCGCCAGCGGTACGGCTGCATAATCGAGCGCTTCCTCGATCCATTCGGCCGCTTCTTCCGCCGGCGCATCGGTTTCGATCCCGACCGCCGCGGCGCCGAGCGCCTGCAGGGTAATCACCGCCGGCAGCAGCCGCGTCCCGGTCGCCGTTTCCCCCTGCCGGTCCACCCGCAGGATCACAATCACCGGCAGCCGGGTTTCCCGCGCGGCCAGCAGCGCCGCGCGCGCCTCGTTGAGACTGGTCATCCCTTCACACAGCAGCACCTCACAGCCTGCGTCCCGCAGCGCCTTGGCCTGCTCGGCATATACCGCGATCAGCGCGGTCACCGGCGTATCGCCGTGCGGCTCCGCCTGCAGGCCGGTCGGCCCGAGACAGCCCGCTGTCAGGCTGCCGCCCGCCGCCTGCTTAACCGCTGCCACCAGCTCCGTATTGATCGCCTGCACCTCGCCGCCGAGCCCGTCCTTTTCCAGAAGGATCCGGTTGGCGCCCGCCGTGGGCGCCCGCACGATACCGCAGCCGGCCACGGCGTACGGCCTCACCTCATCGGCCAGGCGCGCCGGGTCACGGCGGTACGCCGCAAGCGTATCAGCGGACGCCAGTTTTGCCCTTCCGCCCACGACCAGCGGCAGCTTCCATGGCAGTTTCATGGTGGTGATCATCCTCTCCATTCCATCAGCCAATATCCCCAGGTACATCCGAACGAAACCCACGGTTTCGCGGCCTGCAGCCTGCCAAAAACACCTTTACATCGTCTCCGGCGCCGTGATCTTCAGCAGCGACAGCGCATTGCGCAGGGTGGTGCGGGTCGCCTCGCACAGCGCCAGGCGCGCCTGCATGAGCGGCTCCTCCTCGCCCTTGACCCGGCAGGAATTATAAAACTTGTGAAACAGCCCCGCGAGATCCATGCAGTACCGGGTGATGCGGGCCGGGTCGTAGTCCCGCGCCGCCTCGATGATCTCGCCGGTATACGCGGCAATATGCCGGATGAGCTCCTTTTCCGCCGGCTCGGTCAGCCGGACGAGCTCCTGCGCCGTGCAGGCGCGCGGCGTTATGCCCTCCGCCTGCAGGTTTTTGAAGATCGAGCAGATGCGCGCGTGCGCGTACTGGACATAATACACCGGGTTGGACGAGGACTGCTCCACCGCCAGCCCCAGGTCGAAATCCATCTGGGAACCCGCCTCGCGCAGGTTGAAGAAAAACCGCGCCGCATCCACCGGCACCTCGTCGAGCAGGTCGGCGAGCTGGATGGCCTTACCGGAGCGCTTGGACATGCGCACCACTTCGCCATCCTGCATCAGGCGCACCAGCTGAAACAGCACGACGTGCAGGCGGCTGCCGTCGAGGCCGACCGCGTCCATCGCGCCCTTCATGCGGGCGACGTGGCCGTGATGGTCCGCCCCCCACACGTCGATGCAGATGTCAAAACCGCGCGCGAACTTGTTGCGGTGATAGGCGATGTCCGCCGCAAAATAGGTCGGGTTGCCGTTGGCACGCACCAGCACCTCGTCCTTTTCGCCGCCGTGTTCGCTCGCCTTATACCACAGCGCGCCGTCCTTTTCGTAGGTCAAGCCCTTTTCGGTGAGCAGGTCGATGGTGGCCTTGAGCTCGCCGTCGTTGTGCAGCACCGATTCCCGGAACCATTCGTCGTAAACGATGCGGTATTTTTCGAGGTCGCGGTGCATCTTTTCAATGTTGAGCGGCAGCGCATACTGCACCAGCGCCGCCCGACGCTCCGCTTCGGGTGCGTCGAGGTATTTGTCGCCGTAAATGGCGGCAAAATTCGCCGCATGCTCCCGGATATCGTCGCCGTGATAGGCATCCTCCGGCAGCTCCACCGCATCCTCGCCGCGGAAATGCTGCTGATACCGCACATCCAGCGACAGGCCGAATTTTTCGATCTGGTTTCCGGCGTCGTTGACATAGAATTCCCGCCACACGTCGTAGCCCGCCGCATCCAGCACCGATGCCAGGCAATCGCCCAGCGCACCGCCGCGCGCGTTCCCCATGTGCATCGGCCCGGTGGGGTTCGCGGAAACGAATTCCACCATCACCTTTTTGCCGCCGCCGAAGTCCGAGCGGCCATACTGGTCACCCGCCTCGAGTACCTCCCCGACCACCGCCGCGTAAAACGCCGGCGACAGGAAGAAGTTGAGAAAGCCGGGGCCGGCCACCTCCGCCCGCTCGAGATAGGTGCCCTCGAGCGACAGATGCGCGAGGATCGCCTCCGCGATCTGGCGCGGCGCCCGATGCAGCGCCCGTGCCGACACCATCGCCACATTTGCTGCGAGGTCGCCGTGCGCGCGGTCGGCCGGCACCTCAATCCCGAACGCCGGGATCGGCTCCGCCGGCAGCTCGCCCGCCGCTACCGCCTGTCCGAGCGCATCGAGCACCGCCTGCCGCAGTTGATTTTCCGCCGTTTTGACCGCCTTTGCCATAACCGTCTCAAACCTTTCCCGCCATACCTGGCTTTTCCTTATTCTTTATTTCCTAATAGCTACTGCCGGATTTCCCGCACCGAAACCCGCAGCTCGTGCGCCGCGGCGAACCCGGCGTTGAAATCCAGCGTATAGCGCAGCGCGAGTTCCCCGCCGGTTTCCGCGAGATGGTTGCTCAGTTCCTGTGTATACACGCCCATCATCAGCTTGCCATAGCCGGTGTCGTACTCGCACATGTGCCGTTTGCCGGTTTCCAGCACCAGCAGTGCGTTCATCGCGCCGGTACGCTCCATCGTTACCCCGTCGTCCCGGATATGCAGCGCGGTGCGTACCCCGGCCATGCCGGTTGCCTCGCTCTCGTCATAGGTCAGCAGGTAGCCGTCCTGCTCGCGTTCCAGCGTCCCGCCGGTGGACAGCTCCGCGACGTTGCTCTCCCCGTCCACCCGCTGTATGCCGGTGATCGATATCCAGACATCCAATGCCTTCCACTCCCGTCCGGCCCTTGCCGGTATGTACTGTGCTGTGCCGTCTCAGTTCCCGGCATCCAGCGCGTCGATATTGACCATATGCAGGTCGCCCTCCACCGGATGGCCGAGGAACATCGCCGCCATCCGGGCAAAATCCTCTTGCCGGTCACTGATGTAAAACCGGCAGCAGCCCTGCCGCTGCGCCGTATTCAGCGCATCCCTCTCGCCGAGCAGCTGCGCACAGCGCAGCGCCGCCTCGCGGCCGGAATCGATCAGCGTGACCTCCTCACCGAGGATGTCCGACAGGATCGGCGTCAGCAGCGGAAAATGGGTGCAGCCGAGGATCAGTGTGTCGATCCGCTGTTCGCGCAGCGGCTGGAGATACCGCTCCGCCATCAGGCGAGCAACCGGATCCGCCCGGTCGATCCAGCCGTTTTCGACCAGCGGCACGAACAGCGGGCAGGCCTGCATGATCACCTGCACATCCCGCCTCAGATCGGTAATACAGCGCTGGAAAGCGCCGGAACGCACCGTCGCGCTCGTACCGATAACCCCGATGCGCCCGCTGCGGGTCGCTTCCACCGCCGCCTTTGCAGCCGGTTCCACCACACCGAACGCCGGCACCGGCATGCCTTCCAGAACATCCGCCGCCGCCGAACTGACCGTACCGCAGGCGGCAATCAGCAGCTTGACATCGTTCTCCAGCAAAAACCGGCAGTCCTGCCGCGCGTACCGGGTAATGGTTTCGCGGCTGCGGTTGCCGTACGGCACCCGGCCGGTGTCCCCGAAATACACAATATCCTCGCCCGGCAGCAGCCGCAACAGCTGCCGCACCGCCGTCAGGCCGCCGAGCCCCGAATCAAAAATCCCTATGGGCCGATTATCCAAATGGATCCGTTCCTCTCCGTGGAGTAAACTCCTTATTACCTTTAAGGCATAATAACGCGGTTTCCTCTGCTATAAAA
Organism: uncultured Oscillospiraceae bacterium; assembly: GCA_900553255.1. Lineage (GTDB taxonomy): Bacteria > Bacillota > Clostridia > Oscillospirales > Acutalibacteraceae > UMGS1591. The sequence goes on along the minus strand of USCI01000096.1, from coordinate 264 downwards.
ATATGTTGCTTTAGTTGTTTATAATACCATAACCAGCCGCCCAGCGCAATACCCGCTTATCTGCCTTTTGTTATTACAGTGTAGGACTACAATAGATATTGGACAGAGGAAGAAAAAGGATGAAGGATAAGGCCTCATCGGTTATAGTTGAGTTACCACACACCAACTGTACGAGAGGAGACCATATCCTTCATGAGCAGGAGTATAACACAGGACATGGCGTATCGGCAATCCCTGATGAAGTACGCAGAAAAATATGGCGTC
>USCI01000095.1 GCA_900553255.1 uncultured Oscillospiraceae bacterium | reverse complement strand
AAAACTGCATATAGCGGTCATAATGGGGCGGGGTGAACACAATGTCCGGGCATTTCTGCCGGGCCATCCACAAAGGATCGCCCGTCTGGACGCCGCAGGCTTTGGCCGGGTAGTTTTTCGCCAGGACAATACCATGCCGGGCCTCCGGGTCGCCGGCCACGGCCACCGGTTTCCCCCTCAGTTCCGGATGATATAGACATTCGACCGATGCGTAAAAATTATTCATATCAGAATGTAAAATAATCCGTTCCATGTCCTCTCCGAAAACAAACGTTCTGATTTCCATTATACTCGATATTACCTTATAAATTTCTGGTACTTGTTGGAAAACGGTGTTGGAACAGGGAGATTCTATTTGGCGGTTTGCTTATCCGGAAAAAACTTTTCCAGCAATTCCATACAATCCCTGGACGTATAGCCCCACAACACGTTACTGAGGGCTTCGATGGCCTCCCGGCGATACCGGTAATAGGTTCGGTAGGAAATGTACTTCACATGCGGCCGGATTGCTTCGATGATGTCCAGTACGCTCCCTACCTCCTGCGGGGAGAGATAGGTGTAGTACAGAACCCAATAGAAGGTTTCCCCATTCTTGTGTTTATTTCGGAGCAAATCAATCGAGGAATCCACCAGTTTGAGCATTTTGTTGGAGCGCTCGATACATTTGGACTGATATTCGATGTCTGTCCCGGTAAGCTCAGCGCCAGCCAGGTATATACTGTCGAGAAATGCGTCGATATCGGTGCTGTACTCCATCTCAAAACTCTTTTTTATTTGCTGTACTGATAATTCCAGGCTCCAGGTAACATCTCTGTACTTGCTTAACAGTTTCCAGGTATCATGCAGCAGCGGATTTTCTGCCCGGTTGGTGAATTCCCTGTCGGTGTGTGGCTCTTTCATCGGCGAACATCCCCTTCCTGCCGGACAGTCAGGTTCAGTTCAAATCGGTATAAGGCCGGACCGTTTCCACAATGGATGGTCAGTTCCAACGCCTTCTTATTCCTGCAGTCGTCCGGATAACGATATAACTTATACCGGGAATTCCGGCATCGGCAGCACGGAATCCCTTGCGAATACAGGACTGACGCCACTTTGGACAGGATATATGGGATGTGCGTTTTTGAAACGCTGGGAATCGTGCCTGAAACGCAAATTTGATTTTCCTGCACGAGTTGGTTTTGCTCGCCGGCTTCTTTGGAAACCTGGACATGGAAGCAAAGGGACATGGCGATTTCCTCCTTATCGATCAGAACGTCTGAGATTTGGAACATGGTGGACAGGTAATTGTTCAGGTAAATGACGCTGCCCTTTTTGCCGGTTCCGGCGATCAGAGTCAAATGGCCGTTTTCAGCCAGCTTGTTGAGGGTACGGCTGACCGTGGAACGGGAAACACCCCAGCGTTCCGCCAGTTCGGTATAGCTGACAAATGGCTCGCCGGTGCAGCTGCGGTAGTAGACCACCGGCCCCTTATCCGAGCCCCGCACCCGTTCGTCCCGGTACACCGTATGCAGCCACAGGTCGAGAAGAATGTCCAGTTCGGAGCATTTCCCCATGCCGATCAGTTCGTTCAGGATGGCAATAGGGAAGAAGAAAAAGCCGGCATCCTTTTGACAGGGAGCATTATAGTCAAGTACCGTGTTGCTTTTCTGCCAGGCGGTGATTTTAAACTTAACGACCCGCCCGCGGGCCAGCAGGCTGAAGGTGATATAGTGCTGCTTTTGTAGGCGTTCTAACATCTGCAGAGCCTGCCTGGGCCGCTTCAGTCGCAGCTGGGCTGTCAGGTCGTTCAAGGTACAGATCCATTCGCCGGGGCTGACGAGGTAGGATGTGCGCTCAATGCGCCGGTACGAAAAACGGAAATTAACGAGGGAACAGAGTACGATATAATAAAAAAGACCGGAACCTCCATGAGAATGGAAGTTTCGGTCTGCGATCAGGGACTGGATGAATTTTCGGTAAATCCGGCAACGTGGATAGTCCACCAGCTGCTTGAGTTCCAATTGATATTCTGGCATGTACATCTTCCTCCTGCTTAATAAAGCAGGAGGCTGAAATGTTTTCATTTCAGCCTCCTGTCATTTTGTAATCTGCCCTTTTATTTTAGTTGCCAATCGGTTGCCTATCTTGCAGAAAATACTAGATTTTTTTAGTTAAAAACAGATTTTCACCCTTTTGGAGTAAAAAATGAAAAAGCCCGGTAAGCCGCATAAACACAGGCTTCCCGGGCTTTTTGATTTGGTCGGAGTGACGGGACTTGAACCCATGGCCTCTTGGTCCCGAACCAAGCGCTCTACCAAACTGAGCTACACCCCGAAAAACGCAACGGTGATATTATAATATAGCCGCTGCGGTTTGTCAATGAATTTCTGCGAAGAATTTGCGATTTCTTTGGTTTTGGACGAAAAACGCCGCCAATGCGCCGGCATCAGAAGCTGCGGCTTCCACCGCCGTGTGAAGTGCCGCTGCTGCCGGTATGGAAGCCCCCGGAGGAGCCGCCCGACGACCCGCCGTTGTCCTTCGGAATGCGGGTCTTGGTGACGCTCGAGCGCAGGAATACATCCTCCTGCCGGGTGACCCGGAAGCTGTCCGGCACCGTATAGGAGGCGGCTTCTGAGGCCGTCTGCACCGGTCGATGCCGGCGATACAGCAGGAACATCCGCACGCCCGTCACCGCCGCCGCAATGCCTGCCGCAACCAGAATGCGCAGCGGCCAGTTGGCCGTGCTGCCGGATGAGGAAACGGGGGTATAAGGCGCCTCATACCCGGGCGGCAGGGGCTCACCGTTCTGCTCGGCGGCATAGCAGGCCAGCTCATACCGCACACAGTCGATAAACACCTCCACCGCATCGGCATAATCGCGAGCCGTGAGCTTGGGCGCAATTTCATCGAGTATCGCACCCATCTGCTCCTGCCGTATGGAGTGTTCCGCCGTACCGGTGGTAACAATCGCCACCTCGCGGTTGTCCATATCGACCAGCAGCAGCACGCCGTCGTTGCCCGACGCATAGCCGAAGCCACAGTAATCGAAAATATCCTCCGCGAGCTGCTGGGCGGTGCCGGGGTTCTCGTCCACCGTCACCGCAGCCACATCGGTCTCGTATTCGTCCCCGAGCGCCTGCATCTCCTCCGCAAGCCGCGCCTCCTCCCCGTCGGAGAGCAGCCCGGCCAGATCGTGCACCTTGACCGCCGGATCGATGCTGTCGTAGTCGAAGTCCACCCTTGCCGCAGCCGGCAGCGCAAACAGCAGCGCGAGCAGGGCGGCCAGGCCAAGCCAACGTTTCATCCTCAACCCCTCCTTCACCCGATCAGCCATAACAGCAGCAGTACCAGTGCCGCCGCGCCGGCGCAGATCAAAAAGGTCAGCAGCGTATACAGCAGCGCCCGCCGGCCGTCGATAGGGAGGTTGCCGGTAAACTTACCGGTGCGCCCGTTCATCGCAAAGAGGTAGGGCTTCCCCTTGAACTCGCAGGAAAGCAGCCATACCGGCAGCAGGGTGTACCAGGCATTGAGGTCGTTGAACTGCTGGTTGGAGCTGGTCACAATGGTGGTGCTGTACCCTTGGATGGTGCCGCGCAGCTCGCTCATCGCGGTAGCGCCGGCCCGGGAGGTGGCGCGCGGCGCAGCCGCCGAGGTATCCTCGTCGTAGCGCTCGGCGAGGAAGCCGGACAGATACGGCGGGGCAAAATCCACCAGTTCCTGAAAGGGGAACGGCTCGATGGAATCCATCGTCGCATTGTCTATTTTGGAGGAAGCGTCCACCGGGATGTTGCGGAAGGCGATCTGGCCGCTGCGGGCCACGCGGTAGTAGTCGGTCTTGGTGTAACGGTAATCGCCGTCGCTCCAGGAGGTCACGTTGCGGCAGTCGGCGGTCAGGTCGGTATCCACCCCGCAGTTGAACAGCCAGAACGGCACGTAGACGCCGGTGATTTTCTGCATCGCCTGCTCGCCGGTGAATTCCCGCGGCAGCAGCGGCTTCTTTTTCACGTATTCCCGGAAGGCCGCGACCGCGTCCTCCCTGGTTTTGGCGAAAGGCAGCACATACTGCGGGCGGAAAGCGCCCGCCATCTGGGCCTCGAGCACAACCGGCCGCTGGCAGTAGACGCAGGTGGTCGCCACCGTTTCGCGGCTGGTGACGATTTCCGCGCCGCAGTGCGCGCAGTGATAGGCCACCATATCGCCGGACGAATCGTCGGTCGCCTCGGTCTGCGCCCAGGTTTCATGGGCCTCATCGGTTTTCCCGGCATCCGGCTTAGCCGCCTGCCGCTTTTCAAAGTCCTCGAGCGAGAAGGACTCCCCGCAGTAGGCGCAGTCCCACCGCTGGGTCTTCGGATTGAACGTCAGCTCGGCGCCGCAGTTGAAACAGTTGTAATTGACCATAGCCATACCACCGCCTCCTTGAAAAGGGATCTGGAACCAGTATACCACATTCCCCGGATGCTGTAAAAGGGAAACTCCGGGGATTTGCGTCGGATTTGTTGACACCGCCGGGAAACGCGGGTAATATAGGAGCTATGGAAACGGACGAATCGGGATGGGGAAAGCGCCGGCGCGCACCCGCCTCCCGCAAGGCGAAAGGATGGAGCTGAAAATGAAGGTAGGGTTTATCGGTGCGGGCAATATGGCCGGCGCCATTATCCGGGGAATGGCTGCGAATGGGTTTCGCGGCGAGGACATGCTGGTGTATGACACCGACGGCGCCAAGCTGACTGCGCTGTTCGAGGAATGCGGCATCTGCATCGCCGCCTCCGGCGCGGAAGCGGCCGCCGGCGTGGATGCCCTGGTGCTCGCGGTCAAACCGCAGGTGTTCCCGGAGGTGCTGCCGGCCCTGTCTGCCGCGCTGCACCGCCATATGCCGCTGGTGATCTCGATTGCCGCCGGCAAAACGCTCGACGCGATTGCCTCGATGGCCGGCCCCGGCCTGCCGATCATCCGGGTGATGCCCAACATCAACGCGAAGGTAGGCGAAGCGATGTCCGCCTTCTGCGGCAACGAGCTGGTCACCGACCAGCACCGCCGGATGGCGCGGCGGATTTTTGAAGCGGTGGGGGATGTCATCGAGCTGCCGGAGGATAAGTTTTCGATTTTCTCGGCGCTCGCGGGCTGCTCGCCGGCGTTCACGCTGCTGTATGTGGACGCGCTCGCCCAGGCCGGCGTACGCTACGGCATCCCGAAGGCGCAGGCGCTCAAAATCGCAGCGCAGGCGGTGCTCGGCACCGTGCGGCTGCTGCAGGAATCCGGCGACCACCCGCGCGAGCTCATCGACCAGGTGTGCTCCCCCGGCGGCACCACCATCGAAGGGCTCTGTGCGCTGCAGCGCGGCGGCCTCGAGGCCGCGGTGATGGCGGCAGCCGACGCGGTGATGGAAAAGGATCAAAAGCTGTAAGGGCGGAGGTGTCAACTTTGGACACCAGTAAATATATGCTCATTGCCGGCGGAAAATTTGTGACCGCATCTGTCCGTTTCTGCCAATATAATCATGCCACTCATAAGTATGACATTCTGTTTGATAATGGAAAGACATATTCCTATGCCTATCACCATGTCACTTGGCTGAAGAATCCGGAGGTTCTCATTCCCGACCAATATCGCCTTTCCCATAACGGAACGTCTCTGCACTCAATTGCCGACATTCGCGTTTTCCGCGACACCTACCAGAATTATTGGCACATCCGCTTCCAGGACGGCCGTGAACACAACTATACCGAAAGCGAACTGACAATTACGGTCTCCTGTCTGAACAGCCCAAAACAACGGCACGTTTATGCCTATCTAAAACAAATCGCTGAACTGGTCAGTATCCGTACGGAAGACGGGGTAAACCTGTTATCTCAACAATACGATCGGCTGGATTTTGTTTCTACTAAAACAGCCTTGTCGGCCTACCTGAATCCGCAGCAATTGCCATCCTCTTCCCGCAAAACGAGCGTACCCATCTTTCCGTTTGGTTGCAATGCAAGCCAGGTTCGTGCGGTAAAGTCGGCTCTGGAAAGCCCGCTGAGCGTTATACAGGGACCTCCAGGTACTGGGAAAACACAGACGATTTTAAACATCATTGCCAATCTGCTGATTTCCGGTCAGACCGTTCAGGTCGTGTCCAACAACAACTCAGCAACAGCGAATATTCTGGAAAAACTGGCCTCGCCTAAATACGGCATGGACTTTGTTGTGGCTCCGCTCGGCAATGCGGAAAACAAAGCCGCTTTTATTTCGCACCAGACCGGTTTCTACCCGGATTTGCGTTCCTGGCGAACGGATGCGGCAGAGGAGCCCGCTTTTTTGGAAAAACTACAGGCAATGTCTGTAAAGATAGAAGACGTATTTACCAAGCAGGAACGCCTGGCCGCCGTACGGCAGGAGTTGGCTTCGCTCGAACTGGAAATGCAATATTTTTCTCAGTATACCGCCGAAACAGACATGGACGCGTATACCGTGCCCTCCCGTAAGCGACTGCGGTCAGATGTCCTGATGAATCTGTGGCAGGAGTGTCAAGCTGTTGCCGACCAGGAAGCAACGCTGTCGGCGTGGTTCAGAATAAAAAGCAGATGGATTTATGGCATTGCTGACCGCCACTTTTATCGGCAGGACATTGCACGGATTATTGCTGGTATGCAGCAGCTGTACTATTCCTCACGCCATCAGGAATTAGTGGACGAACTCGATAGGTTGCAGCAGGAACTGGGAGAAACTAAAGTAACCGATTTGATCGAAGATTTCCGTGACATGTCGATGCAGTATCTCCGCCATTACCTGTTTCAAAAATACGGAGAACGCCATAATCGGCCTGTTTTCTCCGCCGAAACGCTTTGGAAGGATCCCGCCAGCGTGTTGCGTGAATATCCGGTGGTTTTAAGTACCACCTTTTCTTCGCGCAGCAGTTTAGGAAGACGCGCGGAATATGATTACCTGATTATGGATGAAGCCTCGCAGGTGGATGTGGCCACCGGCGCGCTTGCGATGTCCTGTGCCAAAAACGCCGTGATTGTGGGCGATGCCAAGCAGTTGCCCAATGTCGTGACGGATACTATACGTAAAAGAGCCGAAGCCATTTTTCAGAGTTTTCACATTCCGGAAGGCTACAATTTTGCTCAAAACAGCTTTCTCCGCTCAATTTGCCTACTCTTTCCGGACGTGCCGCAAACATTGCTGCGTGAGCATTACCGGTGTCATCCTAAAATTATCGGTTTCTGTAACGAGAAATTCTATGGCGGCGAACTTCTGGTGATGACCGAAGATCACCACGAAAAAAACGTCATATCCGCCATCCGCACAGTTAAAGGCAACCATGAACGGGATCACTATAATCAGCGGCAAATCGACATTATCCGTACGGAGTTGCTTCCCAAAATAACCGCAGATCATACCGAGATCGGTATTATCGCTCCATATAACCATCAGGTCGAAGCATTGAAACGGGAGTTGGATGATCCAGCCATCGAAGTGGCTACGGTCCATAAATTTCAAGGCCGCGAAAAAGATACGATCATTCTGACTACCGTTGACGATGAAATCACCGACTTCACCGATGACCCTTATCTGCTCAACGTTGCGGTATCCCGTGCCAAAAAGCAGCTATATCTTGTAACATCAGGCAATGAACAAGTTCGGCACGGAAACATAGACGATCTCGTCGACTATATAGCTTACAACAATTTCGATGTACAGGACAGCACCCTTTATTCCGTTTTCGACTATCTATACCGGCAATACACCGAAAGTCGTTTTGCTTTTTTAAAAAAACATAAGCGTATATCGGCATTTGACTCGGAAAATCTGATGTATGCACTAATCAAGGAGGTATTGGCTGACGATTGTTTCTCCACGCTGGATGTAGTCTGCCATCAGCCCTTGAATATGCTGATCCGTGATCCATATCGCCTCAATGACGATGAGTGCCGCTATGCAATGAATAGTGCCACCCACTTGGATTTTCTCATTTATAGCCGGATCAGCAAAAGAGCCGTTCTTGCGGTGGAAGTTGACGGATATCATTATCATAAAGAAGGCACCATACAGGCACGGCGGGATAAAATGAAAAATCACATTCTGGATTTGTATAATATTCCTTACTTGCGTTTTGCTACAAATGGGAGCAATGAAAAGGAAAAACTTATGCACAAACTAAATGAACTGCTTGAAATAAAAGGGAAAACACTATAATATATCCGCTCTGGCCATCCTCATTTTTTCGGTGAGAAAATGCGCAAATGTAGGTTTGTCAAACATATTGGACGGCGAACTGTGAAGGAGAAGAGTAGTTTAA